>CAZJCZ010000442.1:0-1511 GCA_964544575.1 uncultured Flavobacteriaceae bacterium | reverse complement strand
TGTTAGTTATTTTAGGAATTTCCTGTAAAGAGGAGGAGAAAATTGATAGGCCAAATATTATTCTTATTATGGCGGATGATATTGGCTATGAATGTTTGGGCAGTTATGGAAGTACTTCTTATAAAACCCCTGTTCTTGATGCTTTAGCCATGCAAGGAGTAAAATTTGATAATTGTGTCTCACAACCTCTTTGTACACCTTCAAGAGTTAAAATAATGACCGGCCAATATAATTATCGCAACTACGATTATTTTGGTAATTTAAATACCAATCAATATACATTTGGAAATTTGATGCAAGATGCAGGGTACGAGACTTGTATTACAGGGAAATGGCAATTAAATGGGCTTTATTATAAAAATGAGATCGCCGATTGGAGTGATATTACCAAACCAAACAAATTAGGATTTGATGAATATTGTTTGTGGCAATTAACAAATTCAGCTAATAAAGGAGAAAGGTATGCTAACCCGTTGATTGAACAAAATGGTAAACTGCTTGATAGAAAGATAGATGATTATGGTCCTGATATTTTTTCAGACTATATCTTAGACTTTATGGAACGGAAAAAAGAAAAACCTTTTTTTATTTATTACCCTATGGTATTGGTGCATGATCCATTCGTATCAACACCTGATTCTAAAGAATGGAATAACAAAGCAAATCGATATAAGAATGACACAAGTTATTTTAAAGATATGGTGACTTATACTGATAAAATCGTTGGTAAAATTGTAGAAAAGCTTAAAGAATTGGATATTGAAGATAATACCATACTAATTTTTACAGGTGATAATGGTACACATCCTTCAATATTTTCGAATACTAAGGAAAGAATGGTACAAGGAGGTAAAGGCAATACAATCGATGCCGGTACACATGTTCCTTTAATTGTTTCCTGGCCTAAAATGATAAAAAAAGGATTCGTTTATAATGGATTAATAGAGTTTAGTGATTTTTTTCCAACTTTTGCTGAAAGTATCGCGAAGGAAGTGGAGTCTGATGGGAAAAGTTTTTATCCTCTATTGACTGGTAAGAAATATAAACCTAGAAAAACTGTTTTTGTTCATTATGACCCAAAGTGGGGTAAAAGGGTAAATCAATATAGGAATCAATTTGTAAGGACGGTTGATTATAAACTTTATCAAGATGGAAAGTTTTTCAATTTAAATAAGGATATTTTGGAAAATTATCCTTTAGTGCAAGATTCATTATTGGTAAATGAACTAAAAATTAAAGCAATGCTGGAAGGCCAATTAAAAAAGCATCCTCATTTACAAGAGTAAATTTTTATCGAGCTCTATAGCTTTTGAAAAAATATGAAATTATAGGTAAGAAATAATTGTTAAACATGAGATTGAAAATAAGTAACTTTTTGACAATAAGTATAATTGTAATTGCCCTTTTTGCTTGTAAAAACAACATTGAGAAAAAATCAAATCAAACACCTGCAGAAAGGCCAAACATAGTTTTTATTATGAGTGATGATCATGCTTATCAGGCTATAAGTG
>CAZJCZ010000441.1:0-1513 GCA_964544575.1 uncultured Flavobacteriaceae bacterium | reverse complement strand
TTATATTTTTCATAGTTAGTTAATTGTTGGATGTTTTTGATAAAAGTTTAATTGATAATTGCAAGTGATTAGCTGGTTCATGAAGAAAATCAATGCTTGTGCTTAAAGCAACTATAAATTTAATTTGCATTAACAAAATTGTCAATGATATTCCTCATCCAAAATGAATTAATTATTAATTCTTACTTCCTGCATTGTCATAGTTTTGAATATCCAATAAACTTAATTATTGATACTCTCCCATTTCACACACATTATGCTTCCCTCCTCTCCTACTACGCCGAAATTGGCTTCGGAGGACGTGTCGTCGGGTCGCATAATAAGTGTTTCATTACCCTTTCAGAAGAAGTTTTTAGAAGAAAAATTTAAAGAAATCTTGTAGGAAGGATGGCCACCGCATCATCTCGCTCATTATTTTAAAGGTATACTATACCTTAAAAATAAATTCCGTCCAAGCAAAGTAACACCTGCCGGCAGGCAGTTAACGCGGTACATTATGGTGCAAATATTACTTTATGTTTAATAAAGTTGGAAAATCAGTGAAAATGAGCTAAAATAGCTATATATCCCATCCTTAGGAAGTTCTACAACTGTAAAAGTAGGTTGAAAAGTGTTTTGGCCGTTTACGAAATTCCGTATGTTTTTACATTTTTATTGATTTGACGAACAAGTCCTTTTAAAAAATGTCCCGGGCCAATTTCTGTAAATTCAGTTGCTCCATCCTCGATCATGTGGAGAATTGTATGCCTCCACATTACCGGATGCGTCAATTGATCGATTAAATTTTTCTTAATTAATTCTATATTGCTACTCGGTCGTCCTTTGACATTCTGATAAATAGGGCAAATTGGAATTTTGAATTTTGTGTCCTCTATTGCTAATCTAAATTCTTCAACCATTGGCTCCATAAAGGGAGAATGAAATGCTCCACTTACAGGTAAATTTATCACTGCATGAGCACCTGGCCTTAATTTTTCACAAGCTTCTTTTAGAGCCTTCATTTCACCTGAAATAACAACTTGATTTAAAGCATTATAATTAGCAGGTACAACTACTCCGTCTATCTGATTACAGATATCCTTAACGATAACATCATATAATCCAACCACAACTGCCATACCTGTATTTTCGACTTCACAAACTTTTTGCATAGCTGAAGCACGCTTAGATATAAGTTTCAGAGCCGATTCAAAATCTAAAGATCCAATAGCAGCCAAAGCTGATATCTCACCCAAAGAATGCCCGGCAACCATATCGGGATTAAAAGCATTTCCAAGGGTTTTTGTCAGAATAAATGAAAGTAAAAAAATTGCCGGTTGAGCATACTTTGTTTGTTTCAAATCTTTAGCAGATCCTTCAAACATTACATCAGTAATTGAAAACCCTAAAATATCATTGGCTCTTTTGAAATATTCTTGAGCCAATTTAGATTTTTCAAATAATTCTTTTCCCATACCTGGAAATTGAGTGCCTTGACCAGGGAATAAGTACGCATGCATAAATACAATAGATT
>CAZJCZ010000440.1:0-1514 GCA_964544575.1 uncultured Flavobacteriaceae bacterium | reverse complement strand
TTTATGAATGCTAATATTACTTTTAAGGAAATTCAAACAATTAAAAAAGTAATAAAAAAGAAACTCAATAACATCTACCATTTACGGATCGAATATCCAGAGTAATTAGCATTTAAGTTTCAATTTAGTATAAAAAAGAGAAGTTTTGCAATTGCAAAACTTCTCTTCAACTTAAAAAATAATAATCAACTAAACCTAAACCTAAATATTTTTCTTAGCTAGATAAAAATCAACTAATTCAATAGATTTATCATTTAATCTATCTTCCATTTCATCTAACGTTTTTGGCGGTGGTACAATTACCTTATCTCCTTTTTTCCAATCTAATGGCATCGCAACTTTATATTTATCAGATGTTTGCAATGCAGTTAATGCCCTTAAAATTTCGTCCATGTTTCTACCTACATTTAATGGGTAATACATGATCAAACGAATTTTCTTTAATGGGTCTATAAAAAATACAGCCCTTACCGCTGCCGTTTCACTTTCATTAGGTTGTAGCATGCCGTACAATTTTGATACTTTCATATCAATATCTGCAATAATTGGAAAGTCAAAATATACGCCTGTATTCTTTCTTACATTATTTACCCATCCTAAATGTGCATGAATACTATCTATACTCAATCCTAACAATTCTGTATTAAGGGCAGTGAATTCACCTTTTCTAAGAGCAAATCCACTCATTTCAGTAGTACATACCGGTGTGAAATCTGCAGGATGTGAAAACATTACTATCCATTTATCTTTAGCAAATTCAGACATTTTTATAGGTCCTTTTGTTGTTACCGCTTCAAAATCTGGAGCAATATCTCCAATTCTTGGCATCATATTTAATGTAACTTCTGTAGTTTCCATATTGGTTATTAATTTATTTGTTATTCTGATAAAACCTTTTTTTAATAGATGGTGAAATACTATTGTTTTATCTATGACAAAATTACGCAAAAGCAAATTAGAAATTAGTAACCTAAGTTACATGTATTCGTAATGTTTGTAAGCTATTATTTTTGACCGAATTTATAACTCAAACCCACCATCCAATAAAAACTTTCATTTAGATCTTCTTCAATTAATATATCATCAACTAGTATAGTTGCTTTACTTTGTGGGATTGCCAACGCAGGTAAAAATGAAATAGTAAATGATTCCGTAGTATACCACATTGGTAGACTTAACTCAACAGCCATAACATTAAATTTTTCACTTTCTTGTATAGAGATAGTGGTAATAGTTTCTATCGTGCTTCCACTACCGCTGCCTTGACCTGAACCGCGATCACTACCAATACGATTATTAATATAGTATTCTTCATAAAAATTTTGAGAACCTAAATACACGCCAGCAGTTGGTGAAATTTGAAACTTTTGATCATTTGAAATAAAATCATGACTCAACTCTGATGATAAAAAGAAATCTGAAGTGCTATTCTTGTTAAAGTATGTACTTGCAGCTAAAGAGATATTCATAAAATCAATGTCATATGTAAGATAAGCAGATACATCTGCCTCAAC
>CAZJCZ010000439.1:0-1525 GCA_964544575.1 uncultured Flavobacteriaceae bacterium | reverse complement strand
TCACGTTCTTCAACTTCCTCAATTTTTTCCCGAACAAGTTTAAAATTATTAAGATAACGCTTAATTTTTTTAGGATTCTTTGTAGTTATATCTGCTTCACAATGAGTCATTAAATCATCTAAATCTTCACCGGCATCAAAGATCAATCTACGCACGGCAGAATCAGTTACATCTTCGGCTAATACCACAGGCCTGGAGCTCAATAATACTAGCTTTTTTACATATTTCAACTTCTCATTTAATGGCATTTTTAATCGCTTAAAAAGTTTGATGACCATTTTAGAACCTACGAATTCATGTGCATGAAATGTCCATCCAACTTTTTTATCGAATTTTTTTGTTGGGGCTTTGCCTATATCATGTAACAATGCAGCCCATCGCAACCATAAATTATTCGTTTTTTGAGAAATATTATCAACAACTTGCAACGTATGGTAAAAATTGTCTTTATGCGTTTGTCCCGCTTCTTCTTCCACTCCTTTTAAGGCAGTTAATTCAGGTAAAAATCGTTCTAATAATTTAGTGTTATCCAACAGCTTAAAACCAATAGAAGGTTTATCTGATAACAATATTTTATGTAACTCATCTACAATACGTTCTTGAGTAATAATATCTAAACGAGAAGCATTTTTTGTGATAGATTCCAAGGATTTTTTTTCAATAGTAAAATTTAATTGGGTAGCGAAACGAATAGCGCGCAACATCCTAAGCGGGTCATCAGAATAAGTTATATCAGGATTTAATGGGGTCCTAATAATCTCAGATTTTAGGTCTTCTACTCCTTTATACGGATCCAGCAATTTGCCGAAATCTTCTTCATTCAAACTTAATGCCATAGCATTAATAGTGAAATCTCGCCGGTCTTGATCATCTTGTAAAGTACCTTTTTCAACTTCAGGATTTCTACTACTTTTAGTATAAGATTCTTTACGGGCGCCTACAAATTCAATCTCAAGATCGTTAAACCTTAACATAGCCGTTCCGTAGGTTTTGAAAATTTGAACTTTGGGTTTGTTTGGTAAAAGGTCTGCTACTTTTTTAGCAAGCGATATTCCACTTCCTACTGTTACAATGTCAATATCTTTTGCGTCACTATTTCTATGCATTAAAAAATCACGCACAAAGCCTCCTATAACATAAGTGTCCATGTCTAACTCTTCAGCAGCTTTTGTTATGTATTTAAAAATATCAGAAGAAAGCACTTCTTTATAATATTGACTCATAAATATTATTCTCTAATAACTTCTAGCTCACCATCTCTACCCATTTTAATAATTTTTGAAGGTGAATCATTAATTTTATCCTGGTACAAATTTACCACATAATCAACCTCACCCAAAATCGATTGATCGATTTCTTTAAAAGTACTTGGTGTTGGCCTCCCACTAATATTAGCAGAAGTTGAAACAATGGGTTTCCCGAATTTTTTAATTAGTTTTTGACAAAATTCATCTTGTGCTATTCTAATTGCCACGGTATTGTCTTTTGCAATTACGTTTTTAGCCAGTCCTTTTGGGTTTTTATA
>CAZJCZ010000438.1:0-1528 GCA_964544575.1 uncultured Flavobacteriaceae bacterium | reverse complement strand
GTTGAGGCAGATGTATCTGCTTATCTTACATATGACATTGATTTTATGAATATCTTTGTAGCTGCAAGTACCTACTTTAACAAGAATAGTAGTTCAGATTTCTTTTTATCATCAGAGTTGAGTCATGATTTCATTACAAATGATCAAAAGTTTCAAATTTCACCTACCGCAGGTATCCATATGGGGTCTCAAAATTTTTATGAAGAATACTATATCAATAATCGAATTGGAAGCGATCGTAGTTCAGGAAATGGTCAAGGCAGTGGTGGCGGAACCACAGTAGAAACAACAACCTCCATCTCCATTCAAGAAAGTGAAAAATTTAATATGATGGCAGCTGAATTTAGTTTACCCATGTGGTATACTTCTAAATCACTGACCTTTTCATTTTTACCTGCTTTAGTATTGCCGCAAAGTAAGGCAACCATTCTTGTGGATGAAGTATTGGTTGAAGAAGATCTAAAAGAAACTTTCTATTGGATGGTGGGTTTGAGTTATAAATTCGGTCAAAAATAATGACTCAATAAATTTCTTAATACGTGTAACCTAGGTTACGGAATTCTAATTTGCTTTTGTGTAATTTTGTTGAAGATAAAATGAATGATAATATTATCAAAATAATAATAAATATAAAGTAATTATGGAAACCACAGAGGTTACATTGAATACAATGCCAAGAATTGGAGATATTGCTCCTGATTTTCAAGCAATAACAACGAAAGGACCTATTAAATTTTCTGAATTTGCTAAAGATAAATGGATAGTAATGTTCTCACATCCGGCAGATTTTACACCGGTATGTACTACAGAAATGAGTGGATTTGCTGTTAGAAAAGGTGAATTCACTGCTCTAAACACTGAATTGTTAGGTTTAAGTATTGATAGTATTCATGCACATTTGGGATGGGTAAATAATGTAAGAAAGAATACAGGTGTTTATTTTGACTTTCCAATTATTGCGGATATCGATATGAAAGTTTCAAAATTGTATGGAATGTTACAACCTAATGAGAGCGAAACTGCAGCGGTAAGGGCCGTATTTTTTATAGATCCAACCAAAAAGATTCGATTGATCATGTATTACCCGTTAAATGTGGGTAGAAACATGGATGAAATTTTAAGGGTGCTAAATGCATTGCAAACATCAGATAAATATAAAGTTGCTATGCCATTAGATTGGAAAAAAGGAGATAAAGTAATTGTACCACCACCAAAAACGTTAGATGAAATGGAAGATAGATTAAATGATAAATCTATTGAATTAGTTGATTTTTATCTAGCTAAGAAAAATATTTAGGTTTAGGTTTAGTTGATTATTATTTTTTAAGTTGAAGAGAAGTTTTGCAAAAGCAAAACTTCTCTTTTTTTAGGCCAAATTAAAATATAAATTGGTACTATTCTGGATATTCTATCCTTAAATGGTAAATATTATTGAGTTTCTTTTTTATTACTTTTTTAATGGTTTGAATTTCTTTAAAAGTAATATTAGCATTCATAAACTGACCGTTTGCCATTTGGCCTGAAACTA
>CAZJCZ010000437.1:0-1533 GCA_964544575.1 uncultured Flavobacteriaceae bacterium | reverse complement strand
TGAGCTTTTCCCTTGTAGAAAATAGAAAACAAGCGATTAATCAATTCGGAATGACGAAACTGAATTAAAACACCTACTCATAGCCATGACATTACGAAAGTTCAAATAAAGGATTATAAAAATGGAGATTAAGTATTGTTGGAGATGTAAAATGGAAGTTCTTATGTTGGATAGTGAGGAACATGCTATTGCCTCTAAATTATACTCAAAGGGTATTCAAATACTTAACAAAGACAGACAGCTGAGATTTAGAGAACTTTTGGATTACCATAACGGACTAACAGGGTTTAGGGAAACTTAATTTAAGCTTTATGAAAAATTATATAATATATTCTTTGGTTCTGTTCTCTCTTACTTTTAGTTCTTGTCTAAATAAAAAAACAAAAGATTTAGGTTTCGAAATTATTGGTACTATGAAAAACGCACCAAAGAACACTTATGTATATGTTAATTATAGTGGTATAATCGATTCAACTTTAATTGCGAGTGGTAATTTTAAAATTAAGGGACAAGTGATTGAGCCAACCAAGGCTACATTATTTTTAAAAAATTCTAGAGATCGGAAATCACTTTGGTTAGAGAATTCCAATATAGTACTCATAGCAGATGAAGGGAGTTTGAAAAGTTCAATGGTTACAGGAGGTAAGGTACAGGAAGTAGCAAATTTGCATGAAGAGAGGAAGCTTCCAATTTTAAAGGAAATTGAAAGTGCCGATTATGTTTTAAGCACTGGGAATTTGAGTAAGCAAGAGCAGGATTCTGTGTATTCGAATTTGGAGGATTTGATAGAAAAGTTATCCAAAAGTTCTAAAAAGTTCATTAAGGAATTCCCTAATTCTTTTGAAAGTGTTTTTACCTTAAATGCGAATAAAACTAGATGGAATAAACAACTCATAACTGAGCTTTTCTCACTGATGGATTATAAAACTAAAGATACATCTTATGGAAGGTCAATTACTCGGTATTTGCATTTGAATAAAAACCCGCAAATAGGAGAAAAATATATTGACTTTGAGCAAGAAAATATCGAAGGCGAGCGGGTTAAATTCTCTAGTTTAAAAGGACAATATACTTTGATAGATTTCTGGGCATCATGGTGTGCCCCTTGCAGAAAATCGAACCCGAGCCTCTTGAAACTATACAGTAAGTATCATGAGAATAGATTTAATATTGTAGGTGTCTCTCTTGATAATGACAGAGATAATTGGATAAAAGCAATTAATGATGACGGATTAACATGGTACAACCTTACAGATTTAAAAGACAATGAAAATGAAGCGGTCGTAATATATAATGTTATTGGAATTCCAGATAACATACTTTTAGATAGTGAAGGAGTAATTATTAAAAGAGGTATTAAAATAGATGATTTAGCAGCTAATCTTAAAATGAAATTTGACAAGTAAGGACTTATTAAAAATAAATACTCCCAGAAGTGTATCCTTTTTTTTAATTCCTAATTGAGTGCACTAAAGTTTAAATAAAGGATTGTCATTTACTAACTTACCGTAATAAAAATGTTTCGATATGAAA
>CAZJCZ010000436.1:0-1539 GCA_964544575.1 uncultured Flavobacteriaceae bacterium | reverse complement strand
TATAATCATCCTTGATAATTTTTAGATTGAATTTTAGTTCCTCCAACAGCTCCTCAAGGAGTGCTTTTTCTTCAATTTTACCTAAGCGTATATTGGATATGGCTTCTATCCCACTTACAATAGCGGAGATTGGATCAATACCTATCATTTGTTACTAAATTATTAAAATTGTTTAACGATCAAATCGAGTTTGCGTTTAAGAAAACGAACCGAGTAAATATACAAAATCGTTTTTATTGAATTTTTGATTAATGATTTTAAGAGAATTATTTAGCCATCAATAAAAGTATATAGGATGTCGAAATCAATCATCATTGAAATTTCGTTTTTCAAAATTGTTAATTATTGTAAAATCCAATAAAATACCTAATAGAATACCAATTCCATACATTACAATATCTAATGGATCATAAGTGTTTCCGAAAACAGGGATGTCATTTAATTGTAACATTTCTGCTGTTAAACCGATGATAAATGTTAATAATGCTCCACTTATTCTACTCTGTGCTATGGTCATTATTTTTCGTAAAGCAATTTGAAGTAATAAATAAAGATTTAATGGTAACAATACATCTATAAGGTACCCATTTAGAAAAATTTTCAACGGCCCCATGTAATTAGAACCTAATATAAAATGTAATAAGCCTACCACTAAAGAAATGGCAACAATAAAGTATACGCTTTTAACATTTTTCATAATTGTTGTTTGACTTTTTCACCAAACATTATTCTGTGCCCGTCAATTGTTCTTATACCAAATTCACGCTGGCCGCACGGTTTATCGTCAATTTCACTTAAAATTTCAACCTGTTTTGATTGAAGTTCTTGAAATAACCTACCAATATTTTGTACGTCTATATAGGCAAAATAGGAATGATTTTTAATATCGAAAGCCGGTTGGTCATCTGGGCATTCGCCTAACATGATCATAAACGAACCTCTTTGTAAAAAGTGCCAACCGTCGCCTGTCCACATGGAGGTAAAGCCCAATTTCTCTTCGTAATAAGAGGCAGATATTTCCAAGTTTTGTACAGCCAATACAAATCGTGTTCCTATAATTTTTGGAGGCGTTGTCATCACTAATCAGTTAACAAATTTTATTGGTTGAGGCTACTGTATCTTTTAACAGTTTTGCGATCAGGTCAAAATTGATCTTGTTAGGGTTGCTATATCTGATACAACCCTTTCCGTGATTTAATTCTTGTAATAATTCTTGATTCGCTAACATTACATCGTGCTTTAATATATACAGACAAATGTGTTGTTTTTGACTGGCAAAAGCCACTTCAACCACGTTATTATTTTTGTAGGAGGGCATTTTATAAGCCATGCTTTCTTCATAGCCAACTAATACTTCTTTACATAAAGTTCTTAATTGTTTTAAGGCATTTACCCTCTTTTCAGGAATTTGTGTTAGGTACTCGTCTACACTTTTTGCTTCGCTTTTCATAATTTTTATTGACTTGGCGACAAACGAATATACGGTTTTTATCAGTTTTTCTTAACGTATGAACTAATATATGCCCATAAGAGTCGCTC
>CAZJCZ010000435.1:0-1542 GCA_964544575.1 uncultured Flavobacteriaceae bacterium | reverse complement strand
ACTCATCTACAGTAAAGAGAATACATAATTACTTCAGTAAATAAATAGTTATTTACTTAATGAATCTTTTTAGAATGTAATTTTTCGATGCTATTGGTCTTCTCAATAAAAAATCTATTCTCTTTTAGCTTTTTTCGCCCTCTTTTCTGCCTTTTTTTCTTTAGCAGTTTTTGTAGGTTCTTTTTTAACGTTTTTTCTAGAGTCTTTACCTTTTGCCATGATATTAATTTAAATATTTAGTTTTATTCTTACATAATTTAAAGTGCCTTAATAATCACTTGTCATTATAAATAAAGGATTCATTTCAAAACTATTATAAAAAGGCCGCAGTCTTTCAGTACTATAGAACTTTTCAATATTCACGATTTTTGATTTACCGGTGACTACATCAATTGGTACATTATCATATCTACCATTCTTTAGAACAACCAGTCTTCCGTGAACACCTTTTAAAATCAAATCTAATGCAAGATTTCCATATGCCATTGGAACGATAGAGTCAACAGCATCAGGATCACCACCTCTAACCAAATAGCCTAATTTTTGGTTAATGACATTAATTCGTTTTCCGTTATTATGCTTAGGAGACAGTTCTTTCAATCTCTCGGAAACTAATTCGCCAATACCTCCAAGTTTAGCATGACCAAATTGATCTTTTTCAGAATCTTTAAAAACCATTTCACCTCCCTTGAACATCGCTCCTTCAGAAACCAGTACTACTGAATAATTACTTGGGTTTTCATTCCTGTCTTCAACCAAATGTTCTGTAAGATTATCAATGTCAAACTTATACTCTGGTATCACACATCTGTTTGCAGCACCTGCCATTGTAGGTAACATGGCTGTATAACCAGCATATCTTCCAAAAACTTCTAATACTAAAAATCGTTCATGTGACCCAGCCGAAGTTCGTAGAGTATTTGTCATATTAATGGTCCTTGTAATACAAGTACTAAAACCAATACAATAATCTGTTCCTGGCACATCGTTATCCATAGTTTTAGGAATGGCTACCACTTTAAAACCTTCTTTATACAAGCGTACTGCATAACTTAAAGTATCATCACCTCCTATTGGAATTAAAAAATCAATCCCTAAGTAATCTAAATTATTTAATACAACCTTAGTCATATCATTAAACTCATCTTTATATGAATCTTTATGATGATCAGGAACGCTTGATTTTGGAAGATGACTTGGGCGAGTTCGAGAACTATGTAAAAATGTTCCTCCAGTTCTTCCGGCCCTATTCACTATTGTTTGTGTAAGTACAATATAATTATTACTGTTGTCGGCTTTAGGATCTTGCGTCATTTCAACAATACCGGCCCAACCACGTCTTAACCCAATAACCTTATAACCTTCCCGCATTGCTCTAATCGTAATTGCCCTAATTGCGGGATTCAATCCTGGAACATCTCCACCACCTGTTAATATTGCAATTGTTCCTTTTATTTTTTTTGCCATCTTACTATATATTTTATTTTAGAAGAACAAATATAATTATTTAATTATTACGAATAATATCACATATTGAAAAAT
>CAZJCZ010000434.1:0-1549 GCA_964544575.1 uncultured Flavobacteriaceae bacterium | reverse complement strand
GATTTCTTTTGGGCTTATTTTTATATTAGCTGAAAAGATCATTAAGTTTATTTAGATTCAGGGGTTTGTTGAAATATCCTTGACAGAGTCTTTTATTAAGTGCAGTTTGAATATCGATTGAACGGCAAGAAGAAGATAATACATAAATATCAGTTGGATTTTGAATAAATGCTTCGCTTTTCTCCAATTCGTCTAAAAGTTGAAATCCATCCATTTGTGGCATATGGAGATCAAGAAAAACAATATCTGGTTTAAATACGATCCGATTTTTTAATGAAAGGTCATTAATTGAATTTAAAAAGGCCAAGGCTTCCAGTGGAAAGTTGATTGTTTTGGTCTTAATATTTTTATTGAATTTAGCAAGTACCTTCTCATTCAAGAAAGAATCGATTGGACTGTCATCAATTAGTAATACGTTTTGAATAGGGGGCATACGTTTTTTTTTGCTATTGACTTTATATTAATGGGAAAGGCTTAGCGTCTATTGGATAAATAAAGACAAAAGGCGTTTATTTTAGCTAAACCACAATTTTCATTGGAATAATGTCATCTGGCAACTGTTTTAAACTTGCATCGTTCTTAAGGTTTTTTTCATAAATCGAAAGTGATAACATCATATCTTCATCCCAGGCAAAAATGACAGCTGATTTTAAATTAACACCAAATTTTTTTTGACACTTTTTGCAACTCAGTTTTAGAATATCCTCAGTGTATTTGTTTTCAAGAACATAATCATGCGCACTTAGTAGTTTGCATTTTAAATGCAACCAATTTTGAATAGCATGTTTTATAGATTTTAGTCCTCCCATTTTTCAGTGGTTTATGAACATCAAGAAAGTCTTTCTTTTTATCATTCATTGATGTTTAGTCATGTAACTACTATTAAATAGCCTGGTAGGAGGGGGAACTACTAATACTACCAAGACATGAGTTATTACAACGATAAATGACTTTTAAAAAAGACTATAGTTATATGCTACAAAATTACTAAGGAAAGAATCAAATAGGAGTTAAGTAAACTTCATTTGTGAAGGTGGAGAATACTATATATTAATGTGGTTTTCCACATTAATTAGAGTCTATCTACTTGAAAATCAAATAATTATAAGGTTTGCCCTTTGTAGACTGGAAATAGGGTATTTCTGTCAAAATTGAAATTGGACACTTGAATATATACAAATCCATATTATTTCGAATGAGGAAAATTCCACGGAGTATTCCATTTTTTCAAGTCAAAGATTTGGTGAGGTTGTAGCTGCCGAGTACAATAATACCGTTAAGTGCAATTTCTATGTCCAGGAGGCGGAATATAGGATATACAGATTTTAGATGATTACGATCTTATTCTTGATGGCCCAAATAATTAAACCAGCATTATTTCTAGAATTGGTTTTTTCCATAAGTCTTGATTTTGTAGCTTCTATGGTCCGTACACTTACGAATAATTTGTCTGCCAGTTCTTTATTGGTAAGACCTTGACAAATGAGGTTTAACATATCACTTTCCCTATCAGTCAACTTCATTAGCTTTTTTTTCTCATCAATAAGTT
>CAZJCZ010000433.1:0-1551 GCA_964544575.1 uncultured Flavobacteriaceae bacterium | reverse complement strand
TTAATGAGTTTAATTGTGCTATCCGGATCAAGAGATTTTAATTTATTAAGACCTTTGCCTATTTCATAATCTTTGAAAAATACCGTTTTTTCGTCTTCTTTAGGTCTGTATTGAATATTATCCTTTGGATAATCATAAAGTGAATCTAATGAATGCTCTTCCTTAAGTTTAGCCACCAGATTTTTGACTTTTTTTGGAGTTAAATTAGTGAATGGGTGTAAATTAATAAGAGCAGATGATTCCTGATCACTTAAGCCAATACAAGAGGTTTTAAACAAGCCAAATAAGCCATCTTTTGTGACAGTGCCTATTTTTATCCCAAGTTCATCCTCAAATGCTTTTTTAACTTGCTGGTACTGATGTTGTTTAGAAATAGTCGAGCAATTAAGGTAAATAGTATACTTTCCTGCATCTTTGCGATGAAGGAAATGATAAAATGAAATAACACCCTCTAGCTCTATTTTAGAGAGGTTATAACCTTTAGCAATTTTAGCCATGTCATCTTGACTAATGAATCTTTTTTTTCTTTGAATGTCCCATAAGACATCCATCAATGAAATTCTTGATGGTTGTGTTTTTTGAATTGCCATAATTAGATTTATGATGAAAAGTGTAATAAATGTAGCAAAGTGTTCAAATCAAAACATGACAAATATCAATGTTGTGCGATTTATTGAATATTCAAAATAAGTTATGTTTTGTTTTATAATAATGGAATAATACTCAAAGAAGTAGTAAATTGATAAAAAATTAGATAAATATTTAAGAAACTTCTAATGCCTTTACTCTAAGTTCTTTCCCCTGAAGAATACCTTTTAAAAAACTATTGCAATTTGGACACGGATCGTATATAAAATTGATATCAAAAGTAGTATTACAATCTATGCATTTACCTTTCCCATTGATGACGTTAATCTTTTTTTCTGCAAATTCTAGTACTGAATCCTTAACGGCCGATGGCCATACAAATTCTAAAGAATCCAATTCAATCCCGGCTAAGGTGCCAATTTCTAATTCAATTAGATCAACCTTTTCTGCTTTGGTTTTGGCAATTTCATCCTCAGCAATTTTTACAATTCCTAATGCTATAGAAAGTTCATGCATTAATAATTAATGGTTTAGTACTATTAGAACTTATAAAAATAATAAGATTTAATTAGAATCTACATGATAAATATCATACTTCTAGTAGTAGTATTTTTATAATTTTAAATCATATACTTCAAGTATAACCAATTAGATTTTTTTTAATTTAATCTCAGTTATGTCTACTAAAACAAAAGTAAAAGAAACTTATTATGAAAGCATCATAAAGCAAGGTTATAATCGTAGAGACTTTTTAAAATTCTCTACTTATATGACAGCTTTTATGGGGTTGCAAAGTAGCATGGTAGGGCAAATTGCAAAGTCCTTAGAAACAACTCCTAGGATGCCTGTTATTTGGGAACATTTTCAAGAATGTACCTGCTGCAGTGAATCATTTATTAGGTCTGACCATCCAATAGTGTCAGATATTATACTTGATAAAATTTCATTAGACTACTCCTTAAC
>CAZJCZ010000432.1:0-1555 GCA_964544575.1 uncultured Flavobacteriaceae bacterium | reverse complement strand
CGCAAATAATTGATCACTTCAAAGTGTTTATCGGTTAATTCGATACCAATTTCTTCTGCAATTTCTTTTGCAATATTTTCGTTCCATTGAGACATATCTTCAAGATATCCATCTTCAGAAACATTTATTTCTACTCCTGCTATTGTTTGTATTGACATAATATTTAGTTATTTTATATAAAGTTAATAATTATTTTATTTCTGGTTTTATATCAAAGATCTTACCCTTAAAGCTCATATGTCTACGAACAAACGGAATTGGGATTCCTTTTAACAACATATTCCAATAGATCCATCTAAAGGCTAACTTTCCCCAATGATTAAAAACACTTTCTTTTAATAACCTTAAAGGTCCTATTTTTGCGAAAGGAAATTTTCCATGTACGGGTTCTGTCACATAATTAAAATCGATTAGTAAAGCTTTGTTATTTCCAGTTTCGATAAAACAATTGGCATGCCCGTCAAATTCTTTTTTTAATTGATATCCATCAATGTATAAAAGAATATTATCCGTTAATGTTTCTGCTTGAAAATGTGCCACTGAGCCGGCTTTAGAGGCAGGGACATCAGTTGCATCACCAATTACAAATATATTTTCATGTGCTTCAGATTGTAAAGTGTTATGATGGGTTGGTATAAAATTCAAATCATCACCTAAACCTGATCTTTCTATAACCTCGTCTCCCATATTGGTGGGTACGGTTACCAATAGATCAAAAGGAATTCTACGATCTTCATAATCAACTATTTCCTTTTTTTCATTATCTACCTCCATAATTGCAAAATCGGCTTCCAAATGTATATCTTTCTCTTTTAAAAGATAAGCCAGTGCCGTTGAGCATGTTGGTTTTGTAAATGCTCCGGTAAGAGGAGTAACATATGAAATTTCAACTTTGTCTCTCATTCCCTTTTTACGAAAATAAGAATCAGCTAAAAAGGCGAATTCTAAGGGAGCAACTGGGCATTTAATTGGCATTTCAGTAATATGAACTACTAGTTTTCCACCTTTCCAATCTCTTAATTTATTTCGTAAAGCCAAAGAACCTTCATATGTGTAAAAATCGAAAATATCTTTTTTCCAAAGTGGTCCAATTAACCCTTCAGTTTCTTCTGGGGCAATTTTTGATCCGGTTGCAATTATTAAAATATCGTAATTTAAAGTTTCGTCTTCTAATTCTACTTTATTTTCTTCAGGAAGAATTTTTTCAATTTTTTTCTGAATATAATTGACCTTCTTGTGAATTAATTTCTTCCCTACTTTCTTAACTTGATCCTCTGTGTATGTATCAAATGGTAGAAATAAAAAACCAGGTTGATAATAATGAGTTTTATATTGATCAACTATAGTTATATTCCATTCATTATGATAAAGTTTTGGCCTTAAGTGATTGGCCATCATTGTGCCGGAAGTTCCTGCTCCTAATATCAATAAGTTCTTCATAATTTATTATTTCAATTTTAGGGTACAAAGGTATTATGAATTAAAAGTATAAAAATTGATTTTTATCATGTTTATGTGACTAAAGTCACTATTTTCAGTAACTTATGTTACATAA
>CAZJCZ010000431.1:0-1560 GCA_964544575.1 uncultured Flavobacteriaceae bacterium | reverse complement strand
TGCTGGTGATCGGTAAACAAGACCCGGCATTAGAATATGAATCGTTGATAAAACAAGTAAAGAACACAGATGTTAAGGTAGCTGAATTTCCTGACGGTCATATGAGTCATGTCGAAAACAAGACAGAATTATTTCATACCATACGTAATTTTATTTGGTCTTGTAATTAACCCTAACTTTTACCGTCCATATTGTAGTAAATCATTTAATACATGCATTCATTTTATCGTTTAGTTACCCTATTTGTTGTTGTTACCATACTTATTTCCTGTACAGAAAAAACGGATCCCGCGTTTACAATTCAAGGTAGTATATCGCCAGCAGAAAATGATTATATCATTTTAAAGCAAGAAACTGATATTGAACGTAATATTTCAATAATAATTGATACCATAACCCTAACAGAGGAAGGAAAATTTACCAAAGAAATTAGGCTCGAACCACATTTATATAAATTGCAACTTGGTGATAAAAAAAGTATACTTTTAGCTATAGATCCGAAGCAAAATATTACTGTTGACATAACGGATTTTGATATCAAAAATTTTAAAACAACTATTACAGGCTCTAAGGATTCAGAAGTATTATTAGCTTATGAAAATTTTAGAAAAAAATCACTTGACAGCCTGGTACAATCAGTTAGAAGGCAAGTAAGAGAGGTTAAAAAAAGAGCGAATCCTGATCAGGATACAATTGGAAAACTGCAACAACTCGAAATTGAAAATTATGCAATCCATTTAAAGGAACTCAATGAATTTGTTAAAAATAATATGAATAATACGTTGGGCCTTTATGCTACTTCTATACGGTGGAAAGGATCGGAAAATCTTAATTTGTACGATTCACTTACTAAAGCATTTGAGAGCGCTAATCCAGATTTGGAAATAACAAAAAAATTGAGAGAAAAAGTAAGCAGGTTGCAACAAACCTCTGTTGGTGGTATTGCTCCAGACATCGAAATGAAGACTCAGAATGGTAAGGCCATACGTTTATCTTCTGTTCAAAAAAAATATACCCTGATCGATTTTTGGGCTAGCTGGTGCGGACCCTGCAGAAGCGAGAGTAATACCCTTAATGATCTTTATAAAAAATACAATGCAAAAGGGTTTGATATCTATGGGGTTTCTTTAGATGACAAAAAAAATAAATGGTTAAAAGCGATCGAAAAAGATAATAGAATATGGACTAACGTTTCATCATTACAAGGGTTTAAAACTCCTGCTTCTTATGACTATGCTGTTACTGCCTTACCTGATAATTATCTTATAGATGCTAAGAGAAAAATTATTGCTAAAAATATTCATGGAGAAAAGTTAATAACTCTTATTGACAGCTTATTAAATGACTAGTAACTCGAACTTATTTTTTCAATAATGCATTCCACCCTTGTGCTGTCAATTCAACTTTCTGATTTGCCCTTGTAATTAAATGAATCCCTTCTTTTTTTTCGGTCATATGACCAAGAACTGTAAAGTTTGGATTCGCTTTTATCTTTGGGTAATCAGAAGCGTCAATTGTAAATAACAATTCGTAATCTTCCCCACCACTTAATGCTATTGT
>CAZJCZ010000430.1:0-1563 GCA_964544575.1 uncultured Flavobacteriaceae bacterium | reverse complement strand
CTACTAAAATTCATTTTAGTTATCTATTTTAATATTATAATACCCCTTGTATAAATGGTTCTAAACTTTTTAAGATCATATTACTTAACCACAGTGGTGCAACACCTATACCTATAATTGGTATCAACAATAATAGTATTCCAGTTTTTTCGTACCAAGTGGCTTGTGGTAATTTTGCATACTCAGGATTACTGAGTGGCCCCATCATTATTTTACCAATCATTCTTAATATATATACAGCTGTAACTACTATAGAAGAAACAACGATAACAGTTAATATCCGGTGAAATAAGTCGGGATGTTGAAAAGCTCCGACAAAAATATTCATTTCGGCAACAAACGCGCTAAAACCAGGTAAACCCAAATAAGCCAATCCGGTTATAACATAAATAGCTCCAATAAACGGTAAAAATTTCATCAATCCTCCCAGCTTAGCGATATCACGTGTATGAGTTCTTCCGTATACCATTCCTATCAAGGCAAAAAACATTGCGGTTAATAGCCCATGTGATAGTGATTGTATTATGGCACCATTCCATGCGGTTTTATTTAAAGTCAACAAAGCAAATAATACCAAACTCAAATGGCTCACAGAAGCATAAGCATTAATGTATTTTAAGTCTGTCTGTTTAATGGCAGAAAAGGCACCATATATGACACCTATTGCCGATAAAATAATAAAGAACCAAGACCAGTGCATTGCGCCTTCAGGCATTAGATACATTGCTACTCTAAATACACCATAACCTCCTAATTTCATTAATACACCGGCATGTAGCATTGACACTGCAGTTGGTGCTGACGCATGACCGTCTGGTGACCAAGTGTGGAATGGGAATAATGCTCCGATGACGGCAAAACCTATAAAAGTTATGGGGAAAAATATTTTCTGAACTTCAAATGGAATATTTACTTTCGCAATTTCCATTATATTAAAAGTTAAAGGGCCTCCGTCTGCATTTGAATTAAAATAAATTCCCAATACCCCAACTAATAAAACCGCTGAAGCCCCCATTAACATTAGTGTTAATTTCATAGCAGAATATTCTTTTGGACCAGAACCCCAAATACCTATTAATAAATACATTGGTATCACCGCAATTTCGAAAAATACGAACATGGTAAAAAGATCGAGAGAAATAAAGAATCCATAAACACCAGATGAAAGAACAATTAGTGAGATGAAAAATTCTTTGGGTAGATCTTTCATTTTCCAGGAAATGAAAACTCCTGCCAATACCACGATGGAAGTTAATAATAGCAAGGCAACAGAAATACCATCAACGCCAATGTTATAATGTATATTAAATTGTTTAAACCAAACAAGATCTTTAGTAAAAACCATAATATTATCATTAATAGCTTTCTCTTTAAAATAGGCGAAAACTAAATTTATCGCCATTCCAAGTTGGATCAAACTTCCAATCATAGAAACTATGCGCGCTTGTTTTAAACCTTTCGTAAAAACTAAAGCTATAATTGTTAGTACAGGTACTACTATAAATAGTGATAAAATATCCATATTAATTTGTTAGTTTGTCCATAAATAAATAAACACCAATG
>CAZJCZ010000429.1:0-1572 GCA_964544575.1 uncultured Flavobacteriaceae bacterium | reverse complement strand
ATGCGTTTTGATTCAGAAATACCTGAGGATATGGCCAATTGTATCGCAAAATGGCAGGACTATACAAGGCATAGTAAGTAAGCATAAATTATAGCTATACTTCTATTAAAAACTACTTTTAAATGGGATAGGAATGTCTGATAATCCTTTCTATTTTTAAGCTTTAAATAGATTGATATGAAAATTGTAATCTCTCCAGCAAAATCGCTGGATTTTGAAAGTGAATTGCCAACAGAAATTCACTCCCAACCTCATTTTTTGGAGCAGGCTGCAAGGTTGAATAAGGTTTTGGCGAAAAAGAGACCAAGAACATTGTCAAAATTAATGGGGATTTCAAATAATTTGGCGGAACTCAATTGGGAACGCAATCAAAAATTTTCGATTCCGTTTGACCCAACTAATTCCAGACCAGCTATCTATGCTTTTAACGGTGAGGTTTATCAAGGATTAGATGCATATACCATCCCGGAAAATAAATTAGATGACCTGCAAGATACTTTGCGAATATTATCCGGTTTGTATGGTGTTTTGAAGCCGTTGGATTTAGTTCAACCCTATCGCCTTGAAATGGGCACTCAATTAAAGATGGGTAGAAAGAAAAACCTATACGAATTTTGGAAAAAGCAATTGACCGACCATCTGAATTCAGAACTTGAGCAAGGAGAATTGTTTATTAATTTGGCAAGTAATGAATATTTCGGGGCTATTGATGAAAAGAAATTAAAGGTTCCTGTTATAACGCCTATATTCAAAGATTGGAAAAACGATAAGTTAAAAGTCATTAGCTTTTTTGCCAAAAAGGCCCGGGGATCAATGGTTAGGTATATTTTGGATTCCAATGCGAAAACATTGAAAGATATTCAAGGCTTTAACCTAGATGACTATATGTTTAGTAAAGAGCATACACTAAAAGAAAATCAACCAGTATTTATTAGATAGAATATTTCTTCAAGGATATCGTTCTTATCATAACACATCTAATTAATGTCTTGTGATATGAAAAAGTTTTTAATATTGGCCATAAGCGTCTTTTTAATCAACATTAGTTGTAATGATCAGGATGATGAATTATACGGAATTCAGATTCGGGTAAAGAATGTTAGTTCAATTAGTTTTGATACCATTCAAGTTGGTGGGGATGAAATGGTTCATACCAATATTCCCCCAGACGATTATTCCGGATATTTAATCTATGAAAGCGCTTATAGCTATGCCTATATCAATATAAAATCGGGAGAAGAAACCTACATCTTACAACCTATTGATTTTGTTGGCGAAACCGTATTGCCTTTAGGATTTTATACCTATGAAATAGGATTGGATGCCGAGGGTAATGTGACCTTGAATTTTGTGATTGACTAATTTATTTAGCTTTTTTCGCAACCTTTTTCGCAACCTTTTTCACAACCTTTTTTGTTGCCTTTTTCTTTGGTTTTACTTCGATTTTTGCTGCTTTTTTAGGTCTTCTAGCTCCATATGATTTATTTGCAATTTTACCTCTTCTAGTTTTAATGTCGCCTTTTCCCATATTGTAATTATTTGATTTTCTTAAAATTACTGATTTTATGGGCA
>CAZJCZ010000428.1:0-1583 GCA_964544575.1 uncultured Flavobacteriaceae bacterium | reverse complement strand
ATGATATAAAACAGATCATCAAAGTTATAAACAAGCAACTAAAGCTATTTAAGGAGCCCTTAGAAAATAATGATCTGATCGAAATATTTTCAAAACGTTATCATCAAAAAACAGAGGACATTAAAAAATGGCTGGCCATCACCCAATGGAATAGAAAAAAAACCATCTCAAAAAAATTAATCAACAACATTCAAAATAAATTGGTTCAATTTAACGTTATTGAAAATGAAGTTCAAGCTAAACATTTGATTAAAAAGGTTTTCTGAACTTTATAAATGTTTTTATTATGAAGAAAATTGTCTTAGTTATTGCTTTTGTATTAGCCATCATTTCATTAAGTGCATGTAAGTCAATGGGCGGATGTGCTTCAATTGAAAAACAAGAGATCAACAATAATCAAACCCACCTTACTTCGCCAACCGAAGTAAGCACATAGCGTAAGCGATCAACAACCAATCTTAGGACCGTTCTGATATTGAATTAGAACGGTTTTTTTGTGTAAAACAATGAAAATTGTATCTTAGACCAGATAAAATAATTTTTGTTCAATGCCTAAAACCAGCACATCCAAATTTTGGTTAGATCTTATTACAAAGATCGTAAACCTCTTCTTCAAAAATTTAAACTCCAAAAAAAGAAAAAAAACACATAATCAACATGTTGTACCACACGATAAAGGATGGGCAGTTAGAGGTGAGGGAAATGAAAAATATACCGCAACTTATAAATACCAGGATGACGCCATTAGAAGAGCCAAAGATATAGCTCAAAATAATAAATCAGATCTAATCATACATCGTAAAAATGGTACGATTAGAGATAGAATTAGTTATGATTAGTTCAGTGTATATTTATGTTTAAGAAATAAAGATTCTACTTATTACGGACATAGATCAATTTGAATCGTTTGTTGGTCTGATCTCTTTGCTCTATTTCAAATTGATCTAATGAATTGAATAATTTGGTTAACTTTTCGAATCCAAAGTTCCTAGAATCAAAATTCGGTTGTTTTTTAAGAATCAAAGAACCTACATCACCTAAAAATGCCCATCCATCTTCATCTGCAGCATCCGCCACAGATTGTTTAAGAAGTCTGATTATATGAGGTGTGATTTTATCTAAACTTGCTTTCTTGGAATCACCCTTACCGTCTTGTTTTTCATCGAAAGTTTTTAATATTTCTAGGTATATAAACTTATCACAAGCTACTATGAACGGGTTTGGTGTTTTCTTTTCGCCAATACCATATACCTGCATTCCTGCTTCTCTCAATCTTGTAGCTAATTTTGTAAAATCACTATCTGATGAAACAAGGCAAAAGCCATCTACATTTTTAGAATATAAGATATCCATGGCATCAATGATCATGGCTGAATCTGTTGCATTTTTACCTACTGTATATCCATATTGCTGAATTGGTGTTATGGCGTTTTCAAGCAATATATTCTTCCATTTGGTCAAATGAGGTTTAGTCCAATCACCATAAATACGTTTTATAGTTGGGGTACCATACTTTGTAATTTCTTCCATCATTTCCTTAATATACTTTGAAGGTATATTATCTCCGTCTATAAGTACAGCCA
>CAZJCZ010000427.1:0-1585 GCA_964544575.1 uncultured Flavobacteriaceae bacterium | reverse complement strand
TTTATTTAAAAAAAGCAATCCAGCGGTTGGCTGTGCGGCAATTTTACATAACGGCAAATTATGGTACAAATGAAAATATGCGTCGCAGACACCGCTTAAAAAAGTTTGATGACCCTGTTGTAGGTTTTAATCAATTCTCAGAGCTTGAGGGATATTTTACATAATATCATTATAGCTTACAAACGTGAATTCCCCTGTTATCTACAAACTAACCCTTTTGTACTATAATTTATATTATGTCAAATAGGTGTTTTAAAGAGTTCTATTCCATGTAATTCAACGAATAATTTTGAGTTTTGACCAAAATAACCTCCCCTAGTACTGTGCACTGATATTTATCAGGTTTTTGAAATATTTTATACAATACTTTTATGAAGTAAACTCCTAATCTGCACTAAAATGAAAAGTCCCCTCTCAATTTTATGTCTAGTATTAATTATAAATTTTACTGGTTGTACAAAAGATGACGCTGCTAAAGCTGTAATTCTACAAAGTGTAGAATATTCCATATATGATATAGCTAATTACGGCATTACCGGTAAAGTGACCTTTACCCAAGAAGATAATGGATCAACCCACGTATTAATTGAACTTGAAGGTGCCTTTACCATTGAAAATCCTGCCTACATTCGATTTAACAGTGCAGCTGAAGGAGGCACAGTTGCAATCACACTAACAGCATGTGAATGTGCTATAAGCAATACAACGATTACCAAATTAGACAATGGCAACCCTATTACCTACGAGGGTTTGCTAAATCTTAATGGGCATGTCACCATTCATAATGGTATTGGTACCCAGGCGCCAATAGTTGCAGTTGCCGATATCGGCTCCAATGCCAATTAATAAAAGGAAATTGTACTTAGATCCATTTACAGCAACAGGCTTATTTGGCTTTTAGTAATTATAATAACCTGATTAAGTAATAGTTATCTACTTTTCGATTACAAATTAAATCTATTACATATTCAATTTAACGTATCGCGACTCCATTTGTTCTTATAAGCGATATCTGAATATTTTATGGGCTTTTGTTCATATTGTTTTGACGATATATACCAAAAATAACGAAAATACGCTGCGCCTTAACGCTGAAATTTTGCACTACATCGGAATTTTTAAGCTTCTTGTAGAAAAGTTATGCAAATGAATGCTCGCTTACAAACCTATTTATAAATTTGGGGTAACTAATAACTCAAAAAAAACTATGAAAATGAAAAGTTCCCTGTCCCTTCTTATATTGGTATGTACTCTGGTTTTTACAAGTTGTAAAAAAGACAACGTTGAGGAAGCCGTAATTCTTCAGAGTGTTGAATATCCTATTTTTGATGTGTCTGGTTCAAATATTAGTGGTACAGCTACTTTCACCCAAGAAGATAATGGATCAACACATGTATTGATAGAATTGGAGGGTGCCTCTACCTCTACCAATCCGGCATACATCCATTTTAATAATGCCGCCGATGGAGGAGATGTTGCAATAACATTAGTAGCTTGTGAATGTTCTATCAGTAATACTACTGTTACCAATTTTGACAGCGGAAATCCTATTACGTACGAAGGTCTAATCAATCTTGATGGTCAT
>CAZJCZ010000426.1:0-1586 GCA_964544575.1 uncultured Flavobacteriaceae bacterium | reverse complement strand
TGGCAACAATGGTTAATCCGCGTAAAATGTCAACAGATTCAATTCTGTTTGTCATCTTATAAATATTAAGAATTATTTCTTTTTCAGTCCCAATTTATGCCCTGAAATTGCATAATACAATATTATGGCATAACAAGGTAACAAAATCCAGTAACCTGAAGTTGCCGCTTCTGCCATTGCTGATGCTTCACTTAATCCCTGGGCAATCAAGTCAGCTTTTTTTCCATCAACCAATCTACCATAAAGTGGAGGTATTATTGCCCCCCCGGCAATAGCCATTATCAATAATGCTGATGCTGTTTTAGTAAATTTACCCAACCCTTCTAAAGTTAGTGGCCATACCGCCGGCCAAACCAGAGCATTCGCAATACCTAAAGCTGCAACAAATAGGATAGAAGTATATCCAGAAGTAAAAATTATAAAAAAGGCAAATATAATACCTAACAGGGCACTAATTTTTAATGCAGTTGCCTGACTCATATATTTTGGAATTAATACAATTCCCAAAGCATAAGTTCCCACCATAGCCATTAAGGTATAGGTAGCAAAAAATTTAGCTTTTTCTCCATCAAATCCTAATGACAATCCATAAGAAATGATTGTATCTACAGCAATAACTTCCACACCAACATAAACAAACAAGGTCATTACACCTAGCCAAAGGTGTGGAAATTGAAAAATACTCGTTTTTGTGGTAGCTCCATCTTCAGCCTCTATAATAGGTTCAGCCTCCACATGAGGGAGTGGCGCTTTCCTTATTAAAATACCTAAAATAAATAAAATTACTGCCATTATAATATATGGAGTGACAACACTATCAGCCATAGTATCTAACAATTGTGCTTTATCTTCAGTATTAACCGTACTTAACTTTTCATTTATTTCTTTAATACCTGATAGTAGTATTGCTCCAAAAATAATATTAGCAATAGCTCCTGCAACTTTATTCGCAATACCCATAATGGCAATACGTTTTGCGGCACTTTTTATAGGCCCCAAAATTGTTATATATGGATTAGATGCAGTCTGCAGTATTGTCATTCCTGTTCCTTGTATAAAAATTCCCGTTAAAAAGATCCAATATGTTCTGGCCCCGGCTGCGGGAATAAAAACCAACGCTCCTACTGCCATAACTATTAAACCCAATGACATTCCTTTTCTATAACCAATCTTTTCAATAATATAAGATGCAGGTAAAGCCATTACAACAAAAGAAATATAGGATGCAGAAGCAACTAAATATGCTTGAGCGGAAGTTAGTTCATTGAGGGTTTTCATAAAGGGAATTAACGATCCATTAATCCAAGTTACAAAACCGAAAATAAAAAAAAGTCCGGCTATAATAGCAATTGGTATAACTGTGTTATTTTTTTCTGAAAGTACAGAAGGAGTTGCTTTTGACATCTTAATAAAGGGTTTTAGTTTATATTATTTTATGATAGAATTCCGAATTTGTCATTCTCTATTTCTTCAATTGATCCAAAAAATATAATTTCGTTATATCATGAGTATAGTTTAAGGATTTGGAAAAGTACTAAAATTATCAATTAATTAATAAATTATTTCTACAATTGACGTTGTATAAA
>CAZJCZ010000425.1:0-1591 GCA_964544575.1 uncultured Flavobacteriaceae bacterium | reverse complement strand
TAACCTACGAACATTTAAAATTGAGTTCAAATCGCTTATTGATTCATTTTTAATTCTGTAAAATACTTGTAAAATAATGGAATGGTTTCAATACCTTTTAAATAATTAAAAATACCAAAATGTTCATTTGGTGAATGAATCGCATCACTGTCTAATCCGAATCCCATTAAAATAGTTTTACTTTTCAGCTCTTCTTCAAATAAAGCAACTATTGGTATACTACCACCAGATCTTTGTGGGATTGATTCTATACCAAAAGTCTCAGTATAAGCTTTGTTGGCCGCTCTATAACCAATACTATCTATAGGAGTAACATATCCCTGTCCGCCGTGATGAGGAGTGACTTTTACCTTTACACCCTTTGGGGCTATACTTTCAAAATGAGATTTAAATAGTTCAGTTATTTCATGCCAATCTTGGTTAGGAACTAAACGCATGGAAATTTTAGCGGTAGCTTTACTTGCAATAACTGTTTTTGCTCCTTCGCCCGTATAGCCTCCCCAAATTCCGTTTACATCTAATGTAGGTCTGATAGAATTTCTTTCGTTGGTTGTATATCCTTTTTCGCCATAAACACTTTCAATATCCAATGCTTTTTTATATGCTTCAAGTGAAAAAGGTGCTTTTGCCATTTCAGCCCTTTCTTCAGTAGAAAGTTCTTCAACTTTATCATAAAATCCCGGAATGGTAATATGATTATTTTCATCGAGCAAAGAAGAAATCATTTTAGCTAATATGTTTATTGGATTAGCAACAGCACCACCATACAAACCAGAATGTAAATCCCGGTTAGGGCCGGTAACTTCAACTTCAACATAACTTAAACCACGTAAACCTGTGGTGATAGAAGGTTGTGTATTGCTTATCATTCCGGTATCAGAAATTAAGATAACATCATTCGATAATTTTTCTTGATTCTGTTTCACAAACCAAGATAAACTTACAGAACCTACCTCTTCTTCTCCTTCTATCATAAACTTTACATTACAGGGTAATTTATTATTAGCAGTCATGTATTCTAATGCTTTGACATGCATATACATCTGACCTTTGTCATCACAAGAGCCTCTTGCGAAAATAGCACCTTCAGGATGTAAATCTGTTTTTTTTATTATAGGATCAAATGGAGGGGAATCCCATAGATCTAACGGATCAGGAGGTTGCACATCGTAATGACCATAAACTAAAACCGTTGGTAATTTTTCATCAATAATTTTTTCGCCGTACACAATTGGATAACCTGGTGTTTCACAAATCTCAACAAGATCACACCCTGCTTTTTGTAGTGAAATTTTAATTGCTTCAGCAGTATTAATTATGTCTTGGCTAAAAGCAGAATCAGCACTAACTGAGGGAATTTTTAATAATTCAATAAGTTCGTTTATAAATCTATCTTTATGTTGTTTTACGTATGATTTTAAATTGTCCATTTTAAAAAATTTATTCCCTTCAAAAGTAATAAAAATATATATGAACACCTTTGCTATTTACTAAGTTTGATTATATTTGCACCCACAATTCCGAAATATATTTAAAGTTTTGCGGGCGTGGTGGAATTGGTAGACACGCTAGACTTAGGATCTAGTGCCGC
>CAZJCZ010000424.1:0-1592 GCA_964544575.1 uncultured Flavobacteriaceae bacterium | reverse complement strand
ATTGATAATGATCTTTGGAAAGGGAGCGTTGGAGATTCACTACGTGAAATTATTGGGGCACCAATATTAGGGCTACCTCAGGAAGAGAATCAATTTTCAGTAACGCAAGTACCTCCTAAGACTTTTGGCAGGTTATTTAAAACGAGTAGAAATATACTATTTATTGGAATAGAAGATAAAGTAGGATATGGTGTAAAAAATAATCTATATGCTTCACCACAGATGACTATGACGATTATAGGAAAGGATAAATCTTCACTTACTGATCAAATTAATAGCCATAAAGATGAAATTATTTCAGTTTTCAAAACGGCTGATTTAAAATTATATCAAAAAAAAATTACCAAAAGACATTGGGATACAAAAGATGTAAAAACATTAATAAAACTAGGAATCCAATTAAAAATACCGAAAAATTATGCAATGGTAAAGGACACTGGCGATTTTTTGTGGTTTAGACAAGATATCGCTAAAGGTAGTTTGAATATTATTTCATACGCTTTACCTCTGTTAGAAAATAGCGATGTAGAGAACGACATTGTAGCCGCCAGAGATACAATTGGCAAAAAGTATATTCCAGGTCAATTTGATGGCACTTATATGATCACTGAAGCTGCATACACTCCATTTACTAAACAAACTAAATTAAGCAATAATCCTTCTTTTGAAACAAGAGGCAAGTGGGAAGTTAAAGGTGATTTTATGGCCGGCCCTTTTTTAAATTACACCGTCATAGATAAAGAAAATAATCGGTTGTTAGTTGTTGAAGGGTTTACCTATGCACCATCGATAAAAAAACGTGATTATATGTTTGAACTAGAGGCTATAATTAAGACACTAAAAATTTGAAGTAGTAAAAGTCTCTACATTGCCATCATTATTGCTATAGATAAGAAAACCTTTTAATTCCTTATGTTGAGCTAAAAATTGTTTAGCATCATCCAAAGGCATTGCCATTAAAGCAGTAGCATAAGCGTCTACATCAGCACAATCTAATTTAGCAATAACTGATACGCTCAACAAACTATTTTGTGAAGGATATCCGGTCTTAGTATTTAAAATATGAGCGTATTTTTTACCACTAATTGAATCTATTTTGAATTTACGGTAATTACCTGATGTGGCTATTGCTTCATCTTTTAATTCAATTATTTTTTTTAATGACCGGGATCCATCAAAGTTAGGCTCTTCAATTCCCATTTTCCAAGGTGCCTGTCTAGTTTGGTTATTCCCTCTTGCACGAATCTCACCCCCAATCTCAACTAAATAGTTCATAATATTTTTTGATTCTAAAAACCTAGCCACCACATCAACTGCATAACCTTTCGCTATGGCATTAAATCCAAGATAGATACTATTATTCGTTTTAATTATTTTGCCATTGGTGAGTTGTACTTTATCAAACCCTACAAGAGTTAATAATTCTTTGATTTTTAAGGAGTCTGGTCTAACTAAGGGGTTTTGAGGCCCAAAGCCCCACGCATTGACCAAGACATCGATTGTTGGGTCAAAAATACCATCAGTTTCGTTATATACTTTTTTCGATTTTTGAAAAACTTCCTTAAAATAGGTATCTACAAAAATACTTGTAT
>CAZJCZ010000423.1:0-1598 GCA_964544575.1 uncultured Flavobacteriaceae bacterium | reverse complement strand
ACTTAATTATGTTGTGCTAGAAAATGTGAATTAAGTGTTAAAGTTAGTTAAAACATTTCTGTAAAATATTTATAAAATAACGGAATAGTTTCAATCCCTTTTAAATAATTAAAAATACCAAAATGCTCATTTGGTGAATGAATTGCATCACTATCTAACCCGAAACCCATTAAAATAGTTTTACTTTTTAACTCTTCTTCAAATAAAGCAACTATAGGTATGCTGCCACCAGATCTTTGTGGGATTGATTCTATACCAAAAGTCTCAGTATAAGCTTTGTTGGCCGCTCTATAACCAATACTATCTATAGGTGTAACATATCCTTGTCCGCCATGATGAGGCGTAACCTTTACTTTTACACCTTTAGGAGCTATACTTTCAAAATGGGTTGTAAATAGCTCAGTTATTTCATTCCAATCTTGGTTAGGTACTAAACGCATAGAAATTTTAGCAGAAGCTTTACTTGCAATAACTGTTTTAGCTCCTTCACCGGTATAACCACCCCAAATCCCATTTACGTCCAGCGTAGGTCTTATAGCATTTCTTTCGTTGGTTGTATATCCTTTTTCGCCATAAACACTTTCAATATCCAGCGCTTTTTTATACGCGTCTAATGAAAACGGTGCTTTTGCCATTTCAGCCCTTTCTTCAGTAGAAAGTTCTTCAACTTTATCATAAAAACCAGGAATGGTAATATGATTATTTTCGTCGTGTAATGAGGCAATCATTTTCGTTAATATATTGATTGGATTCGCTACTGCACCACCGTATAGACCGGAATGTAAATCCCGGTTTGGGCCTGTTACCTCAACTTCAACATAACTTAAACCACGTAAACCAGTGGTGATAGAAGGTTGTGTATTGCTAATCATTCCGGTATCAGAAATTAAGATAACATCGTTCGCTAATTTATCATGATTTTGTTTCACAAACCAAGATAAACTTACTGAGCCTACCTCTTCTTCTCCTTCGATCATGAACTTTACGTTGCAGGGTAATTTATTATTGGCAGTCATATATTCCAATGCCTTTACATGCATATACATCTGTCCTTTGTCATCACAAGAACCTCTTGCGAAAATTGCGCCTTCAGGATGGATTTCAGTTTTTTTAATGACAGGTTCAAAAGGAGGAGAATCCCATAGATTTAACGGATCAGGAGGTTGTACATCGTAATGACCATATACTAAAATCGTTGGTAATTTTTCATCAATAATTTTTTCGCCATATACAATCGGATAACCTGGTGTTTCACAAATCTCAACAAGGTCACATCCTGCTTTTTGAAGTGAAATTTTAATTGCTTCAGCAGTATTGATTACATCTTGGCTAAAGGCAGAATCAGCACTAATTGAGGGAATTTTCAATAATTCAATAAGTTCGTTTATAAATCTATCTTTATGTTGATTTATGTATGATTTTAATTTGTCCATTTTAAATGTTTTGTTCCCCTCAAAAGTAATAAAAATATAGATGAACACCTTTGCTATTTACTAAGTTTGATTATATTTGCACCCACAATTCCGAAAATTATTAAAAGTTATGCGGGCGTGGTGGAATTGGTAGACACGCTAGACTTAGGATCTAGTGCCGCAAGG
>CAZJCZ010000422.1:0-1599 GCA_964544575.1 uncultured Flavobacteriaceae bacterium | reverse complement strand
TGTCATAATTTCTATTTTTATAATTTGTTTGTTACCTAATAGACGACGTCAATCATATATTGTTACAGTACTATGTAATACAAAGTACTATTTTAACACATATTTAACAATAAGCCACTATAAAATAAGGGTTTATGATTTATAAATATTTTGTGTTTTAACAAATATTTAGAATATCAAATGGCTTAAAAGTACTTTTGAAGTGATGAAAAATCATCATTTTTCCCAAAAACGTTGAATTTCCTCTAATGACTTACCTTTTGTTTCAGGAATATAATTACCAATGAACCAAAGTGCGGGTAGACAAATGATTCCGAATATCAAAAAAGTTCCTGAGGCTCCAAGGCCATTCAGCATTGCCGGAAAAACTTGACCAACTAAAGCATTGGTACCCCATAAAAAAAAGGTAGATATGGTTAGTGCTCGCCCTCGAATTTTAGTAGGAAATATTTCTGAAGCAATTACGAACTGAATAGGACCTAAAGAAAAAGCGTAGCACGCAATATAAACTACTATTCCAACAATAACATAGTCACCATAATTCTCACCCAAAAAGAAGAGAAAACTTATAGCAAATAATGATAATATTACCCCGCTAGCTCCAAACTTAAGAAGGGGTTTTCTTCCCCATTTATCTATGGTGTAGATAGCAATAAATGTAAAGAGCGTATTTACTATCCCAATGGTTACTTGACCTCCAAGAGCATCACTTAATGTAAATCCCGCTTTTCCCATAATTGAAGGACCGTAATAAATAATGGCGTTAATTCCGCATATTTGAGAAAATATCATAAGAAAGATTGCGATAATCATTGGTCTTTTATAAACTCCCTTAATAAGTTTTGAGAAGGAAATTTTATTCTTAGTATGATGATCAGCCATTTCACCAATTTGAATATTATAGACCTTTGCGATCTTTTTTGCCTTTTCTTCCTTATTTTTAACAAGAAGCCATCTTGGGCTTTTAGGAATAAATAACAGGAAAATCAAATATAAACTTATCGGAATCAGTTCATTGGCAAACATGCCTCTCCAATATTCTTCATTATAAAGAAATTGCATTTTTGAAAATGGCGGATGCTCACCTTGTAAAGACCAATCGGAGGTCCAATAATTACTAAAGTAAGCCACTAAAATGCCTAAGGTTATTGCTAATTGATAAACAGATACCAATTTCCCCCTTTGATTAGCAGGTGACATTTCACTAATGTATAATGGGGCTACCATTGAAGCAATACCAAAAGCTACCCCACCAATATAACGGAACGCAATTAATTCTGTAAATGAATTCGAAAAAGCGCATCCCAAGGAAGAAATAAAAAACAAAATACCGGAGGTTATCAACATAAACTTACGTCCGTATTTGTCACTTAGATACCCCGAAAACACAACACCAGAAACGGCGCCTAATAGGGCACAACTTACAAACCAACCAATTCCGGAATCTGAAAGGTTAAATTGTGATTTTACGAGTTCTATGGTTCCAGAAATTACCGCAGTATCAAATCCAAATAGAAATCCGGCCATGGCAGCCGTAAAGGCAATAAATAAAATTTTAGCGTTCATTGTTGCAATATTCAGGTTTCACAAAAGACTGTA
>CAZJCZ010000421.1:0-1615 GCA_964544575.1 uncultured Flavobacteriaceae bacterium | reverse complement strand
AAAATGCTTTTTTCTTTTTAGGAGAATAGCTTACATTTGCAGCGATTTTTAGAGACCGATATTTTAAATTGATATGCGAAATCCATTTTTATTGAAATTTCTTTTGGCCGTTGTACTTCTTCTAAGTAGTAACGCTTTCGCAAACGAAGATGCACTCTCTTCCGATGAGCCTAAAAAGGATCTAAAGACTAAAATCAAAGAAGATATTGATCATCATATCCAAGATTCCCATTCTTTTACTTTCTTTTCTGATTCTGAAAAAGGGAAACATTACGGTTTTTCACTTCCCGTAATTCTATGGGATAACGGAATACAGGTATTTTCATCTTCCAAATTCCATCATGGCGAAACTGTTGCCGAGGTAGATGGTAATTATTATAAATTGTACCATAATAAAATTTACAAAACCGATGCTGAAGGCACCATCAATTACGATGAAGACCATCACGCTACTAATGTTAAACCCATTGATTTTTCTATTACGAAAAATGTGGTGATGATGTTTTTGACAGGGTTCCTAATGTTTTTGTTGTTTGGTGGTTTAGCGAAGTCTTTTGGCAAAGGACCAATGGCTAAAGGCGCAGGTCGTTTTTTTGAACCTATAGTATTATATATAAGGGATGATATTGCTAGACCAAATATTGGGGAGACAAAATACAAGCGATTTATGCCTTATCTGCTAACCGTATTTTTCTTTATCTGGTTTTTAAACCTTTTTGGACTCACACCACTTGGAGTAAATGTCACTGGTAATATCGCAGTTACTTTGGCCTTGGCAATTATAACCTTTATAATTACCCAATTTTCTGGAAATGCTAATTATTGGAAACATATTTTTTGGATGCCAGGAGTACCCGTTTTAATGAAATTTATTTTGGCTCCGATTGAATTATTGGGCGTGTTCATTAAACCTTTTGCTTTAATGATTCGTTTGTATGCCAATATGATGGCTGGCCACGTAGTACTTATGAGCATTATTGCCTTGGTTTTTATAGTCCAAAATTGGCTTGGAGGAGGGCTATCATTAGTGCTCGCTTTTTTCCTTTCTATCATCGAGTTATTAGTTGCGGCCTTACAAGCGTATATTTTTACGTTATTGTCTGCATTGTATTTTGGTTTTGCAGTAGAGGAGCACGAGCATGATGAGGCACATTAATTTTTGAATGTTTAATTTTTAATTTATATATATTATGGAAGTACCAACTATAGTAGGAGCAGGTTTGATCGTAATCGGTGTAGGTATCGGTATCGGTAGAATCGGTGGTTCAGCAATGGACGCTATCGCCCGTCAGCCTGAAGCTACTGGAAAGATTCAAACAGCGATGTTGATTGCAGCGGCGCTTATTGAAGGTATTGGCTTTGCAGCATTGTTTGTAGGCTAGTAGTATTTAACAAAGGCCATAACGGTTGGTTGTGGCTTTTGTTTTTTATGAATTGATTAAATAAAATACTATGGATAAGTTAATTAATGATTTTTCATTTGGTCTATTTTTCTGGCAGATAATACTTTTTATTTTGTTGCTTCTATTATTGAGAAAATTTGCCTGGAAGCCAATTTTGAATGCAGTAAATGATAGGGAAGATGGTATCAAAGATGCTTTGGCAGCCGCTGAGA
>CAZJCZ010000420.1:0-1621 GCA_964544575.1 uncultured Flavobacteriaceae bacterium | reverse complement strand
CCAATAAGGCACTCTTTTCAAAATTCTGTCTAATATTACTTAAATCTTTTTCCATGTACTAAATAGTCTTTTATTTTTTTCGAATCAACCACAAACCGAGGAAGGTAATAAATCCGTTTAAAGGTAATATTTCCCAATGAAATTTATATTTTCCAATGATAGTTTCTGGCAAATATGTGATGGCAAAACTTAATGATAATGCCATAACTGCTACAATCCAAGCATACTTATCTTTAATTTTGTGCTTTGTCAAAATGCCAAAAGTGAATAAACCTAATAGTGGTCCGTAGGTAAATGTTGCAAACTTAAATAGGTTTCCAACTACGTTGCCATCTAAGTAATTGAAGATGATAACAACAAAGATTAACAGAATGGAAACACCTATATGTACTTTTTTACGCAATGGTTTTTGTTCTTCTTGAGGCCTTTTTTGAATATGTAAAAAGTCAACCGAAAATGAGGTGGTTAACGAAGTTAAGGCGCTATCAGCACTTGAATAAGCAGCAGCGATTAAGCCTATAATAAAAACCACAGCTAAGGGTTTTCCTAAATCTTGATTCACTGCTATCTCTGGGAATAACAGATCTGTTCTAATTCTGCCATCTACGACAGGTATCTCTATACCCAATTTTTCAGAATAGATAAATAATAATGCTCCAAGAGATAGAAATACAAAATTCACAATGACTAATAAAATTGACATCGTTGTCATATTTTTTTGAGCAGCTTTTTCGTTCTTACAGGTTAGGTTTTTTTGCATCATATCTTGATCTAGCCCTGTCATGGCGATAGTGATAAAAATTCCACCAATAAAATATTTCCAAAAATAGGTGGTAGCGTTTGGGTCATCGAAAAAGAAAATTTTTCCTTTTTCTGCAAACTCATCAGAATTTAGAAACTCTAAGTATGACCAATCTAATTGTTGATTGATGAGATATATGGCCAATCCAACGGCTGTGAGCATTGTTAATGTTTGTAAGGTGTCAGTCCATACAATTGTTTTGATACCACCTCTAAATGTATATACCCATATGAGTAATATAGAGATTACGACGGTGAGCCAAAACGGTACGCCTATTTGCTCAAAGACAACGTATTGCATGGCAAGTGCCACTAAAAATAATCGAAACGATGCACCAGTTACTCTAGATAATAAAAAGAAAAAGGCACCTGTTTTATAACTTACTTTTCCGAAACGTTGCTCCAAATATTGGTAAATCGAAGTTACATTGAGTCTATAATAAATGGGTAGTAAGACAAAAACAATGATTAAGTAACCAACAAGAAACCCAAAAACACCTTGCATATACGCAAATTGTTGGCCGCCAATCAACCCTGGAACCGATATAAACGTAACTCCAGAAAGCGAGGCTCCTATCATACCGAATGCTACAATATACCAAGGGGATTGTTTGTTTGCTTTAAAAAATGTTTCGTTAGAATCGTTCTTTCCGGTAAAGAAAGAGATCAGTAAAAGTATTCCGAAATAACCAGCAATTAATAATAATATGTGTAATGGTTGCATAAATTTTCAATTACCGTTGCAAAATACAAAAAATCAATATAGCATAATTCAAAAATGATAAATCTTAATTACATTTGCGACATGAACTTTTCTTCA
>CAZJCZ010000419.1:0-1623 GCA_964544575.1 uncultured Flavobacteriaceae bacterium | reverse complement strand
ATGTAAACAATCTCATCGAGTATAACTTTATGGTGTTTATTACCAGATTTTACGAGGATATAATCATTAACCACAGTTTCTCTTTGTACTTGAGGAAATACTTGGGATGTCAATCTTGTAAATTTATCTATCGCTTGTATAAAGCGCTCAAAAGTTATGGGTTTTAACAAATAATCGACCGTTTCAAAATCATAACTCTCTAATGCAAAATCTCTATATGCTGTGGTAAATATTGTTTTTGGTGGGTTTTTTAATGATTTTAAAAAATCAATTCCTGTTAGGTGTGGCATTTTAATGTCTAAAAACATCAAATCTATTGTATGTGTATTCAAAATTTCAAATGCTTTTATTGCACTGTTGCAAGTTGCAACAACTTCTAAAGAATCTATTTGTGAGATATGCTTTTCTATCAATCGAATAGCTAACGGCTCATCATCTACAATTAAACAGCGGACTTTCATGAAATTATTAGTTTTTTATGATAACGGTTACAGAAAAAAGTTTTGGTGAATTATCAATATGTAATTGGAATTTATCTGGGTAAATCAAATTTAGCTGTTTTTTTACGTTTTTCAAGCCAATCGAATCTCTTTCTGTTTGATCAGTTTGTATCGCAACAGTATTAGTAATTACAAACTTAAAAGTGGCTGCAGAGTTATATAAGCTAATATCAATCTTTGGAGAACCAATATCCTCACCAGCACCATGCTTAAAAGCATTTTCTACCAACGATAATAAAATTAAGGGAGCAATGACTCCTTCTTGATCTTTTATAATATTAAAATTAACTTGCAAACGATCGTCATAACGCAATTTTTCTAGTTCAATATAATTTTCTATCAATTCTATTTCTGCAGATAAATCCACAAATTTAGTATTGCATCTGTATAAAACGTGGTCTAAAATTTTAGATAATTTCTCAATAGATTTTGGCGCTTTTGGAGAGTTTTCTAGCGATAAAACATAAATGTTATTCAAAGTATTGAATAGAAAATGAGGATTTAATTGCGCCTTCAATGTTTTTAATTCAGCTGCAACTTTTTCGCTTTTAGAAGTTAACTCTTTTTCTTTTATTCTTTTATAATTCATGAAATATTTTACAAAAAGAAAAATAAATACGATAGAATAAATCTCTATCAAATAAGCAAGTGCCAAATACCTTAAATCAACTAATATTTCGATTAAAGCTTCTTGTTTATATGAAGGATCCCTAACCAATGGTTCTCCTATATAAACGATTAATATTCTACCTATAACTGAAAAAACATACGCTGAAACAATTAATAGAAGTATCGAAATCAAGTACTTTTTTTTTAGAAAAAGTTTTGGAAAGATAAAATATGCAGTAAAATATGATGCCAATATTTGAGGTATTATCAAACAGATGTCACCCATAAGTGATATAATAAATGGGAACTCATGATCTAAAAGGCGTTTAGGAACAGCAATTAACAAAATAGCAAACCAAAATAATAAGTGTTGTAATACTCTCTTTTGTTGAATTGACTCAGTAATATTTTTTAAAAAACTCATAATTCAATTTTAATACTGTAAAAGTAATTAAACTGCTACAGTTTCAATTGACTAGCGACCAAACACATCCTTTTGTAGACAGAATCATCT
>CAZJCZ010000418.1:0-1628 GCA_964544575.1 uncultured Flavobacteriaceae bacterium | reverse complement strand
TTGATGTGGGCAATGAGGGATCAACCAAAATTTTATGTTTTGAGCATTCAAAGGGGCTTCCAAGCGGTTAACAAAGTATGACTCCCGAATTCCTCCCGATTCTAAAAAATTTAACATTTTTTAACATTTCAGATTTAATTTAAAGGCAAAAAGCCTCTATACTAATTAAAATAAATTAATATCGTTGATAATTTTATTACATTCCAATCAAGAAATCAAGCTGGTTAAAGATATATATTTTTAAAATAGGGTATATGCCACACTAAATTATAACCATTGTTGTACAACGTTTTATTTAAATAGTTTTGTATATTCTCTAAACGAATAGATTTTCCCTCTTTTTGCTCCAGTTATTTCAGTTAGTATTTCAAGATTTTCTAACTCATCTATTAGTTTATAAACTGATGGAGAGGAAAGACTTGTTATTTTCTTTACTTTTTGGGCATCTATAATTGGTTTTTGATATAAATGATTTAAAATAAGTTGAGCATTATGCGACCGACTACCTAATGTTTGAATTTTAACTTCAGCTTCTTTTTGTAACTTTAGAATACTGTCAAATGTACTTATGCTACTTTTAGCAGTTTCGATAACTCCTACTAAGAAAAATTTAAACCATTGAGTTAAATCATCTTTTTCTCTAACTCTGGTGAGGTTGTCATAATATAGAACTCTATTTCTTTCAAAGAAGTCCGAAAGATATAGAATAGGTTTCTTTAGAATCCCTTTTTCCACTAAATATAAAGTAATCATTAAACGACCGACTCTTCCATTTCCATCTAAAAATGGATGGATTGTTTCAAATTGATAATGTATTAATGCTATTTTAAGTAAGTCAGGGAAAAATGATTCAGAATTATGCGCAAAACTTTCTAAATCTCCCATATATTTATTAATGTCTGAATGGATAGTAGGTATAAAAGTTGCGTCATTTATACTTGCTCCACCTATCCAATTTTGACTACTTCTAAATTCTCCTGGAAGTTTATGCTTACCTCTAACTCCCTGCAATAATATCTTATGGGTTTCTCTAATGAGTCGCGACGAAAACGGAAGTTTTTCAAGATTTATTATGGCGGAGTTTAGAGCTTCTATGTAGTTTTGAACTTCCTCCCAATCATCTCTTTTTTCATCATTTACATCTTCCTTGTCCAATAAAGCATCTTCTATATTCGTTTTGGTTCCTTCTATTTTACTAGATTGAGTTGCTTCTTTTAAGACGTGCATACTTATGAATAAATCAATATTTGGAATATATTCAGAATACATATCGAGTCTTCCAAGTTGCCTATCAGCTTGACTTAAAAGGTTCAATACTTCCATATCTTCAATTCTCCATGCTTGATTTATCTTGTTAGGTTGGAAGCTTTTATAAGTTCCTTGATTTATGCGATTTCCAGCTTTGAATGTTTTCATTATAAATTATGTATAAACTTTATCAAAGATACTTCTTATTTAAGTATTTAGCAAAAAACTTAAATAGCGATTAATGTAAATTAATATTTAGAGGTAAATCTTAATTACCAGAGAGGCTTGTTTAATGTTGTACAACGTTTAGTACATACGATTTTTAATTGGCGCGATCTCTTGTTTTTACACAAGAGGCGTGACAAGCGAAATGGCGTATA
>CAZJCZ010000417.1:0-1629 GCA_964544575.1 uncultured Flavobacteriaceae bacterium | reverse complement strand
CGATTTATCACCTAAAATTAATTCATTTAAATCTGTTGCTGATATGATAGCTGCTTCAGTTTTACCATCAATAATATCAATTTTGATTCCCGTTTCTTTTAAGACCGTTTCAATTACCGTTTTACCATTATCCGCCTCTCGCATTGCTGAGGTTGCACATGCCTTGTACTTTTCAATACCATGAACATTCATTAATAGTTTAAATGCTTGTAAGGCATCAACCATGCGCTTAATGTTTTCCTTTGAAATTATGCCTGTGGTAAATGAATCGGCCCCTAATCTAATAGGAACTCTTACCAATGAAGATTTTCTATAATGAGTGGGTGAATTTTCTTTAATAATAATATTCGAAACTAACAGTCTTATAGCATTTGAACCAATATCAATAGCTGCATATTTTTTTATTTCCAATCTAGAAATTTTAATTATTTATGAAATTTTGGAAATTCAATTAAAAATGTATTTCCTTTTTTAATATTTTTCCAGTGTTCATCTTTGAATTGTATACCCACAACCCCACAAGTAGGAACATGAGCTATAGGCTTATGCCCAAATTTATTCACGAAGGTATTAATGCCATGATCATGGCTAAAAATAATAGCAGACTCAAATCCGTCATCTAATGCTTTTACTGTTTTTATTAAATAACCGTCACTAAAATTATATAATGATTTACTGATTCTAACATGAGCCAACGGAAAATTGAACGCATAACTAAAAATCATTGCTGTATGCAGTGCTCTGTTTGCACAACTAGATACAAAAGCATTAGGGCAGTCTATTTTGCTTTCTAAAACGTTGGAAACTAAATACGCATCATTTATACCTCTTTTTTTTAAAGGCCTATCAATATCTTTGATTCCGTCGTACTCCCAAGATGATTTAGCATGGCGGACAATATAAAGTGTTTTCATTTACTAAATATTAGTTTGTAGTAAATTATAAATGTTAATTGAAATCAAATATAAATGATTTAATTATTAATTAAGGAGCCAAACGTTCTTTTTTCCAACTATAATCTTCTTGCATTGTATACCGAATTCTATCATGCATTCTATTGGGTCTTCCTTGCCAAAACTCAATACTCTTTGGCCTTATGATATATCCACCCCAATGTTTTGGACGCGGAACTTCCTTATTTTCATATTGTTTTTCAAGCTCTTTTAATCTTTGATCAAGTTTTTCACGTGATTCTACTACTTCACTTTGATTCGAGGCCATGGCTCCTAGCTGACTACCTCTAGGACGACTTTCAAAATAGCCATCAGAAAGATTTTCTGCTATTTTTTCAGTCTCCCCTTTTATAACAATTTGTCGTTCTAAATTATGCCAAAAAAATGATGCGCAAACCTGATTATTTTGAGCAATGTCTTGTCCTTTTTTACTCTTATAATTCGTATAGAATATAAACCCTTCCCAATTAAATCTTTTAAGTAAAACAACTCTATTGGATGGTTGCAAGTCACTTCCTACAGTTGATATGGTTAGTGTATTAGCTTCTCCAGGTTCTTCATTTTCCGCCTCTAGGTACCAATCTCTAAATAATTCCATGGGATTATCAGCAGTATTTTCCTCCAATAAGGCACTCTTTTCAAAATTCTGTCTAATATTACTTAAATCTTTTTCCAT
>CAZJCZ010000416.1:0-1645 GCA_964544575.1 uncultured Flavobacteriaceae bacterium | reverse complement strand
AATTCCAGATCCTGTCCTTCTTGTCCAATCCATTGACCGGTACTATAGTCAAGATATCCTCGTTTTCCATCTAATAAAACTTCTATGTTCTGGTATTTTCTATGTATTGGTAAAGTATTAATTATTGATCCTTGAATTCCAAGATTCGAAACTCTCTCAATTTTTTTTGGAATATCTTTCTCAGAACCGAACTCCCAGTTTAAGTACAAATCGCTAAGTTCTTCAACAACAGTAGAATATTGTGAAGCCAAATTTTTCATTTCAGAAACATCAGCTTCCAAATCTGATAAAAAAAGTACGTCCTGTTCTAAGTCTAACACTCCTTTATGAGAAGTGTCTTTCGGATAGCCTATAAGTTTCCATTTACCATGGCGGACTGCCCATTGATTACCATATTTCCAAAACGTAGTTGTTCTAGTCGACTTTTCATTCGGGTCTCTAAGAATTCTTGCGAGATCAATGCCATCAATTGGAGTTTTATTTGTCTGTAACCCACAAAGCGTAGTAAGAGTAGGCATCCAATCGGTATTCAAAAGGATCTCATTGCTAACGCTATTTTCCCGTAAGCTTCCTTTCCAGCTAATAATAGTTGGGAGTCGTATTCCTCCCTCAAATAAACTGCTTTTAGCACCACGATAGGGCCCTGAATCCCCGCCACCGTTAAACGCTCTGACTTCGGTTGAATATCCATTATCAGATTGATATACAATGATTGTATTTTCTCTAATGCCTAATTTCTCTAATGTATCTAACAAAAAACCTATGCGTTCATCAATGGTTGATATAAATGCGGCATAATCACCTCTCGGTTTTTGAACATCTTTGTAATGATCTCGCCACTTTTGAGTAGGTTGGTAGGGGTAATGTGGCATATTAATGGCATAATACATAAAAAAAGGTGACTGTTGATGTTCTTTAACAAACTGTTCAGCTTTGTCCGCCATTAGATCAGGAAAATATTGGCCTTCATAAAAAACCTCCTTGCCATTTTCATATAGATCGTGAATATTGGGTCCTTCCCAATAAAAATAGTGTGAATAATTGTCTATACATCCTCTTAAATGCCCGAAAGAATAATCAAACCCCTGAGCATTAGGGCTACTTTCTTCACTCATTCCTAAATGCCATTTTCCGATATGACCTGTGGCATAGCCATTATCTTTAAATAACTCGGCCATCGTATAATTTTCGGCCCGTAACCCATGTGACCCTGGCTGGGCAGAAGTATTACCAGGTACGCCAGCTCTTTGGGGGTAGTTTCCCGTAAGCAAAGCTGCACGTGACGGAGCACAAACGGGTGCAGCTACATAAGCTTGTGTAAAGCGAATCCCTTCTTTAGCTAGACCGTCCAAATTAGGGGTATAGATATCCTTTGCACCATAACTACCAAGGTCAACAGCTCCCTGATCGTCTGTATAAATAACAATGACATTTGGTTTTTGAGAATTTTGACCCGATAAGGTCATTACGATTAAGGAGTAACATATATAAATTACGCTTATAACTATTTTTTTCATCTTAGAGCATATGTTTTATTTCCATTATTATCAATAAAAAGAATACTGCTAATATTTTGTCATATTAGTTAATATAAAGATCTGTTTTCGTGTCATTTTTTTGGATTATACCAGGTGTACTTCTCCCA
>CAZJCZ010000415.1:0-1646 GCA_964544575.1 uncultured Flavobacteriaceae bacterium | reverse complement strand
AATCGTTTAGGAATTATCAGAGGATGGGAATCTAACTGGTATGGTGGAAATGACTATGGCGATAAACTTGCTGAAGATGATAAGATAAGAAAGTATATTCATACTAGATTATCAAAGGCAAGTGTTTCTAGAGTAATTATAGAGCGTACACTTAAACTTATAACTATTACTATTACAACTGCACGTCCAGGGATCATTATTGGTAAAGGAGGTCAAGAAGTAGATAAGTTAAAAGAAGAGCTTAAGAAAATTACAGGTAAAGAAATACAAATCAATATTTTTGAAATTAAACGACCAGAATTAGATGCTTTCTTAGTTGGGACAAGTATTGCACGTCAAATTGAAAATAGAATTTCATATAGACGGGCCATAAAAATGGCCATAGCTGCTACAATGCGAATGAACGCAGAGGGAATTAAGGTTCAAATTTCAGGACGTTTGAACGGAGCCGAAATGGCACGTTCAGAGCATTACAAAGAAGGGAGAATTCCTCTTTCAACTTTTAGAGCAGATATTGATTATGCACTTGTTGAGTCACATACTACTTATGGTAGAATAGGTGTGAAAGTATGGATTATGAAAGGTGAGGTTTTCGGAAAAAGAGAATTATCTCCTTTAGTTGGCTTGTCAAAAAAACAAGGTAAACAACGTAATAAGGGAGACAGAAGGCCTCAAGGAAGAAAATAATTTTTTTATATTTTAGAAAATGTTACAACCAAAGAGAGTAAAATATCGTAAAGTACAAAAAGGTAAAGGCAATATGAAAGGTATTTCCGGTAGAGGTCATACACTTTCTAACGGTATGTTCGGGATAAAATCTTTAGATCAAAATTTACTGACGTCTCGTCAAATTGAAGCAGCTCGTATTGCAGCTACTCGATTTATGAAAAGACAAGGAAGTTTATGGATTAAAATATTTCCGGATAAACCGATTACAAAAAAGCCTTTAGAGGTTCGTATGGGTAAGGGGAAAGGTGCTCCAGAATATTTTGTAGCAGTTGTTAAACCAGGAAGGATTTTGTTTGAAATAGGTGGTGTACCAATGGATGTTGCAAAAGAAGCATTACGTTTAGCGGCACAAAAACTACCGGTTAAAACTAAATTTATCGTAGCAAACAATTACGACGTTAACGCCTAATATATTAGAAGATGAAACAATCAGAAATTAAAGAATTGTCTGTAGCTGAATTGCAAGAGAAAATAACAGCGTTAAAGAAGAATTCTACAGACCTTAAAATGGCACATGTCATCTCTCCATTGGAAAATCCAATTCAATTGAGAGATATAAGAAAAACTGTCGCGAGAATTGCCACCGAATTAACTAAAAGAGAAGTACAATAATTGTATTCGTAATTACAAGATGGAAAAAAGAAATCTTAGAAAAGAAAGAATAGGAGTTGTGTCAAGTAACAGGATGGAGAAATCTATTGTTGTTAATGAAGTTTCAAAAGTGAAACACCCTATGTACGGTAAATTCGTATTGAAAACAAAGAAATTTGTTGCACATGACGAAACAAACGATTGCAATATTGGTGATACTGTCAAAATAATGGAAACACGCCCATTAAGTAAAACCAAACGTTGGAGATTAGTAGAAATCTTAGAAAGAGCTAAATAATTATGTTACAACAAGAATCAAGATTAAA
>CAZJCZ010000414.1:0-1651 GCA_964544575.1 uncultured Flavobacteriaceae bacterium | reverse complement strand
TTCATAAAATAAATATCGCTTGGTAAATCAGAAAGATCAAGAATCTCGTTATTTTGTAATTTATTAAACTTTAGGGTTTGCCCTAGAACATTGTAAATTTCATATTGGTAATCACTAATCCATTCTCTAATTTTTATTTGTACAAATCCAGAAGTAGGATTGGGAAATATAGAAATATTTTTTTCTAAAACTTCATCATTTACTGCCAATACATTTTCCAAAGCATCTAACGTTGTCGGATTAAGACCTAACGGATCTAACCAAGTCTTTAATCGGAGTGATGGTGAACCTCCACCTGACCATGACACAGCAAATCTACCGTAATAAGTCGCACCAGCATAGTCGTCAGTACCAAGACAAGCGTCTGCAGCAACGTCAGACCCAAAAAGTTGACCAATGACCCTGCCATTTTGATCAAATAATGCGGAACCTGATGAGCCTCCTTCTACAACCCCTATTTCCCAATCCCCTCCACCTGAATTGAGTCTCCAAACCTGAGAAGTTTGACCTGCAATAGTAACGGGACCTTTACCAACCGGTGAATCATCTCTACTTATTTTCATGATATCACCAGCGGGATGATGAATTCCTACCACAAAATTAGGAGTGTCATCTGTTCTATCCCAACCTGCGTAAGTGACATCCCAGAGTGGATCAATAGGATTATTTAATTCGACCAAAAGCATATCCCCAGTTACATATCTTGCTTTAAATGTGGCTCCACCTTGTGTTATTAAATTTTCAGATGGTTCCGTACTGTTTCCTACAGCGCCACAGATAGTATTAGGGCTTATCCAATTAAAGCGCATTGAAAATAGAGAAGGGTCAGCTACACCAGGATTTCTTTCATAACAGTGATTTGCACTTAAAAAATATGGTGTTTTGTCTTCTGCAGTATTATTTAATAAGTTGCCACTACATATAAAACCATCTCCCATATTTAAAAACCCTACTGATTTTTTTAATTGATTTTTTTGAGCTTCAAAATCAGCTCCAATTGGGCAATCAACATCATGATTGCAGTCACCAGATTGATTTAATTTTTGAAACTCCTTAAAATATCCTTTCTGATAAGAATGCCCTAATCGGTAGCCATGAATAACAGATGAAACATTTAAGGAGCCTTGATCCTTTACCTCTTTAGGTTCAAAGTATTCAACCCATAATTTGTCTCCTTTCACGAACCAGGTACCAAACTTCTGTTTTTCATTATTTGAAGTATGCGTATAAGCCCCTAACAGATCAGATCTATCATCATTGTATAAATAAATGTTGGCTCCGTTGGGTAATGAAGAATTATCAAAATTTACGCTTAAATGAACAGCGCCTTTAGAGCTAAATAAAATTCGCCAGATACGGTCACCATTTGGTAATTGTGTCCAAGTACCAGAGTTATCTAACCCATAATTTACTTTATGCTGTACACCGACTCTATAAGGTTTTGCTTGTATTTTATCATTTATATCATCTTCTGTTTTAATCTTTTTTATATCAATTTGTGGTAAAGAAATCGCCTCTAAACTAGATTTTTCAGCGAATCCCCAACTTGCAGGTTCGCCTTCATTCGTCACTTGAGCACTCAAAATCAGGGAGCTACAAAAAAAGATGATTAGTAATAATTTTTTCATATAATATTCATTAATAAATTAAA
>CAZJCZ010000413.1:0-1652 GCA_964544575.1 uncultured Flavobacteriaceae bacterium | reverse complement strand
GGTGATGATGGAGGAAAAGGAATCATATGTTCTCTTGCTTTTGCAACCGCTTCAGCATCAACACCTGCAAAAACAGTAGTTATATTCATAGGCTTTTTATCACCTTGTAAAGACAAGATTGTGCCAGGTCTGGCTGTTCCTGCTGCACACCCGCAAACTGAATTTACCACGATAAGGGTTGTGCCATTTTCTTGTAATATATTATCAACTTCATCAGCTGAATGTAGTTCTTTAAAACCGGCATTCACTAATTCTTGACGCATTGGTTTAACAATTTCTTCTGGATACATATTTATTTTTTTAACATTAAATTGAAAAATTTTCTCTCCAATTTTGTTGGAGAACCTTTTATACTGTCATCCCTGCAAAACAGGGGTCTATAGTAAAAATTATTATTTTTTTACTTTCGCGCAAATATACATATAATTACAATAAGTGTATCTTTGATGCCTTATTTAAGAATTTAGGATTATGGCTAGTTTTACAAAATGGTTAGGTGCTGGTTTAGGTTGGACCTTAGGTGGCCCAATAGGAGGTATTTTAGGATATGTTTTAGGAAGTTTTGTTGATGGTTTTTCAGAAGTAGATCTTAAAAAAATTAGACAAACTACAGGAAGTTCGGGAACAACGACATCAGGAGATTTTGAAATTAGCTTATTGATATTAGCAGCTGTCGTTATAAAAGCTGATGGACAAGTCGACAAAAGAGAATTAGATTTTGTTCGTAGGAATTTTGTAGGGATGTATGGCACTGAAAGAGCTAATAAAGCATTTAAGTTGTTCAACGGAATTATTAAGAGTAATAAAATTTCAACAAGACAGGTTTGTTTACAAATACGTCAGCATATGCCCCATGCTTCGCGATTACAATTGCTTCATTTCTTATTTGGTATTGCTAAAGCAGATGGATTTGTTAGTCAGAAAGAGGTTGATCGTATTAAAACAATGGCAGGATATCTTTATATTAATAGTCGTGATTTTGAATCTATCAAAGCGATGTTTTATGATTCATCTGATAATGCCTACAAAATATTAGAAATTACTAAAAGTGCTACGGATACTGAAGTAAAAAAAGCTTATCGAAGACTTGTTAAGAAACACCACCCGGATAAACTGCGAAATCAAGGTAATGAGCTTTTGAAAGGAGCCGAAGAAAAATTCAGAAAAATTCAAACGGCCTATGAGCAAATACAAAAGGAGAGAGGGATGTAATGGATTTATAAATATGAATCCAACGGTTGAGGTCCTTCCAATATGGTTTTAACGATTTTACTATTCCCCTCAGAATCTATTTCAGTATGCCATTTAACCATGGCAATTTCTAAATTTTCAATTTCAAGGCCAATAATTGAATTTGGATGTACACAACTACCATCATTAAAATATGGAAGTAATCCAGGGTCTGGAAATCGTGGGCGATGTGTATGGCCGGCAATAACCATTTGATTGTTATTTTTTAATATCCAATCCTTTAATTTATGCTCAACCCTTATCAAATTTTTATAGTTTTTTGCAGGACTCGTGGGATCTTTTACATTAAACCATTTTTGTAAAGGCATCCAAAAATACCGGACAAAAAACCGACTCACTTTCCAAAATCTGTAATTTATCCAATCCGCTTGATGACCATGAATCAAAAAGATGTTTTTATC
>CAZJCZ010000412.1:0-1653 GCA_964544575.1 uncultured Flavobacteriaceae bacterium | reverse complement strand
TAATTTTTTCTGCATTGATAATTACAACATTATCACCACAGTCTACATGAGGGGTGTAGTTAGGTTTGTACTTACCTCTAATTAGCATTGCTACCTTAGAAGCTAAACGACCCAATGTTTGTCCGTCCGCATCAACTAAAACCCACTCCTTATTAACGGTAGCTTTATTAGCTGATACTGTTTTGTAACTTAATGTGTTCACACGATTAGTTTTTGTCTTATTAATAAATGATTTTTGCCCTTAAAAAAGGTCTGCAAAGATACAACTAATTGCTAAACAAGCAATAAAATTGAAATTTGTTTTAAATGTTTTTTTGATTGAAATTAACTTGATGTCGAGGAGTTTTATTTGAGTTGCTATTTATCGATTTTCAGCCCGTTGTTTTTGAACAAATCATAAGCTGTTTGATAATAAGTTATCGTTTCTTTTAAAAAATCAGGATCTGATACTAACGGAGTTAATTCATTTGCGGCCGAATTCCAATCATAAAAAGTATGATCTTTGTTATTATCTAACACCATTAACTTACCCTCTTTTAAAAGCCCCAGTTTACGATGATTCGCAATAAAAGCTCTTTCTTCTTGAGTTTCCATTTTATTAATATCTTTCCCAAACGCATTTGATTCATAACTCCAATTTAGATATCCAAATAAGGTTGGAAATATATCTATTTGCGAACATAATTTATCGATTTCTGTCGATTTTTCCTCCTTCAAATTGTAAATAAAAGCTGGGATATGATAATCTTTTACATTTATTTCCAACCTACCAGCGCTATAAGCACAATGATCTGACATAATAATAAAAACCGTGTTTTCAAACCAAGGTTTATTTTTTGCTTTTTCAACGAACTCCTTAAAAGCCCAGTCAGTATATTTAATTGCACCTTCCCTACTGGTCCCTGATGGAATGTCTATAAAACCTTCAGGATAGGTATATGGTTGATGATTTGAACTAGTCATTACAAAATTAAAAAAGGGCTTTTTTGATTGATGTTGTTTATCAGCAATTTTTAAAACTTTGTTATATAGATCAGCATCACATGTTGCCCAGGCATTTTCAAAAGTTACTTCGTTATCTGAAATATGAGTTCGTTTGGTAGGAAACTCCTTTTTTAATCTGTGCTTCTTCCTTCTGTCAACAATATCAAAACCATTGTTTCCAAAGAATATATTCATATTATCAAAATATCCATCTCCACCATAAAAAAATGTTCGGGAATATCCCTTTTGTTTAAAAATTTCACCAATGGTAAATAAGTCATTACTGTTCTGACGTTTTACAATACTTCTTCCTGGAGTAGGAGGAATTGAAAGAATAACAGCTTCAATTCCTCTAATGGTCCTAGTACCTGTAGCTTGTAAATTTGTAAAAAAAACAGATTCCTTGGCTAGAGAGTCTATAGCCGGAGTTAGATTTTCAGTGTTTCCAAATCGGTTAAGATATCTGGCATTCAAACTTTCTAATCCTATCAAAATAATGTTAGGTTTATACTCTTTCCCGGTATTAGCAATATATCTATGAATACTGTTGGTTTCTTTAGATAAACTGTCATTATCTGTGACAACTAATTCTTTAATGTTTTGATACGCTACATCAAGTTTATTAGTTTCATAAAACTCATTGTAATTTAGTTCGTTACTCTTATAGGC
>CAZJCZ010000411.1:0-1658 GCA_964544575.1 uncultured Flavobacteriaceae bacterium | reverse complement strand
ATTATGTATATACCGGCCTAACCCCGGACTTAGCCTCTCAACTTTCTGTATTTGTAATCCCTACCGTTTTGGTATATTTTGAGGGCAAACTCTACATACAAAAAAGCCGAACTTTTAGCTTACAAGAGCTGGCAGCCGAAATAGATAGATATTATAAGATGCTATTTTAAAAATTTATATCTTTAACAAGCTTGATTTGCTGGCGCCAGTTCGCTTCGCTCGTGTCTCAGTGGAATAGTCCTGCCTTGCCAACGCGCCTACTCGCTCGCTGCTTGCGCAGACGTCGTCACGCCGAAATCATAGCAGAACCGTTCACTGCAACCTAAAAAACAAAATATAATGGTGAAAAGAAATATTATATACGGGCTTATTTTGATCATTGGCGCAATAACTTTATCATCTTGTAAGTCCAGTTCAAATTTAATTGGTTCAACACCAACCATTAATTCAAAAGCTTCACTTAACAAATCATATTTAATATTAATTTCTCTCGATGGTTTTCGCTGGGATTATGTGGAAAAGTATAAACCACCTCATTTAAGCAATTTCATAAATAATGGTGTAAAAGCGGAGTCTTTAATCCCTTCATTTCCTTCTAAAACATTTCCTAACCATTATACCATTGCAACAGGTATGTATCCAGACAAACATGGCATTTTAGGTAATTCATTTTATAGTAACAAAAAGAATTTAACCTATAAAATAAGAAACCGAGAAATGGTTGAAGATGGCACCTTTTATGGTGGCGATCCTATTTGGGTACAGGCTGACAAAGCTAACATGGTTTCGGCAAGTTATTTTTTTGTAGGTTCTGAAGCAGATGTCCAAGGCATAAGACCTACTTATTACAAAAAATATGATGGTAAAATAAAAAATGAGGTTCGCGTTGCTCAAGTTTTAGATTGGTTAGCATTACCTAGAAAAAAAAGACCGCATTTAATTACTTTGTATTTTTCCGATATGGACGATACTGGACATAGATATGGGCCAAATAACGAAGAAGAGATAAAAAAAACACTCTTCGATTTAGATGAAAATTTAGGTGCTTTATTTAAAGGCACACAAGCTACTGGTCTGCCCATAAACATCATCATTGTTTCTGATCATGGTATGACAGAGCTTTCTACTTCTAACTTGATCCCAACGGGATCAATAGAAAATGACAGTTTGTTTTTAGCTATAGATAATGGTGCTATTGTAAATATTCATCCAAAAAAAGATATTAAAATCGACTCGGTTTTTAAGTATTTAAAACAGAAAGAAGCTAATTTTAAAGTTTATAAAACTGAAAACACACCAGGTTTTGAATATATCCCAAAAAATAAAGATTGGGGAACATTCCAATTATTACCAGATTTCGGATATTATTTTACTAATAGAAAACGCATAGCATCTATTAACAAAAATAACATCACAACCATTGGCGTGCATGGTTATGATACCAAATACAAAGATATGCTGGGCATATTTTATGCAAATGGTCCTGCTTTTAAAAATGCCTATGTAGCTCCTTCAGTAAAAAATATTCATATCTACCCATTAATATGTAAAATATTAGAATTAGAAATTCCTGATACTATTGATGGGAAATTAAATCAACTGGAAAGTATCTTAAAAATCAATTAATGATTAAATAACACCTTTTGAACATGGCAACA
>CAZJCZ010000410.1:0-1662 GCA_964544575.1 uncultured Flavobacteriaceae bacterium | reverse complement strand
AATTGATGATTTAACGTAAATTAAGATCTTCTTAATTGCAGTTAAAAAAGTGTAATATTCATTGATTTTCAATGAATTAATGAAATTATTACCCGTATCTAATATCGAATGTTTTCAATGCATATTTCATGCATGGTTTGATAAAGACAATTTTAGTACTGAACCATATGGTTTTTAAAATTAATCCGTAAAAAGTAGATAAACCTCCTTATTACGGATTTTTTTATTAATCTTCGTTAAAAATAAAATTCCTTATTATTTATTTTAAATTATAATGGTTCAAGAAAAATCTAAATTTAAACACTAAATTTATCAAAGTAGTTTGATTAAAATAAAACCTGAATAATTAATGAAATCATTTACAATCAAAGAAATCAACGAGATTTTAAAAGGAGAACTAATCGGTAATACTAACCAACCAATAAGCGGGTTAGAACAGTTAAAAAGTGCAAAAAAAAATCATCTTACATTTATTGGAAGCGTTAAATATGCCCGTTTATGGAGTGAATCAAAGGCCGGTGCCGCAATTGTAAATGAAAATTTAGATATAGAACCGGGCGATGGGCGTGCGTTTATTAAAGTAAAAAATGCCGATTTAGCAATGGCCAAATTGTTAGAAGTGTTCAATCCGGGCACGCCTGAATTTGATGAGAATATCCATTCTTCCGCAGTAATTCACGAATCTGCCTCAATTGGGGAAGGATGTAAAATTGGTGCAGGTTGTTATATAGGCAAAGATGTTGTTTTAGGAGATGGTGTTATACTATATCCGAATGTTACTATTTTTGATGACTCAACCATTGGCTCTAATACCGTTATTTGGTCAGGTACTGTAATTAGAGAACGCTCTGAAATTGGAAGCTATTGTATTTTTCATACCAATGTTAGTATTGGTGCAGACGGTTTTGGATACCGTCCTAGTGAAGATGGCAGAGGGCTTGTCAAAATTCCTCATATTGGTAATGTTGTTATTGGTAATGCTGTTGAAATTGGGGCTAATTCTTGTGTTGATCGTGGTAAATTTAGTTCTACAATAGTTGGCGACGGTTGTAAAATAGACAACCTTGTTCAGATAGGGCATAATTCTGTCTTAGGCCGTTCTTGTATTATGGCGGGCAATAGTGGTCTCGCCGGATCAGTAACCTTGGGTGATGGTGTAATTATTGGAGGGAGTGCTTCTATAAAAGATCATACAACTCTTCACTCTGGTGTTGTTGTAGGAGCTGGTTCTGGTGTTATAAATGATGTGGCAGCCGGGAAAACAGTATTAGGTTATCCTGCATGTGATTCAAGAGAGATGCTCAAACAATGGGTCGCTTTACGTAGGCTCGCTAAAAAATGAATTAATAGTAGATCTAGTTAATAAAATTAGCTGTATTATGCAAATCAAAAAAAAAGCCATCACATCTCTGTATTGTCTTACTTTTAAGAGATTAAATGGTACTCTTTCTTTTGTAGACTGTTTTTAAGAAAGGCCGCCAGGTTTTACCATTATCTTTGGAGGATCCCACAACCAATTCATTTTCTATTTCAGATATTCTTTTATAAATTAACTTAATACATAAAGTTTCATCGTACTCTTTATCCATTTTCATTTCTGGTTGTAAACTACAAAAAGTTAATACCTCGTCAGAAATAACTCCATTAAAAACATCCATCTCT
>CAZJCZ010000409.1:0-1669 GCA_964544575.1 uncultured Flavobacteriaceae bacterium | reverse complement strand
ATTATTTTACCTGAAATGTTTACTACGGGTTTTACTATGAATCCTTACGACTTTGCTGAAACAATGGATGGTGAAGTAATTTTATGGCTTAAATCAGTTGCTAAAACAAAAAATACAGCCATTACAGGAAGTTTGATCATTAAAGAAAACGGCAAATACTACAATAGGCTGGTTTTTGTATTTCCTTCAGGAGAAATTCAGATCTATGATAAACGACATACCTTTACTTTCGCTGGCGAAGATAAAGTGTTTACTGCCGGAAATAATAAATTGATCGTTGACTATAAAGGCTGGAAAATTTGTCCCTTAATATGTTACGATCTTCGTTTTCCTGTTTGGGCGCGAAATGTAGAAAATTATGATGTACTCTTATACGTTGCTAATTGGCCTAAACCCAGAATTAATGCCTGGAACACATTGTTAAAAGCCAGAGCCATAGAAAACATGTGTTATTGTGTTGGTGTTAACAGGGTGGGTGTTGATACGCGTGGTAATACATATACCGGCAATTCATCGGTATATGATAGCTTAGGGAAAAAATTATCAACTATAAAACCAGATATCGAGGCTACAGAAATAGTAGTTTTGAATAAAGATCTATTAATAAAAAATAGACATGAATTTCAGTTTTTAAATGACCGAGATGATTTTAAATTGTAAAACATTTAGGACACTAACTTATTTGATTCAACCATTTAAACGAATATTGAGTATTAGGCACCACAATACGTTCGGTTATACGGTACATACGTTCTGGTAGTTTCATTAAATAATCTCTCGCTTTTTCCGCTTCATGAGTTAAACCCGTAATTTTATCAATTTCCCAGGCTTCATTCAGTTTTTTAATGATGTCAACATAATTAAAACCCGTATAAACTCCCAATCTTTGAGCCACTACCGAAAATTGGTCGAAAATGTCTCCTTTTTGACCATGAGAATGTCTTAAATGTAATGCGGGCATTACAATTTTATGTTTCATCATATGTTGAAAAGCCAACATCATCTCACTAGGATCATGCTTAAAAATTTGTCTTACAAATTCAACATATGCTAAATGATGACGCATTTCATCACCTGATATTCTTTTACACATTTTAGCTAATAAGTTATGCCCTTTTTTATGTGCAATTTTTGCTACGTTATTATGTGAAACATACGTAGCAAGTTCCTGAAAACTAGTATAAACAAAATTCTTGTAGGGGTCACGAGCTGTTCCTATATCAAATCCGTCAGCGATCAAATGTTGCGTAGTAATTTCAATTTCGCGCATGTTTACTCTACCTGACAAGTACAAATATTTGTTCAATACATCTCCATGTCTATTTTCTTCTCCAGTCCATGCCCGTACCCATTTAGCCCAACCATTATCGCCCCCATCTTTGTTATGTTGTGAGACACCCTCGACGTCAAGTAACCATGATTCGTACGTTGGTAATGCTTCTTCTGTAATGGTATCAGCCACCAGTACAACCCAAAAATCATCTTCTAATTCTTTTGAAAGTTCCTTTATTTCCTTTACCTCATCAATAAAGTTTTTACTTTGAGAGTTGGGTAGAAAATCAGTAGGCTGCCAAATTTTCTCAGGTTTTATCAAGAATTTTTCAACAAAGGAGTCTATACTCTTTTCAAGCGTTAACATTACTTCTAATCGGATATTATATAATGACAT
>CAZJCZ010000408.1:0-1686 GCA_964544575.1 uncultured Flavobacteriaceae bacterium | reverse complement strand
TCATAAAGTAAATAATTTCTTCTTATTTCTTTAAAGGCTTCAAGATCTTGGCGCCATGTGTTTCTAATGTCTTCTGCTGAAAGACCAGTTTTTATTTGATCTTGCAATTTCTCTGTACCGGCATGCGCAGTAAAAGTAGCTTGGAAAAACTCTTGACCTTGAGGGGTGTTGTTGTAAGCATCAATAAGCCATTCCAAATTTATCATACTTAAGGCTGGAAATGTTCTTAAATCTATTCCATGGCACAATTTACCTACATGTTTTGGAAATTTTGCACCTAGATTGGGCCTTGGGGTATATGAAAATGGATAAGTATTTTTGTCTAAATACGGTGCTCCAAATATCTGGAATTGCATTTCAGTTCCGCGCCCTGCATTGATACTTGTTCCTTCAAACAAACCTAAACTCGGATATAAATTAATTGCTTTATCATTGGGTAAGTTTGGGGAGGGCCTAATTGGCAGACTATAGTTTGTGTTATATGAATAATGTTTTAATGGCATAATCGTAATATTGCACTGTACCCTATCTTTTAACCATTTTTCTCCATTGATCATTTGAGCGTACTCACCTATGGTCATCGCATATACTAAGGGAACGGGATGCATACCTAAAAAACTTTTATGTTTTGTTTCCAAAACTGGCCCATCAATATAGCTAGCATTTGGGTTGGGTCTATCAATTACTATTAAAGGGATGCCAGCTTCAGCGCATGCTTCCATGACATAATGTAGTGTAGAGAGATATGTGTAAAATCGAACTCCAACATCTTGAATGTCGAATATCATGATTTCAATTCCTTTTAGCTGCTCTTTTGTTGGCTTTTTGTTTTTGCCGTGTAAGGAAATTATAGGTAATCCTGTTTGGGTATCTTTGCTGTCTAAAACTAACTCACCCGCATCCGCTCTTCCTCTAAAACCATGTTCAGGTGAAAATACTTTGCGAATATTAATTTTAAGGACAATTAGGGTATCAACTAAGTGAGTAAAATCAGCATTAGAATTTTTTACAATGCTAGTCTGATTACCTACAATTGCAACGACTTTACCTTGCAGTAAATGCAAATAGTCTTTAGGGCTTGCAATAATGATATCCTCAACAATCTCATTATGGATGAGCATCTCTTTATTATATTTTTTAGCTATTCCAGTATTATTTTCAAGGTTTTCACGGCTTGATTTGTTCCTGCAAGAAATCAATCCAAACAATAAAATTATAACCCAAAAGAAATATGTATTTTTGAAAATATAATAGATCATTAGCATTGAATTACGAATTATTTTTAGCTAAACGAATTATTGCTGCTAAACAGCATAAAAGTAGTATATCAAGTCCAATAATAAAAATTGCAATCACGGCAATTGCACTTGGTATTATTATTATGTTAATATCTATTGCAACCGGTGTTGGTTTACAAAACAAGATCAAAGAAAAAATTTCTGGATTTAATGGTCATGTTCAAATCACGAATTATGAAGATAATAATTCACAAATTACGGTGTCTCCCATTTCAAAGGAGCAAGAATTTTATCCTAATTTTTCGAATGTTGAAGGTGTAAAAAGTGTTCAAATATTTGCCACTAAAGCGGGTATCATCAGAACGAATACTGATTTTGAGGGAGTAATTTTTAAAGGGGTTGATAGTGAATTTGATTGGACTTTTTTTGACAGTTATTTAACACAAGG
>CAZJCZ010000407.1:0-1688 GCA_964544575.1 uncultured Flavobacteriaceae bacterium | reverse complement strand
CATACTCATCGAATGTATTCTTTAGCTAATTCATATTCTAATGAAGATATATTGGATTGGGAAAATCGAATTCAAAAAATATTAGGTAATGTAGATATTGAATATGCCTGTGAGCTAAAATATGATGGTGCCTCAATAAATCTTTATTACAAAAACGGTGAATTAGAGAAAGCAGTAACAAGAGGAGATGGTTTTCAGGGAGATATTGTTACTGCTAACATTAAAACGATTAAATCCATTCCGTTGAAACTTAATGAACAAAAAGTTTCTGACTTTGAGATAAGAGGTGAAATTATTTTGCCGCTTGCCGGATTCAATAAAATGAATAGGGAGCGTATTGAGGAAGGAGAAGACCCGTATATGAATCCGAGAAATACAGCTAGTGGAAGCTTGAAAATGCAGGATAGTTCTGAAGTGGCTAATCGGCCGTTAGATTGTTTATTATATCATATTGTTGCTGACAGATTGCCTTTTGAAACCCATGATGAAGCATTGAAATATGCTATAAAAGCAGGTTTTAAAATACCGAATACATTTAAGGTTTTAAAATCAATCGATGCTATTTTTGAGTTTATCAATTATTGGGATATTGAACGTCATAATTTACCGTATGAAACGGATGGTGTTGTTATAAAAGTGAATTCATTGCATTATCAAGAGGAGTTAGGGTATACAGCTAAATCGCCACGCTGGGCAATTGCATATAAATTTAAAGCAGAACAAAAAAGTACAGTATTAAGAAGCATTTCTTATCAGGTTGGCCGTACCGGTGCCATTACACCTGTCGCTAATTTAGAACCGGTAGCATTGGCTGGTACTATTGTAAAAAGGGCTTCCTTGCATAATGCTGATCAAATTGCCAAGCTAGATATTAGAATTGATGACACAGTATTTGTAGAGAAAGGCGGTGAAATTATACCTAAGGTAATTGGCGTAGACCTTGAAAAACGCCCTTTGAATTCTCAACCTACCACTTATATTACCCATTGTCCTGATTGTGATACGGAATTAGTGAGAAAAGAGGGTGATGCTAAACATTATTGCCCAAATGAATTTGGTTGCCCTACTCAGATTACTGGAAGAATTTTACATTATATCAGCCGAAAAGCTATGGATATTGAAGGATTAGGCGCTGAAACGGTAGAATTGTTATTTAAAGAAAAGTTGATAACAAATTATGCTGATTTATATGAATTAAGAGCTGAACAGATTACTCCTCTTGAGAGGATGGCGGAAAAATCAGCAGAAAATATGATAAATGGTATTGAAATATCTAAGAAAATTCCATTTGAAAAAGTACTCTTTGGAATAGGGATAAGATATGTTGGTGAAACTGTTGCTAAAAAATTAGCAAAATATTTTAAGAGTATTGATAATTTATTAAAAGCTAGTTTTGAGGAACTGGTTCAAGTAGATGAAATTGGAGAAAAAATTGCACAAAGTATCGTTGATTTTGCACAAAACTCGGTAAATATAGATCTCATAGATAGGTTAAAAAGGTATGGTGTTCAGTTAGAATTGTCTGCAGAAGCATTAGAAAATCAAACAGAGAAATTACAAGGTAAAATATTTGTAGTTTCAGGAGTATTTACTAAGATGAGCAGAAATGAATTAAAAAAATCTATTGAAGATAATGGTGGTAAAGTTTCGAGCTCAATCTCAAAAAAAACAAATTATATTATTGCCGG
>CAZJCZ010000406.1:0-1689 GCA_964544575.1 uncultured Flavobacteriaceae bacterium | reverse complement strand
GGAAGAATTAACATCATTGGTGAGCATACAGATTATAATAACGGCTTTGTTCTGCCAACCGCTATAAATAAAAAAATTCAATTTAAGTTTAAGAGAAATGGGAGTTTAAAAACTTGTAATATTCGTAGTAATAATTTTAATGTGGGTTTTTCCTTTGAGCTTAATGAAGTAATTAAAAGTGAGAAACAATGGGAAAACTATATCCTGGGGGTGATCTTTGAAATAAATCAGCTTACTGATAAACTAAGGGGTTTTGATTGTGTTTTAGATAGTGATATACCCGTAGGTTCAGGAATCAGTTCTTCTGCAGCGTTAGAATGTGGTTTAGCGTTTGGATTAAATGAACTATTCAACCTAAATTTATCTAAACAATCTATTGTTGAATTATCTCAAAGGGCTGAACATAATTATGTTGGTACCAAATGCGGCATTATGGATCAATTTGCTTCTGTAATGAGCAAGAAAGATCATGTGATCCTGTTAGATTGCCAATCGCTGGAGTACGAATATATTCCGATGAATATTGCACCTTTCAAAATATTATTGCTAAACACGAATGTTTCTCATAATTTGGCTTCAGGAGAATATAATACACGGAGAAGTCAATGTGAAAAGGGAGTAGAGATAATTAAAAATGGATATCCTGCAGTAAATTCATTACGAGATGTTTCCTTATCAATGTTGCAAGAGTTTAAATCTATAATGGATCTGGTAATATTTAAAAGATGTACCTATGTTGTTGAAGAAAAAGAACGCATGTTAAAGGCAGTTGAAGCTCTAAAAAAGGATCTTTTACCTAAACTTGGTGAATATATGTATGCTACTCATAGTGGCTTACAAAACCTATATGAAGTGAGCTGTCCGGAATTAGACTTTTTAGTAGATCTTTCCAAAAAAAATGATGATGTAATTGGAGCTCGAATGATGGGAGGAGGCTTCGGAGGATGTACTATTAATATAGTTCATCAGGATGCTGTTGATGTTTTTATTAGGGAGGCTTCTAAAGCATATTTTGATAAATTTAAAATTAAATTAACCGCTTTTGAAGCGATGCCTTGTGGAGGGACGAATATCAAACAACATAATTTGAACAAACTTTAACTTTATGACATCGAATTTCGAATTGCTAGATTACATTATATTTATAGGATATGCTATATTAATTTTGGGTGTAGGCCTCTGGGTATCAAGAGATAAAAAAGGTCATCAAAAAAATGCGGAAGACTATTTTTTAGCAGGTAAATCGTTGCCGTGGTGGGCTATTGGGGCCTCCTTAATAGCAGCTAATATTTCAGCTGAACAATTCATCGGGATGTCCGGATCGGGTTTCGCCCTTGGATTGGCTATAGCCTCCTATGAGTGGATGGGGGCTCTAACATTAATAATTGTAGGAAAGTACTTTTTACCCATTTTTATTGAAAAAGGTTTGTATACCATACCTGAATTCGTTGAAAAAAGATTCTCCACAAATCTTAAAACTATTTTAGCAGTATTCTGGATAGCGTTATACGTGTTTGTTAACCTGGCATCGGTATTATATTTAGGTTCGTTGGCCTTAGAAACTATTATGGGAGTTCCAATGATCTATGGTGTGATAGGTTTAGCCCTGTTTGCTGCAGCCTATTCGTTATATGGAGGACTTTCTGCAGTTGCCTGGACTGATGTTATTCAGGTCATATTTTTAATATT
>CAZJCZ010000405.1:0-1693 GCA_964544575.1 uncultured Flavobacteriaceae bacterium | reverse complement strand
GCGAGTATCCAAAATTATTATATTCATAGCCTGTTCCAGGTTCAAATTTTAGTTTTGAATCTTTAAATTCTTCAAAAAGTTCATTTAATGTAATAGGGTTTTCTCCAGGCATTAAACCATTACCCTGGTCGTCTATTCTACCTACATTAGCTTGCATACCAGAACTATGGTTTAACAAGTGGCGAATTGTGATTTTTTTTGAAAAATCAGGTATAAAACTTGGGAAATAAGTACTGATTGGCGTTTCTAATGTAAGCTTGCCCTCGTCAACTAATTTCATTATTCCTACAGCTGTCAATGATTTTGTAACAGAAGCAATACTAAATATGGAATTTTTAGTGTTCTTTTTGTGATTTTCCGCATCGGCATAACCAAAGCTTTTTCTATAAATAATTTTATCGTTTTGGCTTATTAATACGCTACCTATAAAACGATTATAATGCGCATAACTTTCAAATATTTTGTTGATATCTTCTTCTAATTCCTTATTAGAAGTTGTCTGTCCAAATGAGCTAAATCCTAAGACTAATCCCATTATGATTACTATTGCTTTTTTCATTTATTTATGATTTAAGATTAATGTGAAGTAATAGTAATACGTTAAGATCATAAAATAAAATGAATGTGATTGTTAGGTTCTTTAATGTGATAGATACTCTAAACGATGTGAAATAATACAAACTTCACATGAATATTGAATTTGGTCACTTTAAGAACTTGTTTTATCCCTTCTTTGGTTTGGATAGCAATTAAACTACTAATTTTGATATTAAAATAGATGAATTGAAAAAATATATAGAAGCGACAATACATGTTTTGATTTGGGGAGTTGCCTATTTTTTGATTTTAAATTATGTGAATACTATATCTGATTTCAGGAAAGATACAGGTCCATTTTGGTTTGCAATATTGTTTGGGATGTTAATGAACCAGGTCATATTTTATATCACTGCCTTTTTTATTGTTCCTCGATTTTTAAGGCAAAAAAAGATACCCCTTTTAATCATTACTTTAATAAGTGTTTTTGTTCTCATTAATTTGTTCGAAAGCTTTATTGATTATTATTGGCTGGTTGGTTTTTTCTCTAGTGAAAGTGAGTCCTATCTGAGTTATTTGGGCTATAATGCAACGAGTAGTTTTTTCATCCTCTTACTTGGTTTATCATATGCTTTAATTAAATCTTGGTTTCAAAGTGAAAAACTGAAGCGGATTTTATATGAAGAGAAACTAACTACAGAAATGGCTTTTCTGAAGGCTCAAATCAACCCACACTTTTTGTTTAATGTGCTCAATAGTTTTTATGCCAAGGCATTAAAAAACAATGTGCCTGAATTAGCAGATGGAATTGCAAAATTAGCTGAGTTGATGCGGTATATGGTGTATGAAACTAATGAAGATAGAGTGGCATTGCAAAAAGAAATTCATCATCTTAAGAAATTTATTGAGGTATATCAGTTACGTATTTCTGAAGGCGATGATGTGTTTATTAATTTCACTATTAAAGGAGCCGTTGAAAACTTGAAAATAAGTCCAATGATACTTATTCCATTTGTTGAAAACGCCATCAAACATGGAATAGACACACAGGCTAAATCTATAATAGATATAACTTTGGAGGTAACTCAAAATGAATTATCATATAAAGTTACCAATACAATGCATCAAGCCGTTTATGGTTTGAAAGATGGTGCTT
>CAZJCZ010000404.1:0-1698 GCA_964544575.1 uncultured Flavobacteriaceae bacterium | reverse complement strand
TTTTTGTAGAATTTTTGCTAAAAAAGTTTCTTTTTTCTTCTCTAGTTCAATATACATTTTATTTGCTGTGACAAATGCCATTTCCATACCCGAAAAAAATGCCGAAAGCAAAATAGAAATTAATATGATAAGTATATTTATTTCCAATTACTGATTCTTTTGATTGTTATTCCTAGCTTCAACTTTTTTTCTGAAACGTTTTTTAAAGAAATACATGCCAATTGCTAAAATTGAAAAACCTAAAAATAAGTAAGCTTTTTCTCTTTCAGAATTCCATCTTGATATAGTCTCATATATTAAAACAATAGCGAGAATTAAATATCCTATTTCAAAAAATTTCCAAAATTTTGTCATATCTGCTTTTTTTACTTTATAAAATTAACTAATAATATGTTCTATAAAAATTATGATTTATTGACTTTCACTAACGTAAACGGTACCGCTAATATCTTTCATTGTTACTTTTGACAGGTCTTCATTAGACTCAAATCCTTTACCATTAATAGTGTCAGTTTTAGTTATTAATCTAAAAGCTTTCTCGGTATAAATATAGTGTGTGGTTTGGTCCCAAAAAAGCTGCTCAGTAAATAATTGAATTTTTTCTTTGTGATTTGTAACAATTACATTTTTTGTAACCTCAGAAATACCTGTTTTACTATAAGTTTTAGTATAATTAGCAGTTAAGGTAATTGAGTCTCCAATTTTATCAAAAGTAATGATTTTTATACCTTCGGGAAATTCTTGATAGGGATGCTCCGTTCTATTATTATAATCATATAATAATGGAGTTATGAGTTTTGTTTTTACCCTACCAGAATCGGTATGAATTAAATTTACATTCTTAGCTACGCCAATAGGTAAGTTTTTATCTGCTAAAAAATCTTGAACTTCTTTTAAGTCATTACCACAAGAAAAAAACATTGCTACCATAAAGAAAGTAGCAATGTTTTTAATATTCTGAATAACTGATTTTAACATCAGTGAAAGTTATGGAATTTTTACAGTTTCACCAATCCAGCATCTAATTTTATGAGGCGTTCCAGATTTTAATCCCATTTGGAAAATCATTTTAGTTGAAGGTGAGTTTGCGTCATAACTTTTAATATATCTATTAGCAGTTGAGGTTATACTTGGGTCAACTTTTTTAGCTTGACGGGCTTTATTGGCCGCAGCTACATAAACCATTCGTTTAGAAAACTCATCTGTACCACAACTATTCGCACTACTTGCATATAAATTGGCAATTAATAAATAGGCATGTCCCAAACTTGGTTGAGCTTTTAAAGCTCTATAAGCATATGATCTTGATGCAGATTTACTTCTCCTCTTCATAGTATTAGCAATTTGATATAAGTATCTCGCCTTTTTATATGGATCTGTTTCAATATCAACTGCCTTGTTTCTATATTCTATAGCTTTGTTATTTTGACCTCTTTCTTCCAAAACCTGAGAATAGAATATATATGCTCCCGGAGAAGGATCAGCATGAACATAAGCCTCAACAATTTTTGGGTACATAGCATCTTCAGTACACTCTTTTGCGTTTAATCTGGATGCCGCTCTACGTAACCATTTAGCATTATTTTTATTTTCCTCAAAACTTTTCTTATACAAAGGTATCAACCTATCACAAGTAGCAACCTCACCTATTATTTGATCTAAAACATCTTCTACCTGACCTAATCCTCTTAGGTTTAT
>CAZJCZ010000403.1:0-1700 GCA_964544575.1 uncultured Flavobacteriaceae bacterium | reverse complement strand
AAACTATTTGAATTTCTGAAAGACTTACAGAACGATTGATAGTATCAGTTTTCCAAGTAAATGGTAAATTTTTAGGGTTATTAAATTGAGCTGAAATAGTTGCAATCATAAAAAAGAAAAAGATGCTTGAAATTAATTTAGTTATCATAATCAATATATTATATATTTAGAATTTAGTATTGTATTGTGCGTTTTACTTACATGATACTAATCAATGTAATGAATGCCAAAGCACCTGTTAATATACTTAATATTAAATTTAAGTTCTTGGCCAAACCTTTTGATTTCAATTGAATGGTTTTAGCGAAATTGGCGTACATATAAAGCAGTGTAAAAGTTCCCAGCGCCGATCCAAAAACAAAAATCATAATGTTTTGTTGAGAAAACTGTAACCATCCTGCTACATCTAAGGCTGTTGTCACACCACAATAAAATGGAATAGAAAACATATTTAATGCTGATAGTAGCAAGCCCACAGAAAAACTATTTCCTGCTTTTTCTTTTATTGATTCTGTAGGTACCTTATCTTTTTTTGATTGGCGATAAAAATAAAAAGACAATAGCGCGAATATGACAATGGCTATTTTTTGAAGTGATTGTACAAAATCAGGATTACTTCTTAAAAATTTTGTAAACAAAACAGCTATATAAGCTTGAAGTAGCACAACAATTGAAACGCCTATTGCAAATTTAACAGCATCTGACTTACTTTTATTTAAGCTAATTTTAGCAGCAGTCATGTTTAACATGCTTGGAGTTAAAGTACCTAAAAAAGAAGTGATAAAGCCTAAAATAAAATGCAGCACTAAACTCATTGAAAATACTTAATTGGACGTTAAATTAAAAAATGAATAACATATAAGTCGGATTAACATGTTAAAATTACAATTATTTAGTTTCCATTTTATACATGCCCCATGGGTAAACATCCACTAGTTTCAACAAATTAATTTTTAAAATAGCTATTCTCAAACTTCACAAAAAAAGAGATTCTACTTAAAAAAATAAAAAAATGAAGTTTTATTGTCAGGAACTTAAAGTTCTTCAGTCTATGTCTTCAGTTAACACAATTAAATTGAATTAAAATGACAAAAAAGAAAATTATAAAAATAATACTCATCGTTATAGGAGTAGTAATTCTAATTGGAGGTAGTGTTGGCTTTTATATGTTTAATAAACCAGCTAGAGATGTTCAGAATACTAAAACTGACTTTAGTTATAATGCGACTGAGATTGTAAATGAATATTTAACCGATGCTCAAAAAGCAAACGACAAATATTTAGATGAAGCAGGCAATTCTAAAGTACTTGAAATCTCGGGAGTTGTTGCCGAAATTACAGAAGATTTCAACCATCAAAAAGTAATTCTTTTAAAGGCAGCTTCAGACAAGGCTGGTGTAAGCTGTACGTTTACTCCTGAAACTAATTCGAATACGCTTAAAATAAATGTCGGTGATCAAATTACTGTTAAAGGTGTGATACGTTCAGGTGCTTCTTTTGATGAAGATTTAGAGATGTACGAAAATGTAATCATAGAAAAAAGTGACATAGTGTCAAATAAATAAACCAGTAAATAACAATTATAAATAATTAAATTTTTAAACATGAAAAAAACAACATTCCTTTCAATATTGGCAGTAATGGTAATTTCAATAACATCATTTACAGCTTCAGCTCAAAAATTAGTAAGCTCAACAACA
>CAZJCZ010000402.1:0-1702 GCA_964544575.1 uncultured Flavobacteriaceae bacterium | reverse complement strand
ACCAGTTCCTGTTCTGTGGTAAGCCTGGTATATTTCTTATTTCGTTCTTCGTTTTGATAAATATCCTGTATGGATAGCTCTGGATTAAAATGGTTGTCTTTATAAGCTAAATGATAAGCTTGTGTCCATACACTTTTGATGTCAATCTCTTTTGAATACGCAAAATCAACCTTGATCTGTATTCTAAGCTTTACTATTATCCAAAATACTTTCTAGTTCTTTCAAAGCTAGCATATCTCTACTTATTTTAAGGTCAAGCACTTTAGCGTAGTGTTGAGTTGTAGAAAGGTTTGTATGCCCAAGCATCTTACTTACTGTTTCAATAGGAACCCCTCTAGATAGTGTTACTGTAGTTGCAAAAGTATGTCTAGCTAAATGAAAAGTTAATGTCTTTTTAATTTTACAGCCAACTGCAATTTCCTTTAGATAGGCATTTACTTTTTGATTGCTTGCAACTGGAAGTAATTTGTTCATATTTTCCTTTTGGGGATAATCAACATATTTATTTAAAATTCGTTGTGCCTCTGGTAAAATAGGGATACTACTAGGTGTATCGGTTTTAGTACGTTTAATTTTTATCCATTTACTCCCATCAATCCCTAATAGTATATCATCGTGAGTAAGTTTTTGGACATCTATATAAGCCAAACCAGTAAAACATGCAAAAATGAAAATATCTCTTACTTGATTTAATCGATCCATCTCAAAATCCTTCTCAGCCATTCTTTTTATTTCATCCTCAGATAAAAATTCCCGATTAACTATCTTTTTTTTCATTTTCCAATTTATAAAAGGGTCTTTGGAAATGTAATTATGTGCCTGAGCAATACGCATAATCTTCTTAAAATTCCTAATGTATTTAAGCGTTGTATTATTTGCACATGATTTTTCGGACTTAAGAAAAAATGCAAAGCCTTCAATAAACTTATAATCTATATCCTTTATAGGAATATCTGAACATTGATAATTCAATTTAATGTATTCTCCGAGATGATTACAAACTGTATCGTAACGTTTATAAGTTCCCAACGCATATTCACCAGTACTTATTAAGCGATAGATTTTATCATTATGCTCTTTAAATAAATCTAAAATCTTCTTAAAGTCTTGATTCTTTCCTAAATATGCATCACGCAAATCTGTAGCAGTAAAAGAAACGCCTTGCTTTATAAACTCTCTTTGCTTATCCAAAATTGCATTTTCAACACTTCGCATCAATTCGTTCGTCTCTTGTGCAATTGCTGACACGCCCCTCACCTTTCCCACTATAGCATCCCATTTATCAATTGGAACTTTGCGACTAATACTCATCTCAGCCCTTGTTCCATCAACAGTAATTCTACAATAAATACCTCCTAAGCCGTCAGATTTTCCTTTGGCTTTTCTTATATGATACATTATGGAGAGAGAAAGACTCACTTTTTGTGTTGATTTTTCACGAAAGTTACAAATTAATTTTTACAAAAAAAATCACGCGACCAGTAATAGCAATCGTTCACAGCCAATTCGGGAGTAAATACCTTTCCAAAAAAGACTCCCGAATTCCTCCCGATTAGAATGGTTTTATATGGTATTATTTGATATTCTTAAAAATGAAAAAACCCGCAAACATTGATGTTTGCGGGTTTTTGGTGGAATTTGTTACTCTTCCAGTGGGCAATGAGGGATTCGAACCCCCGACCCCCTCGGTGTAAACGAGGTG
>CAZJCZ010000401.1:0-1702 GCA_964544575.1 uncultured Flavobacteriaceae bacterium | reverse complement strand
AAAGGAATTAAAAATTTTGATAGTTGATGATCACCCAGTGATCATAGAGGCTTATAAAAATATTTTAGCGACTTCAGATTTTGTAGATAAATACACTTTTACAATTGATACTGCCATTAATTGTGATACTGCAATCTTAAAAATAAACTTTTCGGTTAACAGTGCACAATATGATGTGCTTTTTTTAGACATTCAATTGCCTCCTTCTTCTGACGGTAAATTTATATCAGGTGAAGACTTGGCTGTTTATGCAAAAAAAAAGCTGCCAAAAGCTAAAATAATAGTTCTCACTACTTTTAATGATACTCATAGGATCAATAATATTTTAAAGATTGCAAATCCTGACGCCCTATTAATTAAGGATGATCTAACCTCAAAAGAATTGTTATTGGCTCTTAAATCCATCATGAAAAATTTTCCATATTACAGTTCAACTGTTTCGAAGTTTTTTAGAGGTCAATCAAATAACTTTGGCGAATCTGTGTTGGATGAGGTTAACAAAAAAATCATCTTTTATCTAGCTAAAGGGGTAAAAACAAAAGACCTGCCAACTCATGTACACCTTTCATTAAGTGCCGTTGAAAAAAGAAAAGCAGAAATTATAAATATATTTGGCTTAGAAAAAGCTAGTGTTGCAGAGATTTTAAAAGAGGCAAAAAATAGGGGGTTTATTTAATAAGCTAAATTCCTACCTGCTTCTTATCAGTTAAGGCTTATTTATAATTTCCTATTATACACTTTTATTTATGAGCCTACTTTAGAATTTTTTCTATTCTTTCTAATTCAGTAATGGTGAAATCTAAGTTATTTAGTGATGCTAAATTATCCAGTAATTGCTTTTCACTACTTACTCCTACTAATACTGAAGTAACCCTGTTATCTTTTAATAACCAGGCAACCGCCATTTGTGCGAGACTCTGCCCCCTACCTTCTGCGAGTTCATTTAGTTTTAGAACCTTATTAATTACTTTATCTGTAACCTGATCTTTCTGTAAAAAGCCGGTGCTTTTTGCTGCTCTTGAATTTTCAGGAATTCCTTTTAAATATTTTGAGGTTAGAATCCCTTGTTCTAATGGAGAAAACGGAATACATCCCATCCCTTCATTTTCTAATACATCCAATACCCCATCCTCAACCCAACGATCTAACATATTATATTTTGGTTGATGAATAAGACAAGGAGTTCCCAGATCCTTTAATATTTTAGAGGCTTTTAAGGTGTCTTCGGTATTGTAAGATGAAATACCAACATAAAGTGCTTTCCCTTGCCTTACAATCAAATCTAAGGCTGCCATAGTCTCTTCTAATGGTGTATTCGGGTCTGGCCTATGGCTATAAAAAATATCTACATAATTTAAGCCCATCCGTTTTAAACTTTGGTCTAAACTTGCTACCAAGTATTTTTTAGAACCCCACTCTCCATAGGGTCCCGGCCACATTAAGTAACCAGCTTTTGTAGATATAATTAATTCATCTCTATATGATGATAAGCTTTGTTTTAAAATCTTACCAAAATTTTCTTCGGCAGAACCTGGTGGAGGTCCATAATTATTGGCCAGATCAAAATGTGTTATGCCATTATCAAAAGCAGTATGTAACATTTGTTGACCCGTTTTAAGATCATCAACATGACCAAAATTATGCCATAAACCGAGTGAAATCAATGGTAATAATAAACCACTATTGCCACATCTTCTATAAG
>CAZJCZ010000400.1:0-1704 GCA_964544575.1 uncultured Flavobacteriaceae bacterium | reverse complement strand
TTATTATGACTCATAAAACCTATTTAGATACTTTAGTTTTAATTTCAACACTAGCGCGTTATGGAATGCCAATTCCATTTTCATTTGGAGGTAGTAACTTAGCGTTTCCAGGCTTAAAACAATTAGGGACTAACGCTGGAATCATTTTTATTCGTCGCAGTTTTAAAGATGATTTAATTTACAAAGCGGCTTTACGTCATTATATTTCTACTATAATTGATAAAGGCGATCACTTGACATGGAATATTGAAGGCACACGTTCTAGAACAGGTAAAATTATATACCCAAAAATGGGGATTTTAAAATATATAAAAGAAGGAGAATTACAGAGTTCAAGATCCATAAAATATGTTCCTGTTTCTATTGTTTACGATTTAATTCCTGATGTCAAGGAAATGACCGAAGAAGGCAAAGGACAAGAGAAAAAGGCAGAAAATGTAAAAGAAGCTGTAAACTATATTAAAAAATTAGGAAATGATTATGGTCGTGCGGCCATTCGCTTTGGAGAACCAGTAGAGATTGAAGAAGATCAGCAAGCCATCATTCCAGATATGGAAGAAGATAGTTATGCAGATAAAAACACCTTGCCTAGATTTGCTTTTGAACTCATACATAAAACCAATGCCATTACACCAGTTACTACAGTTTCATTGGTTTGCCATGTGTTGCTTAATGATTTCGCCTTAACCAAAAAAGAAATTGAATATAAGGTTAATCGATTAATGGCATTCATTGGTCAGAAAAAAGAAGATGTTCTTATAGATCGTGGAAATAAAATTGGTGTTATCGTACAATCAGCATTAAATTTATTACAAAGCGCAAGAATAATTCAAAAAAGTAGAGCAGGACAACGTGCACAATATAGCTTGGTTCCTACAGAGTATTTGCCAGCTGCATATTATGCAAATATGGCATCCGGACATTTATACCATCAAGCTTTTATAGAAATGGCTTTGGTGAAAATAAAAGACGATCAATCGACCAACCGAATTACAAAATTTTGGGAGGAGATTATGAAGCTTCGGAATTTATTTAAATTTGAATTCTTTTATACAAATAAGCCAAGATTTAGTGGTGAAATTGAAACAGAATTGCTTCGGTTTGATAAAAACTGGAGAGCCATTTTAACCGACCCAAATGGGAACATTTCAGCCTTGTTAGAAAAACAAGATTTATTTGTATCACGCGCCATTTTGTTGTCCTATTTAGAGGCAGATAAGGTGGTGTGTCATACCCTTAATAGTTGGGACACTGATGATGAATATGCTGAGGATGAGTTTATTGAACTTTCCATGTTTAAAGGGAAAGAACTACATTGGCAATCTGAAATTACACGTTTAGATAGTGTCTCCAAACCCTTTTTAATTAATGCACTCCGTTTTGCTAAAAATGCGAATCTAATTCCAGTCGATAGAACTTTAGATTATGATGGATTAAAGCGCTGGAGACATCATTTGGATGATTTATCCGAACGTTTATTGTACTTAAAACAAATAGAAAGCGTTAGAGATAAAAAATTAATAATAGAACCACTTATAGAACAAAATAGAGCTCAAGATTCAATTAACGATGAAATCCATCAGGATGAAGAAATAGAAGAAGGTCCACATATCACCGCGTTTTTTGATATGGATCGTACGTTAATTAACGATTTTTCGGCAAAAAAATTCATGACAACACGTTTGCTTAGTGGCAATACTACAG
>CAZJCZ010000399.1:0-1708 GCA_964544575.1 uncultured Flavobacteriaceae bacterium | reverse complement strand
ATAATGAAAAACTTTCACCACATCCACAAGTTCTATTAGCGTTCGGATTTTTAAAAACAAACCCTGCACCATTTAATCCGCCAGAATAATCAAGCGTAGTACCGACTAGATATAGAAAACTTTTTTTATCAACGATTATTTTGATGTTGTTATTTTCAAATATTTTATCATTTTCATGTTGTTCGTTATCGAATTTTAATTCATAAGACAAACCTGAACAACCGCCACTCTTAACACCTACGCGAACAAAATCTTTAGATGCATCATAGCCATCATCGGTCATTAATTCAATGACTTTATTTTTTGCTATTTCTGAAACTTGTATCATAATTATATAGATTCATTCTAAATAAGTGCAAATATAGTTGAAAATACATAAAACAGAAAATATTTATAATAAAAGGTTAGAACAGAAATTATACAACTAAAACTGAGGTTTGAAATACGCTGTGAACACAATATTTTAGTGCATTTGGCGTTAGTTTGACAACATAAAAAACCTAAATTATTAACAATCCGTTAAGGTTGTCAACATAAGGTTAACAAACCACTATGCAAAATATATATTTGTTCTAATAATTAATAGGGCAAAATAGTAGCATTAAAAGATTAGGAATGTTAACCTATACTAATGAAAAGGAATGTTGTGAACACTATACAATCTGTGATTAAATATTAGTAATATAACCCCCTCACTTATATATTGTTGCATGTGTAGTAAGTTAGGGTTTTATGATATGTATTTGTTTTATCGCAAATTACGAGGTCTATTTTAATTTTGGGGTATAAGTACGTTAGGATTAAAAAGGATCAAATTAATCAAAATTGAATATAAAGAAATAAAGATCAAAATTGACGGAATATAAAAATAGAATAAGACTTTTATTCTCTATTTTCTTTGCTGTTATTTCAACTTCTGGAATAGCCCAGACTTTTGACGCTCATTGGTGGAATTCCAGAGGGCATTTAATGGACTTTAGATCCGTACCTCCAACAATATCCTGTGGTTTACCTTCTGGTGGCGCGTTTGAAGCCACATCAGCCTGGAGTGACCCGGTAACCGGTAATCTCCTTTTTTATGCCGACTTAGCGACAGTTAGAGACAATAATGGAATTCTCTATACAAATGGAGGAGGAATAAATACAAATGCCACCAGAACTCAAATGGCAGTGGTTATGCCTGTTCCCGGCACCAATTTAAATCAGGTATATCTGCTTCATGGAGACGGAAGTAATGAAACCAATATTGGAACAGCTTATTACTCAATAATTGATATACCAAGTAAAACGGTAATTAGTAAAAACAACTTATTACAGAATTTTACAACGGAGTCTCTTTATGGTACTAACAATGGGGCCTTATGTGGTGCGTGGGTCGCTACAATTGCAAATGATGTAGGAACTTGTACATCTAATTGTGCAGGTAGCGTTAGATTATGGCGTGTTGATGATGCTAATTTATTAACAGGAGCCAGAGCTAATAATCCGGATGTTACGGTTAGTTTACCCATTAATATTCCAATTCGTGGTGAGAGAGCTTCCATTCGATTTTCACCTCAAAATGACCGAATAGCCATTGCCATGGAAAGTGGCGGAATTTTTTATGCGTCATTTAATGCAACGACCGGCGCCATCGGTGCCTGGACACATGTACCACGAACAACAACAGCCCTTACATCAACTGGGTATAGTTTAGAATTTTCACCTG
>CAZJCZ010000398.1:0-1713 GCA_964544575.1 uncultured Flavobacteriaceae bacterium | reverse complement strand
GAAATATCTGTATGGCTTTTGATCTGCGTTTGGTAAGAAACAAACCCAATACGCAATTGTTTTCGATGACGGTATAAAAGTTAATTAAACAATATGAATTTTACCGCTCGCTACATCTTTGGTAAAATCATCAATATTATTGTTTTTTAGAACTTCTAATAAATCATTTTTTAATGGTGAAACAATATGATGTACTGCGCACGGACTACTATCACTGCACTTAGGTAATCCTATAAAGCATTCATCAAATTTATTGAGCCCGTCAATACAATCTATTATTGACAACATTGAGTTTAGCCTATTATCTTTAGTTAAATAAAATCCACCATTTCTACCTTTTGTAGATGAGATCAATTTTTTTTTCGTTAGTTCTTGTAATGTTTTAGCTAAAAATGGAGCAGGTATAGTTATGGCATCCGCAATATCTTTGGGATTATACTTTTTTTTATCATTAGAATTTAATGACAAATATAGCACTGCTCTAATAGCGTATTTACTAGATTTTGATAGCATAATCCATTTGATATTTATAAATTTTATTACTCACAATAATACAGTAATTCAACACTTTAATCAATTTATTTAACATGAAAAAAAAAATAAGTTTCATGGAAGTCCTTTTGACAAATTTTGTATATTTATAACATTCATAAGTTAAGGTGTAAATTAAAAAGATAAAAATATCTTTTTATATGATATATATCATGTTTTTAAAAAACGGCGCATGTTACTTTTGTTACCATTAAACCTAAAATAATAATAATTTAAAACCACAACAATGAAATCCAAACAATTAATCGTCATTATGATGTCCATGCTATTGTTTATTGCATGCAAAAAAGGACAACAGGCTAATGAGCAAACCAACACGACATCAGAACCCACCACTGTTACAGAAAACCAAGGTCAAGCTTCAGTGGTTGACGATGTATCAGCAGCAAATGCTTTACAAGTAGCAAAATCTTTGCCAGATTTTTCAACCCTGGTAACAGCTATTGAAGCTGCGAGTGTTGAAAATGCTTTAGTGAACGTTGGTCCATTGACCATTTTTGCTCCTACAAACGAAGCTTTCGCTAAACTTCCTGAAGGAACTGTAGAGACCTTATTAAAACCTGAAAACAAAGAGAAATTGGCTTTTATTCTAGTTAATCATGTGGCACCTGCAAATTATCCCGATACTCAATTAGAAAAAGAAGCAAAGAAAGGTCGCAAATTATATATGGCATCTGGCAAGTATTTAGATGTAGTAAAAAAAGAGGATGGCTTATATGTTGGAGGAACAAAAATATTAAAAACCGTGAATGTTAGTAACGGATGGATACACGTTATTGGTGATGTATTAGTACCTGAAGAATAGATTTAAATAAAACTAAAATAATAACTATAAAACAAGTTTTAATGAAAAAATTAATTTTAAGCTTAGTGGCTTTATCCCTCACTTTTATGATCAGTTGTGGTGACAAGTCAAACAAAGAGAATCCTGAAGTTAAGGAGGAAGTAAAAGAAGAAGTGGCAGAGGTAGATCCTATGAAAAACAAGGGGATTGGTCCAATCACGAGCGTAACTTTAGCTGATGAAATTGATCAGGATTTGGCAAAACAAGGAGCAGAAGTGTATGTTAAAATGTGTTCTGCCTGTCATAAACCCGAAAAGAGATTTATAGGACCTGCACCTAAGGGTATCATGGAAAGAAGATCACCAGAATGGATTATG
>CAZJCZ010000397.1:0-1724 GCA_964544575.1 uncultured Flavobacteriaceae bacterium | reverse complement strand
TTAATAAAAGAAGGTCAGGTTTGCAATAAATTATATTTTGTAGAACAGGGTATTGGAAGAAGTTATTACCTTAAACAAGATGGGAAGGAAGTAACACAATGGTTCTTTGGAGTTGGTAATTTCATGTCTAGCGCAGACAGCTTCTTTCAACAAAGTCCCAGTTTTTACTATTTAGAGATTTTAGAAGATTCCATTTTATATAGTATAACAAAGAAAAATATGGACTTATTGTTGGCAAAATACCACAACATGGAAAAATTTATTAGGTTGTTAACTATAGAAACACTTACCAAATTTGTCCATAAACTGAACGCTATCCAATTTCAGACTGCAAGAGAGCGGTATAATTATATGCTCGCTGAATTTCCAGACATTTCACATCGTGTGCCCTTAGGCTATATTGCCTCTTATCTTGGGATGACACAAGAAACACTTAGTCGCATAAGAAGTAATGATTTACTTAAATGAACTTGAGATTTGCTTTTTGATATAGATCAAATGAAAATCATTATAACGTTAAGACCTTTGTATTGTATTTATAAAACCATTTACAATGCAAATAAACAAATCAAGACTAAGCATCCTATTGATAGCCTTTTCATGGCTCGTTCCATCAATATCTATAGCACAGCAATTGGATCCGGTTCTTAAGGAACTTATAAACAAAGGACTGGATAAAAGTCACAGCGTCAACATCAATAATTTTGATGAAGAACAAGCAAAAGTTGATCAAAAATTGGCAAAGTCAGTTTTTCTCCCCAAAGTTACACTCAATGGAAGTTATACTAGGCTAAATGATGCCATCACCTTTGATGATGACACGCAAAATCTATTGGTTGCAACGCAAAAACTCCTCATTAAAGAGGCGGCCGGTATTCCCTTCAACAATCCTTTTCCGGAAAGCATTTCCTTGGAGGCCATTCCTAATTTGCAGAACAAAAACATTTTGAAATCATCTATGGATGTGGATTGGGTACTTTTTAGCGGATTAGAAGCCAGTAATGCCATCAAAGCAAGTAAGCACAAAGAAGCATCATTGAATTACCTTGGTATGGCTGAAAAGGATAAAATAGCTTTAAAAATAATAGAGACTTATGATAAACTTGCGTTGGTATATGCCTCTAAACGAGTGCTAACTACATCCGAAAAATTCTTAAATGAACAAGAATACTACGTGAAGAAAGCTATCGAAAATGGTTTGGCAACTCCTATTGGCCGTAAAAAAATTGAACTTGCACAGCAACAATTGGCCGGAAAATTATTGGAGTTTGACCATAATAAAACCTTATTGATAGAAGTACTACACCAACTCACTGATGAAAGTAAGCAGAATTTAAATTCACTCAATCCGCAATTACAATCTTTTACAACCGACTCGTTATCAAGCACTGAAAAGCGCAGCGAAATCAAAGCTTTGGAGGAGGCGGAAAAGGCAACACTATATAAATCTAAAATGGAAAAAAGTAATTTTATACCCAAGCTTGCTTTAAAAGGGCATTATGAACTTATAGAAGACGATTTATCATTGTTAGACCCAAAATGGTTTATTGGAGTCGGCATCAAATGGAATGTGTTCGATGGTAATCGATCACGGTTGAAAAGTAAAAAATCTATAATTGAAAGCCAGAAATATAGAGAACAAATAGAAGATGCTGATGAATTGATTGCCTTAAGCATCATCAAGGCTGAATTGACCTATGAATCATCTCTACAAAATACCAAAA
>CAZJCZ010000396.1:0-1737 GCA_964544575.1 uncultured Flavobacteriaceae bacterium | reverse complement strand
TGTGTTTGGTATCAAATACTATAAAATTAAATGAAAACGATGCAATATCGCAACCTACATAATTATCTCTTTCTGAAAAAACAAAAATAGATATCAAGTAATAAAACATGATAATTCTATAAATGTCGCTTATTTATAACATTTTTGTTATATTTGTCGCTAATAAACAACATTATGAATTCAAAGAAAGCCGTACTTCTCCCCAAATATCAGAAGATTTTTGATGCTATAGGAGAAAATATCAAACTAGCTCGAAAGCGTAGAAAACTTACTGTTGAGCAGGTGGCTGAACGTGCAGGGATTCACCGTGCTACCTTGTACCGGGTAGAAAAAGGGGATCCATCTGTAGCCATAGGTATTTACTTTAATATATTCAGGGTATTAAATTTAGATAAAGACTTCTCGCAGCTTGCAGCTGATGATTCGTTTGGGCGCAAACTCCAAGATCTTGATTTACTCTAAACGATGGCAGGAGGAAAATTTGACATATACGTATACGCAGATTGGAAAGGAATAAATGGTCCTATTCAAATAGGCATACTTTCAGCACATTTCGCAAAAGCAAAAAAAGCGTTTAGTTTTGAATATACTAGAGAATGGCTCAATAAAGGGCTGTATCAATTACTCGATCCTGATATTGGCTTTTATTCAGGACCGCAATATCCCACAGACAAAGAGAATTTTGGAATATTTTTGGACAGTATGCCTGATACTTGGGGTAAAACCCTAATGAAACGTCGAGAGGCTCAAGACGCAAGGGCAGTCGAACGAAAAGCTAAAACGTTATATGAAATAGATTATCTGTTGGGTGTTTATGATGAGAGCCGTATGGGAGCACTTCGTTTTAAGACTGATCCCGATGGTCCTTTTTTAGACAACGACGACCAAAACCCTACTCCACCGTGGTCATCACTCGGCGATTTGCAGGAAGCTGTAAGACACCTCGAAAATGATTTTGAAAGTGACTCCATGCGCAAATGGATAGCAGTTCTTATAGCACCTGGCTCTTCGCTTGGCGGTGCTAGACCTAAAGCCAATATAATAGGAAAAGATAAAGACTTATGGATTGCTAAATTTCCTTCCAAAACCGATACAGTCGATAAAGCTGCATGGGAATTTCTTACCTATAAACTGGCAATTGCCTGTGGTATTGAGATGGCAGAATCAAAAATTGAGCAAATTTCTGGTGGCTACCATACTTTTTTAACCAAACGTTTTGATCGTGAAAATGGCAACCGGATTCATTTTGCCTCTGCAATGACCATGACTGGAAATACAGAAGATACCTTAAAAACGACAGCACCAAGTTATTTGGATATTGTGGATGTAATAATCAATTACGGTACAGATGTAGAAGATAATTTACACCAGTTATGGCGTAGAATTGTATTTAATATTGCAGTTTCAAATACAGATGACCATTTGCGCAATCACGGGTTTATTTTAAGTGAAAAGGGTTGGAAATTATCGCCAGCCTACGATTTAAATCCCTCCACAGAAAAAAATGGTTTGGCACTCAATATTGATATGGATGACAATTCATTAAGTTTTGAACTTGCAAAAAGTGTTGGAGACTATTTCCGTTTAAGGGAAAAAGATATGAATATCATAATTCATGAAGTATTAAGTGTGGTTAGAGATTGGAAATCAATCGCTAAACAAATTGGAATTTCTAATAAGGAACAGATACTAATGGATGCAGCGTTTAGAACTGAACTTTAAAGTTAGGCTGAGTTT
>CAZJCZ010000395.1:0-1740 GCA_964544575.1 uncultured Flavobacteriaceae bacterium | reverse complement strand
GCAAGGTCATCTAGATCTTCATTATTAAAAAAGATTTCACCCTCTGATACTTCATATTCTTCTTTCCCAGCAATTACTGATGACAACGTACTTTTACCTGAACCATTGGGCCCCATGATGGCATGTACTTCGCCGGCATTAACTCTTAAATTAATTCCTCTAAGGATATCTTTATCTTCAACCTTAGCATGTAAATTTTTTATTTCTAGCATTTATATTATTTTTTATCCAACAGACCCTTCTAAACTAATTTCTAATAATTTTTGTGCTTCCACCGCAAATTCCATAGGAAGTTTATTCAATACTTCTTTACTAAAACCATTAACAATTAGAGCAATGGCTTTGTCTGTATCGATCCCACGTTGATTACAATAAAATAACTGGTCTTCACCAATTTTAGAAGTTGTTGCTTCGTGTTCAATTTGAGCTGATTTATTTTTTACTTCTATATAAGGAAAAGTATGAGCGCCACATTCATTGCCCATTAATAAAGAGTCGCATTGTGAAAAATTACGAGCGTTTTCGGCTCTTTTATTTATTTGTACCAATCCGCGATATGAATTTTGAGAATTCCCTGCAGACACTCCTTTTGAGATAATAGTACTTTTGGTATTTTTACCTAGATGGATCATTTTGGTACCGGTATCTGCCTGCTGGTAATTATTAGTTACCGCTATTGAATAAAATTCTCCCACTGAATTATCTCCCTTTAAAACACAAGACGGATATTTCCAGGTAATAGCTGAACCGGTTTCTACCTGTGTCCAGGATATTTTAGCGTTGGTTTCACAAAAACCACGCTTTGTAACAAAATTAAATACACCACCTTTTCCTTCCTTGTCACCTGGAAACCAGTTTTGAACAGTAGAGTATTTTATTTCGGCATCATCTAAAGCAATTAATTCAACCACTGCAGCGTGTAATTGATTTTCATCTCTTTGCGGCGCAGTACATCCTTCTAAATAACTTACATAACTACCTTTATCAGCAATAACCAAAGTGCGTTCAAACTGACCAGTTCCGCCTTCATTAATTCTAAAATATGTTGATAATTCCATGGGGCATTTAACACCTTTTGGTATATAACAAAAAGAACCATCACTAAAAACGGCACTATTTAAAGCAGCATAAAAATTATCAGTTTTAGGTACAATAGAACCCATATATTTTTTTACCAATTCAGGATGCTCTTGAATGGCTTCAGAAATCGGACAAAAAATAATGCCTTTTTCATTCAGCGTTTTTTTGAATGTGGTTGCAACAGATACAGAATCCATAACGATGTCTACCGCAACATTTGAAAGGCGTTTTTGCTCGTCAATAGAAATTCCTAATTTTTCAAAAGTTTTTAAGAGTTCAGGATCAACCTGATCTAAACTTTCTAACTCCGGTTTTTGTTTAGGAGCAGCGTAATAACTAATATTTTGAAAATCTGGTTTTTTGTAGGTAACATTAGCCCATTCAGGCTCTTTTATAGTTTTCCAAATCTTAAAAGCATCCAATCGCCAAGCTGTCATCCATTCAGGTTCATTTTTCTTTTTAGAAATTGCTATAACGATATCCTCATCTAAACCAACAGGGAATTTATCAGACTCAATATCAGTATAAAAACCGTATTCGTACTCTTTGGTTTCGAGTTCTTTTTTTAAATCGTCTTCAGTATATTTGCTCATTAATTAAATTTTATAATGAAAAACTTTCACCACATCCACAAGTTCTATTAGCGTTCGGATTTTTAAA
>CAZJCZ010000394.1:0-1753 GCA_964544575.1 uncultured Flavobacteriaceae bacterium | reverse complement strand
AAGTTGAACCTTATGTGTACTGTCAAATGATTGCCGGTAAAGAAGCTTTCAAACCCGGTGAAGCAAAAAATTCTTGGCTCTCTGGTACGGCATCTTGGAACTTTTATGCCATGACACAATACATTTTAGGTATTAAACCTGATTATGAAGGGCTCTTGATAAATCCTTGTATTCCCAAAAAATGGGATGGATTTAAAATGAAAAGAAAATTTAGAGGAGCTACCTACCTTATTGATGTTAAAAACCCTGAACATGTTAGTAAAGGAGTAAAGCGTATTACAGTAAATGGCACATCAATTGAGGGTAATTTAGTGCCAATTCTTGAATTTGGAAAGGATCATAAAGTTGAAGTTATTATGGGTTAATTGTTTTTTTAAGTCAGTCGATTATTTAATGACTCGATTTTATATCTTTTAATTGAATTGATTTTTGTTTTGTAATTTTAAAGAACTGTTTATTTTTTAAATTAAGTTTAATTCCAAAAAATAAAATGACAAAAATAGCTATTGTTGGCCCTATACCCCGTGATACGATTAAAACTTATAAGGGTGAGATCATCCAAAAATATGGGTGTGTTAGCCATCCTACCATTGCCCTGGCTAAACTTTTTGAAGACGATGGGAGTATAGTAGTACCAATATGTCATGTTCATAAAGAAGATTCTGCAGCTATAAAATTACTTTTCGAACCATATCCCACCGTAAATACAAGTGGGATCAATAGCAGTCAGGATAAAGGCACTATCATAGAACTTGAATTCATAGATCAGAACAATAGGATTGAAAAACAATCGGCTAATATGGCACCTATAACTCCAGGAGATGTTGCTCCATTTCTTGATTCCGATAGTTTTGTTTTTGTTCCAATAACTGATTTTGAAATTGAATTGGAGACCTTAAAATTTATTAAGGAAAATAGCAAGGCAACTATTGTTTTTGACGCCCACGGGCCTACAACTTACTTAAACGAAAAAGGTGATAGATTACGACAATATTGGAGTGATAGAGAAAAGTGGTTTCCTCATATTGATATATTAAAAATGAACCTTGAAGAATCACATTGTTGCTGGTTTGACATTGATTATGACGATGAAGTGTACGATGATAAAAATACGAGCCATTTGGATGATTTCGCCCAATTTACCTTAAACAACGGCGTTAAAGTTCTTTACGTGACTTTAGATTCAAGAGGCGCGGCGATGTATATCAAGTCTGATGGTACAATTAAAAAGGAATTTATCAAATCTGTTCCTGTAAAAAATGTTATCGATACGACTGGTTGTGGAGACTCTTTTGCTGGGGGCTTGGCATATGGTCTTAGTAAATATAAAGATCCTGTTATTGCGGGGCAATATGCAAATGTTTTGGGGGCTTTACGAACGCAGGGTAAAGATTTTAGTGTTTTTAAATCTAAAGCAGAAACAGAAGAAATTTTAAAAAAATATTATTAAGCTTATTTTGAGAGAGCTAAAAGTGATTTGTAATGTTTGATCAAATAATCATAATACCTCTAATTAGTATATAAAAAGTTGTTGCGGAAGGCATGATTATATCATCCCTAATTACACAGGATCAATCTATACATATTCGCTAGAAAACATCATCAGGGCTCACTAATTGATTAATATCTTTTTTAAACCTGTCAGGAAGTAGACTCAATCCGTAAATATAAGAAGCATTCATCCAACCGAAGCCTTCTCGGGTTATATATTCAAAATTAGTACCCACATTTCCATATTCTGCGAATACTTTAT
>CAZJCZ010000393.1:0-1753 GCA_964544575.1 uncultured Flavobacteriaceae bacterium | reverse complement strand
TAATTAGATAAAGCAAAGTAATGTTGTTCTCTTCAATGTACCTGCCCAATTTTTCTACCAGTACCAATACTTCATCCCAGAACTTTAATATAAGTGCATTATACTCGGTGCTACCCCTTTCCATTTTAATTTTAAAGAAATCATCGTATAACGGCCAATTATCAAAACCATCCATTTCTTTGATCACTTTTTTAAAGGCATCTTTATGAATTAGTTCATCAGCCTCGGGTCTGATCTCTCCGGCGATATAATGAATAGGAATGTTTGGGTAGATTTTTTTAAAGGTTTTGGCATACTTTTCAGTTTCAACCGTAATACCGTCGATGGCAAAGTAAAACGTCATAAAAGCAACCCCACCGGTTTCCAGATGGCTATCAAAGGCCTTAGCGTTGCCTTTAAAAGCAGCTTTCGAGTGTTTTTCTTTAAATTGGTCAATAAACAATCCGAGGTCAAACCATGTATTGATCTTTTGTTTTCTTAATTCGCCTAATATATTGTCGATTTTAGTTGATTGCTGTTTTTTAATCATATTTTTATAGAGTTAAAAACTAAAAAGACCACTTAATTTCTCTTCGAGCACATCAAATGAGAAATACTTTTTACCCAGGTCATAGTTAAATTCTGCTATTTCTCTGCAGCGTTCAGGGTCATAAATGATATCTGCCATTTTTTTGACCATATCATCTGTTAAATTATTATCTTCCAACATTACCGTTTCAAAACCCTTACTCCCAATATCCTGCATAAATACCGGTTTGTAGTTATTTACAAAAATAGGTTTTTTGGCAAGAACTGCTTCTACAAAAGCGTTGCCAAAACCTTCATAAGTACTAAAATATGTACAAGCCCTGCCATGTGCATAAACATCAGACAGATCTTTATGGTCTTTCACCATATGAGATGCAAAAACCACCTTGCTGGTTAGATTCAGGTCATGAATTTGATCTACAATTTCGTTATAATATACCCTGTTCTGATCGTCATTATTATTACCTGTAATGACCAGCTTAAGCTTCTTGTCATTCAATTTATCTAGTAATGAAATGGCTGTTTCTATCCCTTTTCTTCTCACAATACGAGTTACTTGTAATAACGCGATCTCATTAAGGCCAACACCAATATCTCTTAAAAAGTAACTGTTGTCTTTGTTTGGAATGCCATATGCACGATCAAAATCCATCACATTAGGAACCAGAGTGGCATCCAGATTGAATTTGCTCTTAAAAGTTTCTACCCCAAAAGTGTTGATTACGGCATGTCTAACATCAGGCAGCAGTAGCGGAAAGGTGTCATTAATCAGCGTATTGATTTCGGAATGGGCAGAAATATAACGCTTACCTCTTTCCCAATGAAAATCATGATCATGGGTAACAATTGGTAAACCCGTGTTTTTAATCAGTTTTTTAATGGCTACCCCCATAGAAAGGTGACTGGGTAATGCGGAAGCATTTTCTGAAAGTAGGACTTCAATTTTATTGGAACGTACCCAACGACTTAATTTCTTTTCTATCCTATTAGAGAGCTTTTCTATATGATCAAGTATAGGGCCAACCTCTTTATCTGGTTGATAAAAAGCCTTCCGTTGTTCCCATTTTACGCCTGCCGAGAAAAATGAAAGTGCGGGGTAACGATAATGATATTGATGGTCCATTTTCCAGAATTCGAATTCACCGGAAATAATAAACACTTCATGTCCTAGTCGTTTTAATACTTCTATCCATTTCTCTGATTCAAGAGCCACCCCGTCTACACC
>CAZJCZ010000392.1:0-1754 GCA_964544575.1 uncultured Flavobacteriaceae bacterium | reverse complement strand
ACCTATAAAATTGAACGTGGAGATGTGGCAATTAACCATTTAGAAGGCAAACGAGAGATCCAAATTACCGCAGATCTAAAATCTCCTGATGAAAGTGCTGCAGATATTTTAGATGATATTAAGGAGAATATTATGCCCGACCTATCTTCAAAATATCCGACGGTTACTGCATTGTATGAAGGTCAAAATAGAGAAGCCTCAAAAACTATTAATTCTTTAAAATTAGTTGGACCCATCATTTTAATATTAATATATATGGTAATTGCATTTACATTTAGAACATACAGTCAACCATTTTTATTAATGATCATGATTCCATTTAGTTTGATTGGAGTAGCCTTTGGGCATTTTGTACATGGTTTTCAAATTAACATTTTATCCTGGTTGGGAATTATCGCATTGATTGGAATTATGGTGAACGATGGTCTCGTTTTAATTGGCAAATTCAATGGATATCTAAAAGAGGGAATGAAATATAATGAAGCACTGGTTCAAGCGGGAAAATCTCGTTTTAGAGCTATCTTTTTGACCTCACTAACAACAATAGCTGGATTAGCTCCCTTATTATTAGAAGGAAGTAGGCAAGCACAATTTTTAAAACCAATGGCAGTATCCATTTCTTATGGAATTGGTATTGCAACTGTCTTAACGTTGGTAATGTTGCCATTGTTATTATCAGTTTCTAACTCATTTAAAGTATTTATAAAATGGATGATTACTGGAAAAGATATCACCAAGGAAGAAGTAGAAAGAGCAATTATTGAATCAAAATATGAAAATGATGATTTACATTAAGAAAATTACAACACTATTACTTGTATTGATATCGATACAAGTAACTGCCCAAGATATATTAACAAAAAAGGAAGCTCTACAAATTGCTTTAGAAAATAATTACGGAGTTAAAATTGCTAACAATAATGTAGAAATAGCTAAAAATAACTCCAGTATTTATAATTCAAGATTTTTACCAACAGTTTCTGCAGATGCTGGAGCAAATTATAACAATAGCAATCGAGAAATAGAACCAGATGGAGGAGATATTATAAATATTAATGGAGCAGAAACTAAAACGTACAATGCAGCGCTTACTGTAAATTATACTTTGTTTGATGGTTTAGGAAGGAAATATAATTATGAGCAATTGAAAGAAACCTATAATCTATCAGAATTGCAGGCAAGAGAAGCTATAGAAAACATGTATCTACAGTTATTCAGTGTGTATTTTCAAATTGCCAGATTATCAGAAAACACTAATAACTTACAGGAAGCACTTGAGATTTCAAAAGAGAGATTAAAACGAGCTCAATATCAATATGAATATGGTCAATCAACAAAATTAGAATTGTTAAATGCAGAGGTTGATGTCAATAATGATAGTATTAGTCTTATCAATGCCAAACAGCAGTATTCTAATTCAAAGCGTAATTTGAATATTGTTTTAGGAACACAAAAAGATATTAATTATAGTGTTGAAACTGATGTTGATTTTATTACTTTAATGTCTTTTGATGAGTTACTAGAAAAAGCAAAAGAAAGCAATGTCCTTCTTCAGCAAAATGAAACCAACATTGCAATAAGCGAATTTAATATTAAGTCCAATAAAGCTGGTTATTTGCCAACAGCAGGATTATCTGGTTCTTATGGCTGGAATAAAAGTGACAATCCTGCCTCTGCATTTCAGCCTTCTTCAATTTCTAATTCTACAGGTTTAAATGCTGGAATTAATTTATCATGGAATTTGTTTGATGGAG
>CAZJCZ010000391.1:0-1756 GCA_964544575.1 uncultured Flavobacteriaceae bacterium | reverse complement strand
GTTTTTTCGTCTACAGAACCTTTTATTTTATTGGTAAGAAACTAAATTATAGTGGATGGCAACGGGATAAGGTAATTAGACTTTTTAGAAAAGACAAATGTAAATATAATGGTAAACTAGTTCACGAAACAATTAGTGCAGATGGTAATGTGGGGTTTTTTAAAAATAAACTAGAGCATTATTCTTATCAGAGTTTTGATCATTATATTCAAAAATTAAACCAATACGCAACGTTAAAGGCAAGGGCATTATTTGAAAAAGATAAAAAAGTCACATTCTTCCATATATTGATCAAGCCACCATATCGTTTTATTTCACATTATATTTTACGTTTGGGATTTTTAGATGGTTTCCCAGGATTCATTATTTCAGTAACGCAGGCATATGGAGTATTAAGCAGGTTCATTAAGTTATGGTTAATGAATCATAAACTTAAATAAAATTTATTTTTATGGTTACTGCCAACGTTGATATCTCTATTATAATTGTAAACTATAAAAGCTGGGCGCATTTAAAGCAATGTCTTTTATCAATAAACAAAATAGTTGATAAGGATCTTAAATTTGAAGTAATAATTATTGATAATGACTCTAATGATGGTAAACTTGATAAATTTACAGATCAATTTCCAGCCTTTACATTTGTTTTAAATTCAGGTAACAATGGTTTTTCTAATGGATGTAATACCGGAGCAAAAGTTGCAAAAGGTGAATTTTTACTTTTTTTAAATCCTGACACTATAATTTCCAAAAAAGCTTTAAAAACACTATTTAATACTGCTAAAAATTACCCTGAATATGAACTTATTTCGTGCAATAAAACAAATTCTAAAGGGGTATTAGAAAAAGTAAATAAACCACTTCCGTCATTTATAACTTTATTCGGTCTTACCAGATCAATATATAGATTGTTTAACAAAAAATTATTGCTTAAAAGCGTTAGTAATGAAGATAATATTGTATTTCCTAATTGGCTTTCTGGCTCTTTAATTTTAATGAGTAAGGAATGGTTTTATAAATTAGAGGGTTGGAACGAAGATTATTGGATGTACTACGAAGATGTTGATATAAGCAAAAGAACTATTGATTTACAAGGTAAAATAGCCCTAGCAAAGGATACAAGCATTATTCATAACCATGGTGGCGCTTCAAGAATAAATGTAAAAACCACAGCCTTAACAAAATCAGAAGTAATTATTTCAAGACATATATATATTCGAAATCATTTTAAAGGAGGGGTTAAATTTCTTTCACAATTATTACTGGCTATGGTTGTAATAATTGAGAAGTTTATTTTAGCGGTTTTCGGATTATTTTTATTTTTTAAACCAAAAATGTTAGTAAATGTTTATTTATTTATTAATATGTTGAAATATTATTTTCAGGCAATTATTAATGGAACCTGGTTGAGCAAACGATCAATGAATTATAAAACTAAATGACCTCTTCTATAAACTCATCATACTTCAATTTAAAAAAGGGAGGTAATATTCTTTACCCAACTGATACAGTTTGGGGCATTGGTTGTGATGCCACAAACGAAAAAGCTGTCACAAATATATTTCACATTAAAAAGCGTGAAGAAAGTAAAAGTTTGGTGATTTTGGTTAACAATATAGAAATGTTGAGACAATATGTTGGTGAAATTCCTACAAGACTGATTGACATTTTAAAAAATACGACAAAACCAACTACTGTTATTTATAAAAACCCAAAAGGACTGGCTAAAAACGTAATTGCAAAAGACAATACCGTGG
>CAZJCZ010000390.1:0-1759 GCA_964544575.1 uncultured Flavobacteriaceae bacterium | reverse complement strand
CCTAAATAATCCTGATGATCTCCAAAAAGACATATCCTTCCGGGAGCCAGGGAAACGATTTTTTTCATTCCACTTTTATTAGTTGACATCTTTTTATTCCTTGCTATGAGATTAATTTGTGATAACAATTGAATTTCAACAATTGTTGAATAATTTTAACCTGTAAACATCTTCTATTTTATGATTGTTTATAGTAGCTAATGTACTAAATACTGATTTATTAGTTTAAGTATTATATGTAAATTATTGACATCTAATAAATAAAATGGTTGATAAAAAATAGGTGTGTACATGAAAAATATTCATAAAAAAAGTTAAATTAATAAATTAAAATATTTAACATGAAACTCCTTTATAAATGTTTGAGATATAACTTTCTATTATTGATAATTCCGTTGGGATTGGTAGCCCAAAATATATCTTACCCCTTTCAGGATCCTAATTTAGATACTGAATCTAGAGCAGATGATCTGTTACAAAGGCTAACATTGTCAGAAAAGGTGGCCCAAATGCAGGATGTAGCTCCGGCTATTGAAAGGTTAGGAATTCCTCAATATAATTGGTGGAACGAATGTCTACATGGAGTTGCCCGTGCCGGTTCGGCAACCTCGTTTCCTCAAGCCATTGGTTTGGCAGCAACCTGGAATATAACTCTGATCAATGAAGTAGCGAGTGCTATCAGTACTGAAGCTAGAGCAAAATTTAATCATAGTATAAAATTAGGCCAGCGTAATCGGTACCAGGGCTTAACAATGTGGTCTCCAAATATTAATATTTTTAGAGATCCAAGATGGGGGCGGGGCCAGGAAACCTATGGTGAAGACCCTTATCTTACTTCTAGAATGGGAGTGGCTTTTGTAACAGGATTACAGGGAGATGACCCTAATTATTTTAAGGTCATTGCAACACCCAAGCATTTTGCAGTTCATAGTGGGCCGGAATATAATAGACATAGTTTTGATGCTTATACGGATAAAAAAGATCTTTGGGAAACATATTTACCGGCATTTAAAGCAACGGTGGTTGAAGGGAAGGCATTTTCAGTTATGTCGGCTTATAATAGATATTTAGGGTCATCCGCGACGGCGAGTCAGTTATTGCTCAATGACATTTTAAGAAACAAATGGGGATTTAAAGGATATGTAGTTTCTGATTGCGGTGCTGTTTCAGATATTTATAAATTTCACAAAATTGTAACAACCGCTGAAGAAGCATCAGCCTTGGCAGTAAAAGCAGGTTGTGATTTAAATTGTGGTTCTACATATTCTTATTTAGTGAAAGCTGTTGAGAAAGGCTTGATTTCGGAAAATGAAATTGATATAGCCTTAAAAAGATTATTAACAGCTCGTATCAAATTAGGTCTTCTAAATCCAGCTGAACAAACCCCTTATAAGGAGATTTCTGATGAATCAATTGAATCAGACGGGCACCAGAAATTAGCCTTAAGAACGACAAGAGAATCGATAGTTTTGTTAAAGAATCAAAACAAAACATTACCCTTATCAAAAAAGACACAAACAATAAGTGTTATTGGCCCCAATGCGAATGATCGTCATTTTGTACTTGGAAATTATTTTGGAATACCGACATATAGTAAAACGATATTGGAAGGAATCAGGGCTAAAGTTTCTAAAAAAACGAAAGTCCATTACTTTAAAGGAACGAACCTTACAGATGATAAACCCATATTCGATGTAATTGAAGATCATTATTATACCGGGAAAATTAAGGCAGAGTTTTATGATAATTCAAATTTAGA
>CAZJCZ010000389.1:0-1766 GCA_964544575.1 uncultured Flavobacteriaceae bacterium | reverse complement strand
TTTAGTGCAGTAATAATTTCTTGATCTGTGCGAATCAAATTCTCCAATCCATTTTTAAGGGATTCTATGCGCTCAAACAGACTATACGTTTGGGGTTCACAACTGTAGGAATTTAATTTACTACGTAATTGATGAACATCTTTTAAATTCCGTTCCAAACGGGTAACCAAAGTATTGTTCTTTAGTTCAGAAGGTGTAAAATCATCAATTTTATGTGACACTATCATAGGATTTGATTTTAGGATACAACAAAAACTACTTAAAGACACCTTAAGTTACAAAATAATCTTATTGTATAAGTATCTAAAATCGTACAAAATCACATTTTAACGTTTTGTTTACTTTGATAAAAAAATGCTTAATCCTAAGAGCGTACAAAAAAACCGCTGTAAATACAGCGGTTTTTAAGAATTGTCTTGTGATAGTAATCAATTTTCAACCTCATCGGTTACAAATTCAATATCGGCCACTGCCTTATTCAATTTATCTGAAAACGGATTATTAAGAAGCTCTTTGAGTAATCTTTCCCGGCGTCTTTCTGATATGTCAAGGGTGTCCAGGATACCTCTTCTTCGTTTAATTGTAGCTATGCGCTTTTTCTTAAGGCGAATACGTTCATTAACACTCAGCACCAATTCCGGTTCATATTGTTCCATTACCGTATATTTTTTAACTTTTACGTTTTGGCTTTTTTTGCCAAGTACGGAATCTTGTGCAATGAGTTGAGTGCAACCAAATAAATATACTAAGGCAATGATGATCAAAAAGTTGATGTTTTTCATTTTAAAAAGTATAGTATCTCACGGTACAATGTAATGAAAATTTCTATTGATTACATATCATAGATAGACAGCACAACAAGTTTTTACTTCACTTTATCGGTTAATATAGCTAAACTAATGCCTAGATTATCAATCTGTTATGATTTTCAACAAAACCGTTGTGTTTCATAACTAGGGAATAAAAGCAGTAATCTCTTCTTTAAACAAAAAAACCGATACAATCCATTCACTAAAAATGAATAATTGTATCGGCACTATTACCCTATTTTTTTATTTAGGGCTGTAATTTCATCTTTGCCTTTAAATACTTTTTATACTGCCCTTTAGAGAGCAAAGCAGCCATATCTTCATTCTCCTGCTCCCCCAGTTGTCCCATAATACCATTTTTATCAACCTCGGAGACATTTAATTGCTGTGCCTTTGCCTTTCGCATCAAATAACCCAAAACGATTTCCTCAAATTGAGCCGTCATTTTAGTATCCAATCCCAATTCTGCGCCATATTTTTTGGTAAGTTCCTGAGCCTTGGCCTTTAGCATTCCTTCATCATCCTGCACTAGGCTGTCGACCGCACTAGCTTGTGTCATTAATAATACACTGAAAAGTAAAATAAGATGTTTCATGTTTAGTAATTTTTAATTGATTTAGTTTTTTATTATAGTCTTCTTATATCAGGATAAGTTATAAAAAAACAACTTATAGTGATAGTGAATCTACCTTTTTTTATAACAAATGCAATATTCAAGCCAAAATTAATAAGTTGTAGAAAAGTTGATTATTCCATTACGAAAATGATGCTTAACTTTGTGCCTTCAAAATAGGATTTTAATATATGTGGGTTTGGATATTGTTCATCGCTTTGGTTATTGTATTTCTTGCAATTGACCTAGGGGTTTTTCATAAGAAAGAGCATGTAATCAAAAGTAAGGAAGCAAGTATCTGGACAGCCATTTGGGTAACAGTAGCACTTAGCTTTAGTGGTGTA
>CAZJCZ010000388.1:0-1767 GCA_964544575.1 uncultured Flavobacteriaceae bacterium | reverse complement strand
CCACGGTATTGTCTTTTGCAATTACGTTTTTAGCCAGTCCTTTTGGGTTTTTATAGATAACAGTAGTTGGCTTTGTCGCCTTTTTTATAATGTCAATCAGGCTCTTCGGAATTTCATTAACATAATGTTTTAACATTTCTATATTGTTAACCAAAATCACCAAACTTTTACTTTCTTCGCGCTCTTTAATGCCATAAATCTTTGCTACAGCAATTTCATTCGTAGCGTCACAGCCAATACCCCAAACAGTGTCAGTTGGGTATAATATTATTTCACATTCGTTCAACTTTGTAACACAATATAAAATTTCTTTCCTCATAAATATGATGTAATTTTTTTGACATTCTAGAATTTTAGCTTACAAGAAATAATCTCCTGCAATTATATTATATTCTGCTAGAAAAAATTTATATTAATATTTTCTTGCAAACAAAAATATACAAATTAAGTATCTTATTTTTGTAATTCTTTTTTTAAAATTGCGTAACATAAATAATCTATATGAAAAATATTAGGATATCTGTAATTATAAGTACGTATAATTCACCTTTATGGCTTGAAAAAGTTTTATGGGGATTTGAATGCCAAACTTATAAAGATTTTGAGGTAATCATTGCAGATGATGGATCTGGGGAAACAACTGAAAAATTAATTTCACAATTTAAACATTCGAAAACCATGGATATTATCCATGTGTGGCATGAAGATAATGGATTTCAAAAATGTCAGATTCTAAATAAGGCTTTACTCGCGGCAACTTCAGAGTATTTAATTTTTACAGATGGTGATTGTATTCCCAGAAACGATTTTATTGAGCAGCATATTGCCAGTGCTCAGAACGGGTTTTTTCTTTCTGGCGGAGCCGTACGACTCCCAATGGAAACAAGTAATTTAATAAAACAAGAAAATATAATTTCAGGTGATGCATTTAATTTATCCTGGCTAATCAAGCATGGTTTGCCAAAAAAATATTTTAAAAACTTGAAATTAATTTCCAGCAGCTATATTACTAATTTGCTTAACAAACTTACGCCATCTTCAGCTACCTGGAATGGGGGAAATTCTTCAGGTTGGAAGGAAGATCTTATTTCTATTAATGGGTTTGATGAGCGGATGGAATATGGTGGAGAAGATCGTGAACTTGGAGAGAGATTGTTTAATAAAGGACTTAAATCGAAACAAATACGCTATAGTGCAATTTGTATTCACTTGGATCATCAAAGAAGTTATAAAACTAATGAAGCATTAGAAAAAAACTTATCCATTAGAAAAAATACAAAAAAGAAAAAGGTTATTAAAACTCCTTTTGGGATTAAAAAACTATAAATTATTTAAGTTTATGATTCATTAGCCATAACTTAATATATCTACTTAATACTCCATAGGCTTGCGTTACTGAAATGATGAAGCCGGGAAATCCATCTAAAAATCCCAATCGTAAAATGTAATGTGAAATAAAACGATATGGTGGCTTAATCAATATATGAAAGACCGTTACTTTTTTATCTTTTTCAAATAATGCTTTTGCCTTTAATGCTGCATAATGGTTTAATTTTTGAATATAATGATCAAAATTCTGATAAGAATAATGCTCCAGCTTATTTTTAAAAAAACCTACATGGCCATCTGCAGTAATTGTTTCATGGACTAACTTGCCATTATACTTGCATTTATCTTTTCTAAAAAGCCGGATCACCTTATCCCGTTGCCAACCACTATAATTTAGTTTCTTACCAATAAAATAAAAGGTTCTGTAGACGAAAAAAC
>CAZJCZ010000387.1:0-1774 GCA_964544575.1 uncultured Flavobacteriaceae bacterium | reverse complement strand
TTTCCTGTCAGTAATAATTCTCCAATAATAACCAGGTCTTGTGGAGAAACTACCCATACTACTTCTCCCTTATTTATAGGATCTATCTTGGCAATTTGAGTGCTTACATTACCTGCTGGATGTGGGCCGGATACTTTATGAAATTCGATTCCTTTAAGATTTACAAAAGGTGAATTACTATTTGCGCTAACATGAACCTTTCCTGTCGTTAATTTACTTAATGCCGTTAATGCTATTTGCAACTCGGCTTCTTTACCCTTTAATACATAATCATAATCAGCTGCTAAAGGAGCACTTGCATAGGCTGATACAAAAATTGCTTTTGGAGTATCATCTGGTTTGGCTATTATGTCATAAGGGCGTCTTTTAATAAAAGGCCAGCAACCTGATGATAATAAATGTTTTTTAATCTCATCAGCTGATAGATTCGTTATATCTTTTTTACCAAAATCTTGATACTGTTGAGACTTGTCTGCTAATATTTTAATTTCTAAAATTTTACGCTTAGCACCTCGAACCACTTCAACTACTTCACCACTTACTGGTGATGGAAATAATACACGATCATCTGCCTTAGAAAAAAACAATGCTTCTCCAGCTTTTACTTCTGATTTTTCTTTAGCTAAAAGCTTAGGAATAATGCCGTGAAAATTTTCTGGTTTTATAGCATATATGCTACTTATTGGAAGTGCTGTAGTAATTTGGTCTGCTTCTCCAACGAGCTTAATATCTAAGCCCTTTTTAATACGAATGTCTGTTGACATATTTAAGAATTGAGTTTATTCTATTTAATAAAATAATAAAACGGTGCAAATTTAAAGTTTTTGCGCTTCTAATATAAGCATTTATTAAGATTAATATTATTTATAATTATTCTAAATAACGTAACTTTATCACATATTTTAAGTTTTAGTACATTTACATCAAATCTTCGGTATAGCTTTTGATAATAAGTAACAAAATTACAAAAATGCGCAAGCACAAATTTAACCATTTTTTTCTATTTCTGTTAATTACTAAAGCACTCATTGTCAACGCGCAAGCTGATGTAATTATTAGCCCCCCAGAACATATAAAGTCAATCATTTTAAGACCTTTACAATCTAATAATTACACCCCAATTATAAAGTTAGGGGAACGCTTTATTTTAGAGTTTGACGATTTAAATGGAAATCAAGAAGAGTACACTTATAAAATTGAACATTATGATTACAACTGGCAGCCTTCTGGGTTGATTTCAACAGAATATATTAACGGTTATGACTCTGATTGGATTAGAGATTACGAAGACTCATTTAATACTTTTCAACCTTATACTTATTATCGTTTACAGATACCCAATGATAATACTAAAATAAAATTAACTGGTAATTACGTAATAACAATTCTAAATGAAGAAGACGAAACTGTTTTTGCACGTCCTTTTATAATTTATAGATCAAATGTTGATGTTGGAGTTACGGCTCATAGAAGTAGAGATATTGCAACGCTAAAAACAAAACAAAGTGTTCAGTTTATTATAAATCATCCAAATTTATTGATAAATAATCCTAGCCTTGAAATAAAGGTCGCTATATATCAAAATGATGACTGGAATACGGTTATTAAAGATATTAAACCACAGTTTTATAGAGGGACTCAGTTATTATATAAATATGTAAATACAATTTCTTATTGGGCCGGGAATGAATATTTATTTTTTGATACTAAACAAATAAGAAATGCCACTAACAATATTGCGAAAGTTGAATTGAATGATCTTTTTGATACCTAC
>CAZJCZ010000386.1:0-1775 GCA_964544575.1 uncultured Flavobacteriaceae bacterium | reverse complement strand
TTAGTAATTACTTCTTTGTATTTATTACTAGCGAAAAGCTTTAAGAAAATTTCTAGTTGATTTGGATTGTGATAGCCTTTTATGGGAGCAATTAAGCCACCATTTTCATCTAAAAAAATAATAGTAGGGTACGCATTAACCCCTAAAAATCCAGCCAGTTGATGCCGGCTGTTACGGCCTCTTTTTGAAGCATCATAATTAGGATTAGAATATACCTTTTCTTTAAAAGTCACATTAGTATTACCTTCTGCATTAAATTTAACAGCATAATAGTTGTTGTTGATATACGTTGCCACATCGTTATTACCAAAAGTATTTTTATCTAATAATTTGCAAGGACCACACCAAGTAGTATACATGTCCATAATTATTTTACGAGGTTCTTTAGCTTGTGCCTCAACAGCATCTTCCAATGACATCCAATTAATTTCATTGCCTTGTGCAATTGAAATAAATATTGAACTAAAAAATATAACTACTACTAATAAATTCTTCATTTTATAAAATTGATATGATAATAAAGACGCAAATAACATGCCTAAATTACAAAATTGAAAACGAAATATAATTGCGGATATTATATAGACGTTATTTATCTATCCCGTGCATCATTCGTTTTATTGGCTTATTAAGAGTCAACATAATTAATCCTGCCACAAATGGTATGATGGTAAAAATTAGGAAGAATCCTGAAAAACCAAAATCATCTGCAATTGAATCTGAATATTCGGCCATAATTGACGCTAATTTACCAGACAAACCAATAAACAGATACCAAATACCAAATATGAATCCCAACATTCTAGCTGGAGCTAACTTACTTACATAGGATAGTCCAACAGGAGCAATAGACAATTCACCCATTGTATGGAATAAAAATGCCAATATTAGCCAAATCATGCTAACTGATGCTGTTTTTGCCCCAGGAGGAATGGATGTAGCTCCAATAACCAACATACCAAATCCTATGGCCAATAAGGTAAATCCTGCAAAGAATTTTTGAGGTCCCGAAAATTTATATTTCTCCCAAAATTTAGCAAACAAAGGTGCCAACGAAATTATAAATACTGGGTTTAGTATTTGAAACCATGACGTATCTACTAAAGCATTATCTCCTGTTATTTTATCGTAAACTCTATAGATTACCAAAGCCCAAATAATGATAAAACTGATAGATGTAAACAAAATAGTTAAAGGAAATTTTTTGATAATCGCTTGTGCCAATTTATAAATAACCCATGTTAAAACAATCATTGGTGCAACAGATAAAATAAAATCGATTATTTTATATATGAGTGCCCAATTATCTGCTAAATTACGATTGGTATAATCCCTTGCAAAAATATTCATAGTAGTTCCAGCTTGCTCAAAACTTGCCCAGAAGAAAATCACAAAAAATGCAATGATGAATATTACTTTTAACCTGCCTCGTTCAATAGAATCAAATCGCTTTAAACGTGAAAAACCAAGTATTACAAAAATGACGATAGATATAAGGAAAAACACAAAACCTACAGAAATATTATATCCCATAAATGTTTGCGGCAAAAAGTGATAGCCACGTGTTACAACAGCAGTAATTCCTTCCACAATCCATGTCACAGCTAAAATTCCACCAATAATTGATAATCTGTTATCTCTAGAGGTAAAAGGCACTTTAATTTCTTTTTCAGCTTTGGTATTTTCGACATCCTTCAGTTTTGGAGTTGAAGCTTCCTTCCCAAAAATACTTCGGGCAAAATAAAACTGAAGCAATCCAAAAAACATAAAAATCC
>CAZJCZ010000385.1:0-1782 GCA_964544575.1 uncultured Flavobacteriaceae bacterium | reverse complement strand
TTCCTGTACCAGTTCTATCTTCCTTTTCATTTCCGTTTTTCAGAACGTGTTTTACAAGATCTAAATATTGCTTCATTTCAATTAAATTTTTCTGGAAATAAAATTAAAAAAATGCTTCATGTCATTTAAATAGAAGCTTTAAATTAATTAAAAAGTTATCAACGCTTATCCAATAATCATTCCTGCAATTGTCGCTGAAATTAAGGATGCAATAGAACCTCCAATTAAGGCTTTCATACCGAATTCTGATAATACTTTTCGTTGGCCGGGCGCTAGAGAACCAATACCACCAATTTGTATACCTATTGATGCAAAATTTGCAAATCCGCATAACATATAAGTCGCCATGATAATAGATTTATTATAAGTTAAGTGCGTTGCATTGGCAACATTCTTTAAATCAGCCAATTGGATATAACCTACAAATTCACTAGCGGCAAGTTTAATCCCGAGTAATTGTCCCATCATCATCATATCTTCTTTTGCTACACCTATTAACCACATTAACGGTGCAAAAATAGTCCCCAATATTGCTTCAAGTGAGAATTTCGGATAGGGAGTGTTTACAGCCATCCAATTATTCAATGAAGTAATATCTCCAATCCAACCAAATATTCCATTGATCATAGCAATAAACGCCACAAATACTAATAGCATTGCACCCACATTTACTGCCAATCGTAACCCCTCGGTCGTTCCGTTGGCGATTGCATCTAAAATGTTGGAACCTATTTTTTCGGAGGAAACGCTCACATCTGTTTTTATTGATTCTGTTTGCGGGTATAATATTTTTGAAACTACAATTGCTCCGGGAGCTGCCATAACTGACGCTGCTAATAGGTGTTTGGCATAGACCAATCGTAATGCAGGGTCATCACCTCCCAAAAATCCAATATAAGCCGCCAATACCGCCCCAGCAACGGTTGCCATACCACCGATCATTACCAATAACATTTCAGATTTATTCATCTTCTCAAGATATGCCTTAATAAGCAAGGGTGCTTCCGTTTGGCCTAAGAAAATATTTCCTGCAACAGATAAACTTTCAGCTCCTGAAATTCCTAATGCTTTGCTAAGTAACAATGCCAATAATTTTACTACTTTTTGTATGAGCCCTAAATAAAACAATACGGAAGTCAAGGCGGAAAAGAAAATAATTGTGGGCAATACTTGAAATGCAAAAATAAACCCAAAAGTGTCCATGTCTACTACTAATCCTTCAAATAAAAATTTACTACCGGCTCTAGTATAATCAAGAATACTAACAAATATTTGACCAACAAATTCAAATCCTTTTTTGACAAGAGGAATTTTTAATACACCAAAAGCAATAAGAAGTTGAAATGAAAGCCCTATACCAACAGTTTTCCAGTTAATGGCCTTTCTATTATTACTAAATAAAAAGGCTATGAAAATCAAAACCAACATGCCTAATGCTCCACGCCACAAGGAATTTATTGAAAATCCCTGACTTGGAACGATACCAGGTTTAATATCATTATTAGCAACAGTGAAATTAGGGCTATCAACTTGTTTAAGATTGGTTATGGTGTCTTTTTCGTTAAGAACTAATGTCGAATCTTCTTTGGATGAATTATTTTCATATTGTTGATTTTGAACTTTTTCAATTGAATCTAATTTTTCTGTTTCCTGAGCTGTAGTGATTAAGTTTAAGCTAAATACAGCCAAGATTACCAACAATAAATTTCGCATAATATGGGTTGAAGTTATTTTTTTCTTTTAGAAATTTCATCTCTTAACTTAGCCGCAAGTTCATAATCT
>CAZJCZ010000384.1:0-1787 GCA_964544575.1 uncultured Flavobacteriaceae bacterium | reverse complement strand
CGTAAATAATGCTGGTGAAGTTAATGGTACAATTGCTTTTGAATTGGATATATTAGATGATGTAATTAAAGATATTCCTTCCGAAAAAATTATATTGATAGGATATTCATATGGAGGCTCAGTTGTATTAGCTTCTCCTAAGCAGTACAAATACAAAGTGTCTTTAGCAAGTTCTATAAGTGCAGATCTAGAACCTATGTTTTGGATGTTGAATTTATATAAATGGAAGTTAACCAGACCACTACTTCCGACATTACTAAAAGCGGCATCTGAAGAAAAATACGCTCATTTGTCGGATTTACCGAATTATGAAGATAAATGGAATGTAAGCCCGTCACATATTATTAATATTCATGGAGATGAAGACTGGATTGTACCTTATAAAAATTCTACTATTTTGAATAAAAAAATAGACGAGAATAAATTTACTATGGTTACGATTGATGGCGGTGGACATGAATTAATATGGTCAGATTTCATATTAATTAAAAACGAAATTTTAAAAACGTTACAATAAAATTATTTGTTTTGAAGATAGCTGCAGAATCTTTTTTCGATAGAATTACCGAAGCTTTAGATAAAAAATTGCCATTTACTGCATACAATCAGCCAGAATCTGATGAAATAAAAGGATTTTTTCAAAAGAATGATGATTTGTACAATACAAAAAATTATTCAGAATCCGGTTTTGTATTTGCTCCATTCGATAATGAAAAACAATCTATTCTGTTCCCATTAAACAAATCAGAAATTTGCACTACAACATTTTCCGATATCTCTATAGATGATAGTAATTCTAATTTTAAGTTAATTTCAAATTCTAATAAGGAGAAATCCACTTTTGTGAGTTTAGTGCAAAAAGGAGTACAGTTTTTAAAAACTACAGGTGTAAAAAAAGTGGTATTGTCAAGAAAAGAAATCATAAATACTTCCCATTTTAATACTAAAGAGACCTTTAAAAAACTTTTGATGAATTATAGGAATGCCATGGTTTATATTTGGTTTCACCCGAAAATAGGTCTTTGGTTAGGAGCAACACCTGAAACCTTGTTAAAAGTTAAAGATGATGCATTTACTACTATGGCGCTGGCAGGAACTCAATTATACCATGGAAGTATAGAGGTTGATTGGCAGCATAAAGAAAAACAAGAGCAACAATTTGTAACCGATTTCATTATCAATAATCTTTCAAACTCTTTAGTCATAACAGGAGTTTCGGAACCTCATACTGTAAGAGCTGGGAATTTATTGCATTTATGTACTAAAATAAAGGGGATACTGTCTCGGCAATTTTCACTTTATCAATTAATTGGGCTGTTACATCCGACACCGGCCGTTTGTGGATTACCAAAAAAGGAAGCAAAAGTATTTATTTTAGAAAATGAATGCTATGATCGTGAGTTTTATACTGGATTTTTAGGTGAATTAAACCTCAATAATACTTCTAATTTATACGTTAATTTACGTTGTTTACAAGTATTACCTAAAGGATTGGCTATTTATGTTGGCAGTGGGATAACTTTAGATAGCAAACCAACGAATGAATGGGAAGAAACTGTTGCTAAAAGTGAAGTGATGTTAAAAGTTTTGTAGTGATCTTCTTTATTTTTCTTTCCATTTCAATAATAAAAATAAAGCCAAAGGTGTAGCCCAATTACCTGCTCTTTCTACAAAGTCTAAGATAGAACCACCTGCTATTGGCCTTATAAGTGCCGTTAAAAAAGCCCAGAATATAGCCCAAATTAGAATAATTCGTAGTGGTTTGATCAATACTGAAACTGCCACAA
>CAZJCZ010000383.1:0-1815 GCA_964544575.1 uncultured Flavobacteriaceae bacterium | reverse complement strand
CAGTAGCCAAAATTGCAATTAGTGCAATTCTCATCTACTTTATCTTCACAAAGGTCGATTTTAAAGAGGTTCTTGATATAATCAGAAAGACCAATCCATTCTATCTTGTACTAGCGATTTTGTTTTTTGTAGCCTCAAAAGTTCTGGCTTCCGTTCGACTCAATTTATATTTTCACAAACTTGGGGTTAAACTCACCCAAAAAAGTAATTTAAAGCTCTATCTTTTAGGGATGTTCTATAACCTTTTTCTTCCTGGAGGTATAGGTGGTGATGCGTATAAAGGGTATTTGATAAAAAAGAAGTTTGAAGTAGATACCAAAAAAATGGTTTCGGTATTAGTCCTGGATAGACTTAGCGGATTGTTATTGTTATTTATCTACGCCTGTGCATTGGCAGTGGTTTTAAACAACACTTGGCTTAATAAATTTGAAATTCTAATTGGCACATTAGGAGTTTTATCGGTATTGGTTTTTTGGTTCCTGAATAAAAGGTTTTTTAATTTCGTATTACCGGTATTCCGAAAGTCATTTGCTCTATCGGCAATGGTTCAATTAGCGCAGTTGATTTGTGTATTTTTTATTTTGCGGTCCTTATCAATTCAGACAAACGAAATAGCTTATCTCTTCATTTTTCTCATATCCTCTATTGTTTCAGTATTACCTTTGACCATAGGGGGTATAGGCAGTCGTGAAATTACTTTCTTCTATGGGGCGACCCTTTTGACATTGGATGAAAGCACCTCTATTAGTATAAGTATGGTGTTCTTTATAATTACCGCGCTAGTATCTTTATTTGGTTTACTCTTTCACTTTAAGAAAATAAAGCTGAAGACCATTATTCAATAAATATGTACCAAATGCATCTTGTTCACTACCTTTTTACGAGTATTGGGATTTAAGAACCTACCTTGTACTCGTGTAATCCAAAATTGTTTTTCGGTCAGCTGTTTATCCCAATCAAAGCCTGAATCCTTTAACTCCTTTAATTCCTTATCAGTGGCATAGACCCAGATATCCTTTTTGTCTTCTAACCCTTTTATTGAAGCTCTTTTAACTGGTTTTTGATTATAAAAATCCAACGCCCAAGTATTGTGTTCGGAAATATTAAAAATATTATCGGTAGAAACATTGTTCTTTTGAATTGTTTTTGCCATTGTTGAACCCGCCTGAAATCCCAGTAATGATGGATAAAAGTGTGTGTTTAGAACACTGTTCAAAAGAATGGAACTTAGTGCTCCCAAGGTAATAATCCGTAAAGAATAATCTTCACGCTTAAGACAATAAAACACTATTACTATACTAAGCGCAATCTTCCAAATATAATCAAAGTAGGTATCGGTTTTAAACACAAAAAAGCAAATCAGTACTGAAGCAACGAAAACAATAGCTAAAATAAAATACTGGAAGCCTAATATTATTCTTTTTAACCCTTGGCTTCCCTCCTGATATAAATTATTTAAAAAAGAAGCGGTTAGAACGGCGAATAAAGGCATTACAATATTCAGGTAATGCGGTAGTTTAAACTGTGCAAAACTGATGACGATGAATATTAAGGTAATTCCACCTAAAGTCAAAAATTCACTCTTAGGATTGTACCTGAATTTAGAGCTTACCATCTCTTTGGCTTTTTTCCAATAGGCAACAAGACCTACAACCGTCCATGGAAGAAAAATCCATAAAAATGTATGGAAAAAGAAAAAATAGTCACTACTATTTTTACCAACACCTTCCCCACTCAGTCGTTCAAAACTCTGTTCCCACAAAATAAAGAAGACACCACTCCTATTGCCCTTGCCACGTATTATTTTTTCCGGAT
>CAZJCZ010000382.1:0-1816 GCA_964544575.1 uncultured Flavobacteriaceae bacterium | reverse complement strand
GAAAAGATCAAAACTATTGGCGATGCTTATATGTGTGCCGGGGGCTTACCATTCCCTACTGAAGATCATGCCCACAAAATGTTGTTGGCAGCTTTTGAAATTGCTGAATTTGTCGATATAACTAAAAAAAATGAAGATGCTGCTGAAAAGTTATTTGATATTCGTATTGGCATGAATACCGGTCCGGTAGTGGCAGGGGTGGTTGGCAGTACAAAATTTGCCTATGATATCTGGGGAGATACGGTAAATGTAGCCTCACGAATGGAATCAATGTCTGACCCGGGAAAAATTAATATTTCTGAGAATACTTATGCCTTGATAAAGGAAGATTATGATTGCGAATATAGGGGAGAAATAGAAGCAAAAAATAGAGGAAAATTAAAAATGTATTTTGTAAATAGCAAGAAAGATAAAATGATAGAAAGAACAGTTGAAGAAAGGCCGTTAAATGTATAAAATGTATAGGATGAGCGATTTATATCTATAATTTGGTCCAAAAATGACATTTTGTTTTGAAACTATTGCTTAACTTTAAGAGAAATCCTTAAATTAATTAACCTTGGTAAGCATATTTACCACCATAAAACGCCTATTATGAAAACAACTAAACAATTTTCAATTATGATGGCAATTGTATTATTGTCATTTAGTATTATTTCGTGTGGTCCATATCGTACTATTACACTTCATGTTGACACCGACAGTATCAATAAACAAAATTTAGATTCTACTAGTAATTTTGGACAACTACCAGGGGTTTCGAATAAAGACTTTACAACTGTCGTAAAATTTGGAGAAAAAATCAACTGGATAGGAGTTTCTTCATCCTCGCCTGGACAAGATAGAGTTAAAATTAAAAGAATAGTTTATGAAAGTGGTGCAGAAATATTGACTAAGAAAGATAGACGTAATTGTTTGTTTTCTCGAAAGGTTAAAGGAAAAGTTAATAAAGAATCTAATTTTGACATGACTAGAGGAGACAAAGAGAAATATTTAATTGAGTTTAAAGTTTTTCACAATGGAAAAAATGAAACGTTTAAAATTGACCCAAAACTTCGAGTAATTCAGTAAAAATAATTTTTTATCACTAAAAGTTTTTAATCCTGATGAGAAATTCTTTCTCTATATTAATTTTTAATAAGAAAGCTTTTTTATTACTTGGCTTTTTGTTTATTATTCACATAAATTCTTATTGCCAAAATCAAAAAAAAGCAGATAGCCTTGAATCGGAATACTTATCTCGTAACTATACAAAACAAGATCGATTAATAATACTTAGGGGTCTTGCGTTGAGTCTTGTAGACCCAGAAAAGCTGTTGTCGTATAGTGAAGAACTGATAGGCTTGGCTCAAGAATTAGATTCTATCAATTATTTATATGATGGCCTAATGCTAAAAGGGGATGCACTCAGAAACAAAGGGGATTACCTAAAAGCACTGGAAAGTCATTTTGAAGCAAGAAGAATTGCTCGAGAAGAAAATTCAGATTTAAAACTAGGTAAATCATATATTGCTATTGCAGATGTTTATTCTAATCTGGAAGAATACGATAATTCAGTTAAATATTATAATGAAGCCATTGATCTTTTAAGAAAAGAGAACGATTCCTCGGCTATTGCTACAGCACTCTATAACGGAGGGGATGGGTATGTAAACATGAAGAAATACGATTCTGCGCTGATTTATTTTAATGAATCCAGTCTTATTTTTAAGAAGAAGAATTTTTTAATAGGAACCGCCTATAATTTAGGTAGTATTGGAATGGTATATAAAGAAAAAGGAAATTATGATTTGGCAAAAGAAAATCTTAATCAATC
>CAZJCZ010000381.1:0-1816 GCA_964544575.1 uncultured Flavobacteriaceae bacterium | reverse complement strand
GATTATCTCGTGGTATTGAGAATGGAATTGCAAATTCAATTTTAATAAAGGTAAATCAAATAGGAACATTAACTGAAACAATAGCCGCCGTTAATATGGCTAAGAATGCTGGATTTACATCAGTAATGAGTCACCGTTCAGGTGAGACTGAAGACAATACAATTGCTGATTTGGCAGTTGCATTGAATACAGGCCAAATTAAAACTGGTTCTGCTTCTCGTTCAGATAGAATGGCTAAGTATAATCAATTACTTCGTATTGAAGAGGAGTTAGGTGACGTGGCTTATTACCCTCAAGAGAACGCTTTTAAAGTGTAAATTTTAATAACTTTATTAACAAAGGCCAAATTCATAATTGAATTTGGCCTTTGCTTTTTATAAATGGTATTTATTTAGGTAACAAAGATTACAGAACTACTAATAAGTGACAATTATCATATTAAATTTGGGATTTTGACATTATATTTGAGAAAACGCTTCAAAATTCTAACAAATATTACCAATTTATTATGAGTAAACTAAAGCAGAAACTTTTTAAGAAGATCAAAGAACATCGTCCAAGAACAGCAAGATTATTGAACGAATATGGTGATAAAGTTGTTGATGAAGTTACAGTTTCACAGGTAATCGGTGGAATGCGTGGTGTAAAAGGCTTAGTTACAGATATTTCTTATTTAGATCCATTAGAAGGGATACGTTATCGTGGTTATACACTTCCAGAGGTATTAGAAAAGTTACCTAAACCAAAAGGTGCAGATATGCCATTTGTAGAGGGACTTTACTATTTACTTCTAACAGGTGACATTCCAACGGAAAAGCAAGTAAAAGAAGTTACACTAGACTTCCGTAATAGGCGAACCATCCCTCGTTATGTTTGGGATGTTATAGATTCGTTTCCAAGTGAGAGTCACCCAATGGCAATTTTATCTGCAGCTGTGATGAGTTTACAAAGAGAATCACATTTTACTATACGGTATAGGAGGGGTATGAGTAAGAAAGACTACTGGAAGTGTACCTATGAAGACGCTACAAACTTATTGGCTAAAATGCCCTTAATTGGAGCATATATTTACAATAAGTTATATAAACCGGAGTCAGGACATCGATATCCGAATCCTAATTTAGATCTGGGTGGAAATTTTGCTTACATGATGGGCAAAGAAAAACCTTATGATGATGTAGCCCGTATGTATTTCATAATTCATGCTGATCACGAAAGTGGAAACGTTAGTGCTCATACCGGTCATTTAGTGGCAAGCACCTTATCAGATGTATATTATTCAATCTCAGCCATGATCAATGGTTTGGCAGGCCCATTACATGGATTGGCAAATCAGGAAGTTCTACGATGGCTTCAGGGTTTAAAAGATCAGATGAATGGTAAGATCCCTTCTGAAAAAGAAATGAAAGAATATGTCTGGAATACATTGAATAGTGGACAGGTTATCCCGGGTTATGGACATGCCGTGTTGAGAAAAACTGATCCACGATACTCAATACAGCGCGAATTTTGTTTAAAACATATGAAGGATGACATTTTGTTTAGGTATGTAGACGCTTTATACAAAGTGGTTCCTGATGTGCTTAAACAACATGGTAAAGCAAAAAATCCATGGCCTAATGTAGATGCACAGTCAGGAGTCGTACAATGGCATTACGGTGTAACTCAATATGATTTTTATACTGTTTTATTTGCAATCGGCAGGTCATTTGGAGTGCTTTCAAATATTGTATGGGACAGGGCATTGGGTTATTCATTAGAAAGACCTAAATCGATTACTACAGACATGCTAGAAAAAATGGCTGAAAAAAGTTAA
>CAZJCZ010000380.1:0-1817 GCA_964544575.1 uncultured Flavobacteriaceae bacterium | reverse complement strand
CATTAAAATCATGAAATCATGATGTATTTATGGATTATTCCACTAATAATTGTCCTATGGGTAATTTGGTGGTATGCAAAAAAAGAAAAATAGATAAACTCTGAAAAGATGAAACTCATATTAATCACTTTTATTCTTTTAGGATTGGGAATTGCAGGAATAGCCATAAAACTTTGGGCTAAAAAAGATGGCAAGTTTGCAGGAACGTGTGCAAGCCAAAACCCTATGCTCAACAAAAATGGAGAGCCATGTGGATTTTGTGGCAGAACTCCTGATCAGTTTAAAGACTGTGACGAACCTCAACATTCTTAATTGTCAATGTCCGAGTATAAAAAATTGCAACACTGGGACAGAAAAAAACTTGACCAAATTGTAAAAATAATGGTCAGAATTATGTAAAAGGAAATAACATAATGTGCTTAATTTTGTGCAAGAGTAAAACCTAAATTAAAGCACAACATAAAGCAGTAATCAATAAAATTAAATATTATGAAAACATTAGTAACACTTTTAACGGTGATTGGTCTTCTTACATTAACAAGCTGTAAACAAGATACAGATGTAAACACAATGATGCGCCATAATGCAGATTATCATTACTGGGGAATGCATATGGGTTGGTGGATTTCAAATCCAGAAGAAGTACCAAATCTATTCTATTTGACAAGATACTTACGGCTATAAATGCCTCCGAAGGTAAGATTCATGTTGCATCGGCGGCGATAGAAGTAACAGCTTTCCCTAAATAATTTGGAAAAGCTAATTGTAACAATTGAAGGAAACAGCATTATAAAAAGACAATATGGAAATAATTAAAAATATATTAGAATTTGAGCTCTTCAGTGTGGGCAATTACACAATGAGGGTTTCTAAATTAGTAACTATTTTGATGATCGTAGTGATTACCAAATTAGTATTATGGCTCATTAAAAAAGCGCTATATCGCAGTAAAAAATCGGTTAAAATGGACGCGGGTACTATCTACGCCCTTTTCCAAATTATAAGGTATGTAATTTGGGTCATCGCCATTGGCCTGTTATTAGAAACCATAGGCATCAAAGTGACCTTATTATTAGCCGGATCGGCCGCCTTATTGGTGGGTGTTGGGCTGGGTCTCCAACAAACCTTTAACGATGTAATATCAGGTATTATCTTATTGTCAGAGCGCTCTATAAAAATAAACGACGTTTTAGAAATAGACGGTGACGTCGTAAAAATTCAAAGCATAGGCTTGCGCACCTCTAAAGGCTTAAATAGAGATGACATTTCCATTATCATCCCCAATTCATTAATTACCACCAGTAAAGTGATCAATTGGAGTCATCAGTCAAAGAAAACACGGTTTAGAATTGATGTAGGTGTAGCCTATGGCAGTGATGTTGATAAGGTTATCCATATTTTAGAAGAAAGTGCCTTTGAGCATCCTGACGTCACTGACAGGGATCTGGTGGAAGGTCGATTGGCGAATTTTGGCAATTCTTCTTTAGATTTTCAACTATTATTCTTTAGTAAAAATATTTTTAGAATAAGTAAGGTAAAAAGCGATATACGTAGAATTGTTAACAAAAAATTTATTGAAAATCAAATTACCATACCGTTTCCACAAATGGATCTGCATGTTAAATCTAATATTTCAGATAAATAATAAGGCAAATATATTTAAAACCATTTTCTTTTTCTAAAGTAAATCAACATACCAACGGCTAACACGAACATAATTCCTAACATTATGAAATAGCTGTATTTATAATGAAGTTCCGGCAAAACATCAAAATTGGTACCATATATCCCGGCAATAAAAGTCAAAGGAATAAATA
>CAZJCZ010000379.1:0-1819 GCA_964544575.1 uncultured Flavobacteriaceae bacterium | reverse complement strand
AGGTTACAAAGCTATTTAGAAGTCAGGAAATTCTACCGATCAAGTTAAGCTATAGTAACAAAGAGGTAAAGCGTAATACAAACGACAGCACTTTTATTAAGACGGATCTTTCGTACAAACAAGAAGACGAAACATGGAAAACATTTGAAGTAGACTTAAGGGCACGGGGTAATTTCAGACGTAGAACTTGTTATTTTCAACAAATAAAAATCGAAACAAAAAAATCAGTAGCAAAAGAAACATTGTTTAAGGGAAATAAAAAATTAAAATTAGTACTTCCGTGTTTGAAACAATATGACATGAATGATAATATTATCAAAGAATTCATGGCTTATAAATTATATGAAATAATTACACCTTATCATTTAAAAACCAGAATGGTATCTGTTGATTTTACCGAAACGAGAGGTAAGAAAACAATAGATCATAAACTGAAAGGGTTTTTAATTGAAGAAGATAAAAAACTTGCAAACCGTTACAACGGTAGAGTTTTTAAAGGAGTAATGCATCCATTAGGGCAGGACACAATTACCGCGGTTCAATGTGCTTTTTTCGAGTATATGATTGGCAATACGGATTATTCAACGGCGTATCAGCATAACCAAAAACTACTTTATATCGATAAAAAAATGATGCCAGTACCTTTTGATTTTGATATGTGCGGACTTGTTGATGCAAGTTATGCAGTGGTTTCGCTGATTCAAAAAGAAGAGTTTCCAATAACAGAAGTGACAGAGAGGGTTTTTAGAGGGTTTACACGAGATGAGAAAATTTTCCAACAAATAAGAAACGAATTTCTCAACAAAAAAAATGAATTTTTTGAAATCATAGATAGTTTAGAGAAGGATTTTGATAGTCCAAAAGAATTTGCAAATGCGAGAAAATATATTGCTAAATTTTTTGATATTATGGAAAACAACTATGAGTTTAAAAGTAAAATAATTAATGCGGCAAGAACTAAATAATTAAATTGACTTTCTCGATTAAAAAAATAGCAATTGTCGTAGTAGTATTTCTCTTCATTTTTATAGTCAATATTTTAATGACAACAGGTTTTTTTAGGTCTATTGAAAATAAATTTGACGGTATAATTGTTAAAAAAATTGAGTTATCAGGTGCAGAAGATATTACTATTAGCAACACCGATCTTTTTGCCCTAATATCATCAACCAATAGAACAGTTTACCCGCCTACGGAAGAACAACACGGGGGCCTCTATTTGATGGATTTGAATAGCGGGGATTATAATCCAATACTGCTCACTTCTGGATTCCCCAGTGCTTTTGCACCACATGGTATCTCAATGATAAAAATAGGTGCTGATTATAAAGTAATGGCAGTCAATCATACGATCGAAAATCATTCCATTGAAGTTTTTAAATTAGTTAAAAATCAGTTGAGCTATATTAAGACCTTGACTGATAAAACTATGATCAGCCCTAACGACATAGTCCTTATTGATGAGCATAAATTTTACTTTACAAATGACCATAAATACACTAAAGGAATTGGGCAGTTAGTGGAAGATTATGCCGGGCTTTCATTATCAAACGTCGTATATTTTGATGGTGAGAATTATCATGAGGTAGCAAATGGCATAGCCTATGCCAATGGCATTAATTTTGATGCAAAACGCAATTTGCTTTACGTGGCTTCACCTCGCAAATTTCTAGTCAAGGTATATACAAGAAATAATGATGGTACTCTCAATTTTATAGAAGACATCCCTTGTGGTACAGGCGTTGATAATATTGAACTAGACACGAATGGCAAGCTTTGGATAGGCGGACATCCTAATCTCTTAAGGTTTGCATCCTAT
>CAZJCZ010000378.1:0-1853 GCA_964544575.1 uncultured Flavobacteriaceae bacterium | reverse complement strand
TAAATATTGCTGGCCTTGATCTAATTCTTTATAAAACTTGTATTAGAAGGCAATTCAAACAGCTCAAGGTTAAAATAAGGTACTGCAGCAACTAAATGATCGAAAATATCGGACATGATATACTCATAGTTTTGCCACCGCTTATCACTGCTAAACGCATATATTTCAAGTGGTAAACCTTGTGTTGTTGGAGCTAATTGACGCGCCATGATCATCATTTCTTTATTAATGGCAGGATGGTTTTCAAGATAGGTTTCAATATATTTTCTAAAAACGCCAATATTAGTCAGATTTCTTCCATTTAAAAGTAATTTTTTATTGACCTTATGTTCTGTGTTGTATGTTTGAATGTCAGATTGACGCTTTTCTAGATAAGCAGAAATAGAATCAATTTTCTTTAAACTATCTACTTCATCTTTAGTTAGATACTTCACGCTATCTAATTTGATATTTAAAGCTCTTTTTATACGTCGTCCACCAGAATCCATCATGCCTCTCCAGTTCTTAAATGAATCTGATATCAATGCATAAGTCGGTATTGTAGTGATCGTTTTATCAAAATTCTGAACTTTTACCGTGGATAGGTTGATCTCAATCACATCACCATCGGCACCATATTTATCAAAAGTTACCCAATCACCAATTCGTACAATATTATTGATAGAAACTTGAATACTTGCTACAAAACCGAGGATTGTATCTTTAAATATCAATAGGAATACGGCTGATGCAGCTCCCATTCCCGCCAGAAAAGTTAAAAGTGGAATATTGGTAAGCACCACAAAGGCAAATAGAAAACCAGCAACCCAGGCAAAGATCATAAACACTTGAATATAGCTGTCTATGGGTTTATCTTTTAAACGGGGTAGGGTTTTAAAAAAATCTTTAAGAGTATTCAGCACACTTCTAACAACCCATAATATCAGTACAATGCTAAACAGTTGCAAACCCTTTTCAATAATATTCTCAGCATAGGGAAAATCAACAAAGATTACGGGAACTAACTCTAATGCAACAAGGAGTGGAATAATATGAGCAATATTTCTAGGTGTTTTATTAATAACTAACAGGTTATCGAAATTGGTCTTAGACCTTTTTGCATACTGTACAAAAAAGCCTAACAATAGTTTCCTGATGATATAATCGATCAAAAACACCAATATCAGCGTTATAATTCCTAATGCGATCATATTGCCATATTTGGCAGTACTTTCTGACAGTCCTGATGAGATCAGATAATTATAAATGATATGTTTTAGATTTTCCATAAACTTGAGCTATTGTAAGCGGATGCAAAATTACGTCAAGTGAGTCGAAATACGTCCTTATAGAACCAATTTTTTTGTCAATTTTCTATGAATTTTAATAAAAAGAAGGACAATAATTGATAATAAGCCACAAATGAGGAATCCGACAAAGAGAGGTAGGGCAGTACCCTCAATAAATTTTCCGATATATGTGCTAATGGGCACCGCCATGAGGGTTGATATAAATCCTGTGATGGCCGCACCAATTCCAGCTATATGACCTACAGGTTGCATAGCTAAGGCTCTTAAATTACCAAAAAGGAAACCTATTGAAAAAAATTGGAGAGCAAAGAATGTAAGCAGTATTATAATATCAGGGTTCGAAGTGTTGTAAAAAAGGATTATATAAAGCAATGGAATCCCAAAAAAGGAAAATAGTGCTATAGTTACCAGTTTTTCCATACCAAATTTCAGGACCAGGGTACCATTTAAAAAGGTGGCTGCCCCTACAGAAATGGCAAGGCCTGCGAAAATATATGGAAACTCGTCTACCAAACCGTACTGTTGTTGAAAGATCTGTTGCGATCCGCTTAAATAAACGATAAA
>CAZJCZ010000377.1:0-1853 GCA_964544575.1 uncultured Flavobacteriaceae bacterium | reverse complement strand
ATTTTAAATTCATTAGGTACGATAACTTATTACGCTGAAAGTGAAAATAGTACAACAGGTTGCATAAGTAATAGTCGTACTGCAGTTACATTAACTATACAAGCATGTACTGCTGATCTAAGTTTAAGGAAAACAGTAAATAATACCAACCCTAATATAGGTGATACCATAATATTTACGCTTGTCGTAACCAACAGCGGACCTTCTAGTGCTACTGGGGTGTCTGTTAGAGATCTTTTACAACCTGGTTTAAGCTATGTATCAAATACGGCTACTGCAGGTTCATATAATTCAGCCACAGGAATTTGGGATTTCACCTCAGAAACAATGGTGGTTGGGGATACAGAAACTTTAACAATTACTGCTACGATTGATCCAAACTGTGGGGATATTATAAATAGAGCAGAAATCATAAGCAGTAGTTTGTCAGATCCAGATTCAACTCCAAATAATGGAGGTTAATATAAAATATGGGAAAAGGATGATTATAAATAATATATTTTTAAGATCAATATAATTTAATCAAAATTTGAAACTATAGTTAAAAAGAATAAAATAAAATAGTCGGCATTAAAAAGATTATTTTTTAAAAAGGATTTTAAAAAAAAAATAAGAATTTCCTGTAAGGACAATACTTAAGAGTGATTTTCGTTAGTGTTATCAACAAAAAAAGACAAGTTATTAACATTAATTTGAGGTTATTAACATAATGTTAACATTGTGTTGGTCAAAATTTATATTTGTTAATAATATTAGGGGAGAAAAGAAAGGGTTATATAATAGGAATATTACCCTTATAAATCGAACAAAATTAAAGTGAAAAAGATGACTCTCTGATATAAAATAAAATAGAAGAAAATAAACTACACTTCATTTCTTATTAGAAAGTATGAAGTGGGTTTTTTTGCTGTATAGTTGTTTTATATAACAGGGGTTACCATATGTTGATTTAAGGGTTTAGATTGATTGAGATGTATGAATTAAAAATTACAATTATTAAAATTGGAATCAACGTTTATCAAACTAAATAATAAGATCAAAAATTTATATTTAATAATAGTATTATTGCTTTCATGCACTATGTTTGCACAAACTACTTTTACTGAGAGTGCAGCTGCTTATGGCTTAAATATTGGGGGTAATAAAGATGGTGGTCATGCATGGTCAGATTATGATCTGGATGGTGATTTTGACCTTGTGATTAATACCCAGGGGCCAGGATATTTATTGAGAAATGATGGAGGTACTTTTTCAAATCAAACCGCTGCGCTGGCACCAGACTTTGCAGGTGGCACCCTCGAACGAACTGCACTTTTTGTTGATTTCAATAATGATGGATATCCTGATATCTTCAGAAATACACATAACGATTTAAGAATTTACCTTCAAGATCCAGCGACAAATAGGTTTGGAGATGGCATAGGAGGCACTGTTCCTAATCAACGAATTACAACACTGGTGGATGGAATGAACACTGAGGGAGCAGGAGCATTGGACTATGATGGAGATGGCGACCTTGATATATTTATTGACAACCATAATTATGGAATTGATATTCTTCAAAACGATGGAAATGGTTTTTTTACGCATGTAACAAGAAAAGCTGATAGTCCAAACCCACCCTATAATGTGGCAGATCCAACTACATGGCCATTAGGATTAGTGCAAGATGCTACCGATGGGGATTATGGTTCGGCTACCGATTTTAATAACGATGGTTGGGTTGATATTGTAGTACGTAAAAGAAATCAAGTTGATCTATTTACAAATACTGGTGGAACATTTATCAACGGTGTTGATATAGATCAGGCTTTAAATGGTAATAAAGGAGCTGTTGGGTTTTATGATTTTGA
>CAZJCZ010000376.1:0-1855 GCA_964544575.1 uncultured Flavobacteriaceae bacterium | reverse complement strand
CTTTTGGTAAATTCAATATCAGAGCTGCTTTTAACTGCAGACATCATTAAAGAAATTACTTTAGAATCTTTAGTTAAGACGTCATTGGTACTTAAAATTAAATCTTCATTAAGGTTTTCGCAAAAAGTAAACGTCAAAAAAGGTAAGAAAAATAAGTATTTGAATATGCCAAAATTAAATTCAAAATTTTTGAGTTTCATAATTTTAATTGTTATAGTTAAAATAATTATTCACTATTATATATATAACAACTTACTTTCTAAATTTCCTACTTGAATAATAACTTTTTTAGATTGTCATTTAGCCATAATAAAATATTTTTTCAAAACAACGGTCGGTAATCTTAAAATGAAAAAGTATAAAATATTAAACTATTACTGTTTTTTCATTGCAACAAAAAGACTCGTTTATGGCTTAAACCCGCCTGTCTCCCAATCTTTAATTGCCTGTACTTGAGCCGCAGATAAATTGGCTCCAATAGAGGGCATACTTCCATTTTCTACGCGCCCAATTAAATCGCTATTCATCACGGATTCCTTTACATCTTGGTAGGTTGTTAATGACATTGGAGCACCACTAACTGGTGGATCACTGTGACAATTTAAGCAACTACTATCAATTATTACTTTTATATTACCAGTATAAGTTACGTCATTAGGAGAAGTTATAATAACTTCATCGTCACTACTTGAAGAACAAGATGTAACGACAAAGAACAAAAGCAGTATTGGTAAAACAAGTAGTTTTTTCATGATACGATTTTTAATATTTGTCACTTAATTATGATAATGATAAGAATGTTGATCAAGAATCATTAAAAATTAAAAGTAGTCTTCTAACGTATGGAAGGTAAAATTATTTCAATAAAAGTTAACCAATTAGCTATAACAAAACTGAGAATTCAATAACTTCAATGCATTGCCTTGGTGGTAAGAAGTACACCAATAATGCTAGTTTAGATGAATTTTATAATTGTTTAGACCATTCTATTTTTCTAGGGCAAATAAGACAATATATTCTGTAAGTTAAATGACTGGACGAAATATTAAGATATGGAAATAACCAACCAAAATTCATTTGAATTTAAAATTTTCAAACATCCCCCAAGTTGATATAGTAACGATCTAAAATTTGACTTAATAAATTCTCGCCTCTGTCTTTTTATCAAAAAAGTAAGCTTTATCTAAATTTAAAAACAATTCAAAATTTGAATTTAGTTTGACTTCAACTTCAGATCTAAAGGTTGCCACTATTTCAATATCATTATATTCTATATAAACATGTTTTTGGTTTCCTAAAAGCTCATTAGCTATAACTTCACCTTTTAATGTTGCATATCTTTGTAATTTTCCTTTTTCCGGAAGTAGATCCACTGATCTGATTCCTAAATAAACTTCCTTACCTACACTTTCCTTTAAAGTATTTAATTCAAGTTTTGATAGATCATGAATATTTCCATTGTTATCCTTAAAATGGAATTTATTTTCTTGAACCTCAATCTTTCCTTCAATGAAATTCATTTGAGGAGATCCGATAAACTCTGCGACAAATTTGTTTTGAGGGTCATTAAATAAATCTATGGGAGGAGCAATTTGCATAATTACACCATCCTTCATTACTACTATTCTTTCACCCAATGTCATGGCCTCAACTTGATCATGTGTAACATAGATCATAGTTGTATCCAACTTCTTATGTAATTTGGCCAATTCAATACGCATCTTGCTGCGCAATTTCGCGTCTAAATTACTTAAAGGCTCGTCAAATAAAAATACTTCAGGGCGTCGTACTATGGCTCTACCTATTGCTATTCTTTGGCGTTGTCCTCCAGACATTTTCCCCGGTTTCCTGTCCA
>CAZJCZ010000375.1:0-1858 GCA_964544575.1 uncultured Flavobacteriaceae bacterium | reverse complement strand
AATTTAGGTGTTATCCGATCCTCGAATTTATGTACTGAGATCATGGAGTACACTGCTAAGGATGAAGTAGCGGTTTGCAACTTGGCATCGATTGCTATACCCATGTTTATTAGTGAAGATCAGAATGGCAAAAAATATTTCAACCATAAAAAACTTTTTGATATCACTAAAAAAGTGACTCGTAATTTAGATACTGTTATTGATCGTAATTACTACCCTGTTATTGAGGCAGAAAATTCAAATCTCCGTCATAGGCCCATTGGGCTTGGAATTCAAGGATTAGCAGATGCTTTTATTATGCTAAGGTTACCTTTTACTTGTGACGAAGCAAAAAAACTCAATCAAGAAATTTTTGAAACGCTATATTTTGCAGCTGTAACTGCTTCTATGGAAATTGCAAAGGCAAAGGAACCTTATTCTACATTTAAAGGCTCTCCAATGTCTGAAGGTGAGTTTCAATATAATATGTGGAATGTTTCTGATGAAGACCTTAGCGGAAGGTGGGATTGGAAAAAACTTCGAAAAAATGTTATGAAACATGGTGTACGTAATTCATTATTGGTTGCACCAATGCCAACAGCTTCAACGTCTCAAATATTAGGCAATAATGAGGCTTTTGAACCATACACTTCGAACATTTATACAAGAAGAGTATTATCTGGTGAATTTATTATCGTTAATAAACATTTATTGGAAGACCTGGTAGAACTGAACTTGTGGAATAATGACATGAAAGAAGAGATTATGCGCGCCAATGGTTCAATTCAGGATATTGAATCAATACCTGAAGATCTAAAAGAGCTATACAAAACAGTTTGGGAAATGAGCATGAAAGATATTATTGATATGGGCCGTCAAAGGGGTTATTTTATCGACCAATCTCAATCATTGAATTTATTTATGAAAGATCCAGATTATGCTAAATTGACTTCTATGCATTTTTACGGATGGAAATCGGGATTAAAAACAGGAATGTATTACCTCAGAACGAAATCTGCAGTGAACGCAATACAATTCACATTATCTAAAGAAAAGGAAACTGTTAAAAAGCCAGAACCCGTAGCGATCGAAACAAAAGTTAATGCTGTGATAGAAGAGGGTAGTGAAATGACTGCGGAAGAATACAAAGCAATGGTCGCGCGCGCCAAAGAAGGTGAAGGTGACGATTGTTTGATGTGTGGTTCTTAATGAAATTCTTGTCTGGAGCGAAAGCGAAAGATTAAGAGGGTTTGTTTGGAAAAATCTCGAAACCGGGTTAGTTTCGGGATTTTTTTGTTCGAAATTATCAAAAATGAGTATTTATCTTTTCTGTTAATTTGTGTAAGTTTACGGTTTAAAACATTCTATTTATGGTGAGAAAGTTGTTTTTTTTAGCTTTTTTATTTGTCTTGGCAGTTCTTTTGGTTGTTAACCCAAATTTAAAAACGGTTTTAGCGGGAGTTGCCATTCTACTTTTTGGGATGATCATGTTAGAGGAAGGCTTTAAAGTTTTTACTAAAGGGCCGCTTCAAAAAATACTCAAAAATGCAACCGATAAGCTTTATAAAAGTATAAGCTTAGGAGCACTCGTAACCGCATTTATACAATCTAGCTCTTTAGTTTCAGTAATTACTATTTCGTTTATTAGTGCAGGTTTAATTAGTCTTGCCGGTGGTATTGGACTGATTTTTGGTGCCAATATCGGAACTACGGCAACAGCTTGGTTAGTTGCAGGATTTGGCTTAAAAATTAAAATATCGGCCTTGGCAATGCCAATGCTTGTTTTCGGTATAATTTTTTCATTTCAAAACAAGAATTCCCTCAAGGGAATTGGTAATGTGTTGGCGGGATTAGGCTTTTTCTTTTTGGGCATTCACTA
>CAZJCZ010000374.1:0-1865 GCA_964544575.1 uncultured Flavobacteriaceae bacterium | reverse complement strand
CCGCTGTTATCACTACAGCGGTTTTTTTATGATTTAATTTATATATTTATGAAATTAATTATGCTGATTTCGGGAAAAATATATTTCCATTTAAAAATGAAAGGCTTCTTTATAATATCATACAAAGTAAATCAGGTGCTTACATACTCCAAATTTCAGCTAAACAAAAAGGGGTAGATAGCTGCAATGATATTTTACAAAAACTAAACGAAGCTCTGAAATATTAACTTCAATGATCAATACCTTTTTTCTTATTCCAAATAAATTTTAGCCTCTGGATAAAATGCTCCGATAGAAAACCAATATGCCATAAATGAATTTTTTGGATTCAATTTGTTACCAGTACCTGGGCCAGAAATAGCCTCTCCAAAAATATTCCATTCCGTTCCTTCACTATCTTTAAAAAAAGTTTCAGAACCATTATAAGCATATTCAAAATTCAATAAAATAGTTTGATTATCAAGCCCAAATGAAACCATGGTATCTTGATCACCAACAACCAGAATTTCCTCTCCATTAAAAACGTCTTTTATAACATTACCTTGGCCAAAAGAGTTAAATCTAAAAACTTTTGCTTCTTTATAATCTATAACTGCTAAGACTCTTTCTTTTGATGGTAATCTATCATCCCTCGGGTTTAGTGGAAAAATCAAATACTCATTATTTGTTCTATAATTGCCGTAGGGGTAAAAACCATAATTCCTTGAAAAACCGGTAATTGTATTTAATACTTTCGTTTGAGGGTACATTGATTTCCAAACACCCCAAGTAGTCTCTGTTAAAGAAATAATTCCTGGTTCCTCACCGATCAAAAGTCCGTTGATACATTGAAGCCCTATTTGAGACCAATTACTATTTGTTGATCTGTCATATGGTATCAGATTATTATTATATAATAAACCTGATACTCCAAAAGTGGTTTTTGAACCGTTGACAACCCTATCCCAGCCAATGGCTGTACCTGTCAAAGGGCAGTATGTTATGGCAACAGAAACATCACCTAAATTATCATTTACAATTTCATGCCAATCCATTATAAAATGAGGGTACGCCTTTACATCATCACCTACTTTAATCCCAACAACCAATAAATCATCAGAAATTACATTTGAAACCTCAGAAACTGACGAAAATTGAGGATTATCTATTGATGGGATACCATCCTTTCCAGGACCTCCATCTCTCACTTCTGAAACAGGTATTAACCATTCATTTAAATCAACAGGGCCTCCTGTATTGTTGCCTCCAGTATTACTTCCTCCGTTAGTTGAAGGAGTAATGGTATCATCAGCCCCTCCACAAGACATAATCAGAAGCACACTAAAAATCAATATTAGAATATTATTTTTCATATTTTCAAATTATTAAAATTAATTTCGTTTTTCTTCAGGTTCATATTTATTAATAAACCTCCTGTAAACCTGAAAGTTGGCGTCAGTTGTGTGCCATCAACATTACTATGAATTGGAAGTTCAATTTTGCTAAGAAATGTTATTTCAGGTGATATTTGAACAGATAGGTTTGGTATTATAAAAATCCATTTACCACCTGTATTGTCTAACTCAAAACCATCAATAAGGTCTTTTTCTGCAGATCTATATTTAAAACTAAGACCTGGATTTATAAGGGTTTTGAGCGCTAAAAATTCATCGGAAAAGCCAAAAAATGCCTGCATTTCATTTCCATATTCATACACTTGAGATCCCTTTAAATAATCCGTATTTTCTCCAGTTGCACGATAAATAATTCTACCCGAAAAAGTTAACGTTGGTCTAAAGTTAAAATTTTTTGAAAATGACGATAATAATACCAAGTCCCAAGCACCGCTACCCGGTTGTAGATCGGCAATATAAGTGATCCCTATA
>CAZJCZ010000373.1:0-1874 GCA_964544575.1 uncultured Flavobacteriaceae bacterium | reverse complement strand
TCGATTTTGTTCAAAAAATGAGCAAAAAACTGCAAAAAACTGCAAAAATAGCATATTTTGACGCTTCACATAATGATAAAATTGAGCCACTTTATTTTGACTCCTATACTGCACATCATTCTGGTCATCTGAGTACGGATTCGGTTATAGAACTGAATGAATATAATGAGAGGATAAGGTTAGCCGATTATGACTTGTTGTTTATAAACGGAAATCATTATAAAGGAGCAAAGCAAATCTTAATATTAGATAATGAAAAAGAGGCATCTGTATTAAAACGTTTAGAGCAATTAGACAGAGTACAGTTTGTAATTAAATTGAACAACGATTCAAAGTATTTTGATTTTTTGGTTGAAAGATATCCTGCGATTAAAAATTTAAAATGTTATCATATTGACGAAGTTGACGCAATGGCGAGTCATATAAATAATTTAATTCAAGAAAAAATTGCTCCTGTACAAGGAGTGGTATTGGCTGGTGGTAAAAGCATTAGAATGGGTAAAGATAAATCTGAACTACATTATCACGGAAAATCACAACTCGAGCATGCTGTAACGGTATTAGAAAATAATTTGTTACTGACTTTTGTATCCGTTGCAACAGATCAAATGATGGAAAATCAACGTTCGATTCAAGACAAATTTGTTGGTTTAGGCGCTTTTGGTGCTATATGTTCTGCTTTTCAGCAGGACCCTAATAAAGCTTGGCTTGTATTAGCTACAGACTTACCTTTTGTAACAAATGATTTAGTAAAATTATTAATACAAAAAAGAAATCCAACAAAGATGGCAACTGCAATTAAGGGAAAATCTAAACCGTTTGTTGAGCCTTTAATTACTATATATGAGCCAAAAGCATATCCTGTTTTATTAAGTTATTTAGCTCAAGGTTATTCGTGCCCCAGAAAAGTATTAATTAATTCTGATGTAGAAATAATAGAAGTTGATGACAATCTTATCAGAAACGTAAACACGCCTGAAGAATACAAACAAGCGATCAATGAAATTAAAGCCTAACGACTTTTCATTCCTGTCAAGGGAAGACATTCTATGAAAATCACACCTAAACAACTATATAAACGACAAACTACACTTACAGAAATTGGTGAAGAGGGACAGGAGAAATTATTGCAGGCCAAGGTAGTAGTTATTGGTTGTGGAGGTTTAGGAGGTATAGCTGCAGTTTATTTGGCGGCAAGCGGTATTGGAGCGATACATTTAGTTGATTATGATGTGGTGGACGCCTCGAACTTACATCGACAGGTTTTTTATACAATGAAAGATATTGGCAAACCAAAGACAGAAGTTTTAAAAAAACACATTGAATCTATTTCTCCTTTTGTAAGGGTGAGTTATAGTAATAAGGCTGTTTTAAAAAGTACTGTATTCAATGAGATTAATGAATTTGATTATGTTTTGGACTGTACGGATAGTTTACCTACAAAGTACTTATTGAATGATGCTTGTGTTCTTCACAATAAAACACTGATCTATGGCTCATTATATAAATTTGACGGTTATGTGGCAAATTTTAATGTTAAACTACCTGATGATTCTTTTAGTGCCAATTTACGTGATGCTTTTCCCGAAATTTCAAAGGAAGCTATCCCTAATTGTTCTGAAATAGGCACTTTGAATACTATTGTTGGTATGGTAGGCATGCTTCAAGCAAATGAAGTACTAAAGCTGGTAACAAATATTGGTAATCCTTTAGTAGATCAATTAGTGATTTATAATAGCTTGGAGAATTCACAATTCAAAATGAAATTAAAAAGATCTTTTACAAAAAAGATGATCCAACAAATTTTTGAAACGGAAAGTTACTTTGATTCAGCTTGTGAACCCCAAGATGAAAAGTTGTTAATTTCTTCAGAA
>CAZJCZ010000372.1:0-1878 GCA_964544575.1 uncultured Flavobacteriaceae bacterium | reverse complement strand
AAGTCAATCTTTCCTTGTTCAACATCACTAAAACAGCTATAATTCTACACAATGTAGGGGTCATGTTTTTAAATGTATTATGCCTATAATATTTGTTGTACTATCTTGGTAGTTATAAGTGAAATATAGTTAATAACTATATCCCTTTGTTGTAACCAATTAAAACTAGAAGATAAAAATGAAGAAATTAAATCTAATAATTATAAGCCTAATTCTTCTAATCTGTGGATGTAAAGAAAATAAATCAACTCAACTACAAGAGCTTAGTAAAAAAAATAATCATGAGAGTATTGAAGAAGTGTCAACCAAAATACCAATACTCAATTTTGGAACATTTCATATGGGATTTACCACAGATGCCAATACCACTGAGTTTGATGAAAATGACAAGCAAAATCAAAGAAACATTCATGATATAGCAAAACAAATAGCGGAGTTCAAACCGACAGTAATTATAGTTGAAAAACCTCCTGAATACAATAATAAACTTCAAGCACAGTATAAAGAATATCTCGAAAATCCCGATATGTTATTTAAAAACCCCTCTGAAGTTCAACTTCTGGCATTTGAATTAGGCAGATTGGCTAATACGGAAAGAATTTACGGTATTGATCATAAGATGGGCTATAATTATATGATAGCCAAGGATATTAAAAACTCAATAGATTCTGTTTTTATTGACAGTTTTTATACGGATCCAATGCAATTTTATCCAGAAGTCAATGTGGATGAGGACACATTGGCTTTGCTTGAAAACCTTAAGTTGACCAATAGGGATAAATACTTAGATTTCTTGTTAACTATTAATGCCGACATCCTTACACATGTTGGTACAAAAGATGGTTTTGAAGGTGCTGATGAGGCTGCTAAATTATATCAACGTAATTTGAGAATGTATTCAAATCTCAATCGAATATCTCTTGATAAGGATGACAGAGTTTTTATTCTAATGGGTGCAACTCATACTGCATTTTTAAGGGACTTTATAAGGAGAAGCCCGAAGTATGAAATGGTAAATACATTTGATTATTTAAAATAAACTGGCTACAACATTGTCTAAAAATGCATTAAAACGCATTTTACACTGAACGTTAGCCTTCATTAGAATAAAGAAAACCAATGATCAAATTCTTTAGAAAAATACGATACGACCTTATGGAGAAAAATAAAACTGGTAAGTACTTGAAATACGCAATTGGCGAAATTGTATTAGTAATGGTAGGTATTCTGTTGGCATTACAGGTTAATAATTGGAATGAATATAAAATATTAAGAAGTACTGAACAGCAGTATTTGTTGGCACTTAGGAAAGAATTCATCTTTAACAAAGGTGAAATGGAAACAGTAATGAACCACAATAATAAAAATGTAGATTACGCATTAAAAATAGTTGACAATATTGGGCCAGAGGGTCCTGAAATAACAGAAGAAGAGTTTGGGATTTTAATGACTGGGGCATTATCTAGAGAAATCCAATTTAACCCAAATCAAGGTGTTTTAGATGAAATAATTAGTTCTGGTAAGCTTGGTCTATTTGGTAATCATGAATTGAAATTTGCATTATCATCATGGAATGGATTATTGCAAAAGGTAAGATTGCAAGAACAGGAGCTTCAAAGATTAAGATACATAACAATAGATATAGTTAGAAACGAAGCAAATTTAAGAAAAGTGATTTATGGACCTGTGCTTGAAGGTTTAGGAATAAAACAGTCTAAATTTAAGCAAGGAAATCTTCATTTATTGAAATCTTTATCTTTTGAAGGTCATATGGTTGGCATTGTTACTATGTCCTTGAGTCTCAATAATAATGACTATTTAATATTTAGTGAGGAAATAGATAGAATATTGTTACTTATTGATGATGAAATAAAATAA
>CAZJCZ010000371.1:0-1886 GCA_964544575.1 uncultured Flavobacteriaceae bacterium | reverse complement strand
TTTTCAAATTTTGATAATGCAGTCATATAACCCATCATATCTTTAATGTCATACTCACCTAATTTAATTACCACATCACCTCTTTGTAATCCTGCTTTTTGTGCTGGTTTATCTTCACTAACTCCATCAATCCGCATGCCTTCTCCGTCAAACATATAATCTGGTACTACACCAAGAGTTACTTTGAAACGTGGTGCACTATCGCTTTCATTTTTAGTTTTTCTAAACGCTAATTCTCCATTATCATCAAGATCTGTAATAATTTCAAAAATATAAGTGGAAATGGCTTCCATACCATCATAATTCAATTTATCAGCATCATCACCTGGTTTATGATAATCTTCATGTTGTCCGGTAAAAAAATGTAAAACAGGTATATCGCTCAAATAAAAGGAAGTATGATCTGAAGGACCAACACCAGACTCTTTTTCAATCAATTTAAATTTGTTGTTACTGGCATTAATTACTTGTTTAAAAATAGGGGTGGTTCCAACTCCATAAACAGCAAGTGCACTGTCTTTCTTTAATCGGCCCACCATATCCATGTTCAACATATAGTTAGCTGAATCTAAATTGATAGTTGCGTTTTTTACAAAATAGTTTGAACCTAATAGTCCCATTTCTTCACCAGAAAAAGCCATAAATAAATAATTATTGCCTTTGTTAGCCTTCTTAAGTTTACTAGCTAAATTTAACATTACGGCAACACCACTTGCATTATCATCAGCTCCATTATGTATTTGCTTATCTTCACCTCTGTATAATGAACCTTCAGAACCATATCCTAAATGGTCATAGTGAGCACCTATAATGATGGTTTGACTGGCATTGTTGTCAAGATATGCTAAAATATTTCTTCCGGTAATGGTGCTGTCCACCTTAGTATCGGTATATTTTACTTCTTGATGAGGACCTGTTTTTGGTTTAAAAGTAAAATCTTGAAAATAACCATCGGTTCCCTTTGGTTCTAACCCCAACTCTTTAAAACGCTTAGCAACATATTCTGCCGCAGCCTTTTCACCTTCAGTTCCTGTTTGTCTTCCTTCCAATTTATCATCAGCTAAAAAAGCAACATCTTCTTGTATTTTATTTTCTGGTACGTATTCTTTTTTACATGCAATTATTGATGCAAATAAAAGTATAATTAATAATCGTTTCATTTTATAAATATTATTTTTACGCAAAATTAATAATATTAGACTTATGAAGTACATATATGTGTTGTTATTTGTGATTTCAATAACATCTTGCAAAAATGAAAAGGCTGTAAAAACAGATATTAAAACTATTGTTGAGGCGAATAATGATTCCTTAATTTACCCTGAAGAAAAACATTTTAAATCAATACGACAAGTAACTTTTGGAGGTGATAATGCAGAAGCTTATTGGAGTTTTGATGATAAACAATTAGTTTTTCAATCAAATTATACTAAATGGAACGTTTCGTGTGATCAAATGTTTTTAATGAACGCTAATGAAAAGTTTGATAGTATTGCCCCACCAATGTTAAGTACTGGTAAAGGAAGAACAACATGTGCCTATTTTTTACCGGATAACAAACATATCATTTATGCCTCTACTCATTTAGGTGGCGATGAATGTCCGGAAACCCCTTTAAGGAGAGAAGGTAAATATATTTGGCCTATTTATGATACCTATGACATTTTTGTAGCTGATTTAGAGGGTAATATTGTTAATCAACTCACCAATGAAAAAGGTTATGACGCTGAACCAACTGTTTCGCCTCAAGGGGATAAAATAGTTTTCACATCTACGAGAAATGGAGATATTGACCTATATACTATGAATCTGGATGGAAGTGATGTAAAACAAATAACTTTCGAGTTAGGATATGACGGAGGAGCTTTCTTTTCTCCTGACGGAAC
>CAZJCZ010000370.1:0-1888 GCA_964544575.1 uncultured Flavobacteriaceae bacterium | reverse complement strand
CAATATCATGGGGTACCATGAATGCATATTGCCAGGCATTTCCTTCAATAAAACCAATATTTTTGGTAAAATTAGCTCCTGCTAATGGGTTGAAGGGTTCATACCAACTCCCATCTGACTTTCGAGGGCGTAATAAATCTAATTTTTTATCAAACAATTTTCTATATGATATGGAACGATTTTTAAATCGTTTATAATCCTCCTTCTTCCCTAATGCTTTTGCCAACAACGCGATTGAATAATCAGCGGCATTATACTCTTCGGTTGTTGAAACAGAACCACCATTATCGGTAGTTAAATAACCTTTCTCAATATAATCTTTAAGTCCCGGGCGTAAGGGGTTATTCTCAAGTTGATCAGCACTTTTCAACATAGCCTTATATGCTTTTTGAACATCAAAATCTTGAATTCCTTTTAAATAAGTATCAGTAATGACAATACTTGCAGGATCGCCTACCATTGTAAATGTTTCGGTAGAATTAAGCTCCCACTTTGGCAACCAACCATTTTCATCGTACATATCTAACATGCTTTTTATCATATCAGATTGCTGTTTTGGATATACCAAAGACATTAACTGATGTAAATTTCTGTATGTATCCCAAAGAGAAAATACGGTATATCGAGTTCCTTCTGTATTACCTATTTCTCCTGTTTTTATTTCTGGATATTCACCATTGAAATCATTCAACGTATTTGGATGAATTAAGGTATGATACAAAGCTGTATAAAAAATTATTTTATCTTCTTTCGAATTACCTTCAACCTTAATTCTGGAAAGTAGTTCGTTCCATTCAGCATAAGTTTCTTTGTAAATATCATCGAAAGACTTATTGGCGGTTTCTTTGTTTAGATTTTCCCTGGCATTTTCTATACTCACATAGGAAACCCCAATTTTTACTTCAATAGTTTCTATTTTATCAAATTTGTATGAAAAATAAGTTCCAATACTATCGCCAACAACCATTTTTGTTGCATTATCCATCATACGAGTTTTTCCATTGTAACCCATCCATTGTGCTTCAACACCATTATATGTTGCAGGTTTTTTCCACACACCAAACTTATCGGCTGGTTTTGAAAATTTAGCAACAAAATAAACAGGATAGGCAGCTTCAGGGTTGTTGTAGCAAAAAGATCCGACAGAACGCATGCCTTCAATTTCTGATGAAGAAACAACTTTAACCATCGCACCTTGTTCATTGGTTAGACCTAATCCAAGATTTAATAAAATATTAGATTCCCCTTTTGGGAATGTAATCTTACTAACACCAACTCTTTTTGTTGTTGTGAATTCGGCCTTTATATTATACTTATCAATTTTTGTACTATAATATGCTGTTTTTGCTACTTCATTAGAAAAGGTTGAACCATATTTTAAGTGACTAGTTTCAACTACTCCAGTTGTAGGCATTAACAATATAACACCCAATTCCGGACAGCCAACACCGCTCAAATTCACCTGGCTAAAACCTGTTAAAAAGGTATTTTCATGAACATAAGGGTTAGACAACCACCTACTATCTTTTTCTAATGGTAAATTTTGAGGTCCGGCAACATTAAACGGACTAATACTCGCCATTCCTCTTGGTGCAATTGGCCCAGGAAATGTGGCTCCGAAATTAGAGGTTCCGATAAAAGGGTTAACAAAATCTGCCGGTTGTTGAGCTAATGAAATCGAGGAAATTAAAAATATCCCAATAAAAAAAACAGATCTTATCGCTTTTACTATGTTGTTGTTCAAAAACATACGTTCAACTATTTATTATTATTTTACAGCTTCTATTTTCAATGTCCAGGCGTATTTTGAAGGTAAATTATTTCGTAATTCTTCAGGAATTTTGACTTTAAATCCAGCTTCTAACTTCTCCCATTTCAATCTTTTTTT
>CAZJCZ010000369.1:0-1894 GCA_964544575.1 uncultured Flavobacteriaceae bacterium | reverse complement strand
GCATATTCGCGCAGTGCAGGGACACTATCTAAATCTGGTGTTACCGAAAGTGATAAGAACATGATGTCATCATTCGTTACAAAGACCTCCTGAACTTTTGCCATATTACCGGTCATAATTGGACAAGGACCCTGGCAACTTGTAAAAAAGAAATCCGCAACATAGATCTTGTCCTTATAATCTTCTTGCGTAACTGTTTTTCCATTCTGATTTATTAAGTTGAAATCTGAAACTGTATGATCTTTACTTATCTTACGTAAGCTTTTATCAACTAAAGCTTGATTAAAATCTGAGGGATTGTAAACAGGTAATTGTTTTTCTGAAGATTGCTTGCATGAAACCATGAATGCAGCATAACATAGTATAAACACAAGTACTCTATTTTGAATTAACTTACAGATCATTGCTTAGATAGATCTCTGTTTACCCTCTAAATAAGATTGGGCTTCTGCCAGTTCTTGTCGGTCACTATTTGAATTTTTAGTTAGTTCAATCAATTGCTCAAAGTAACGTGTAGCTTTTTCCTGATCTCCAATTTGTTTGGCAGCAATAGCGGCTCCATAAATACCGTTGAACCTGTTTGGATGCCCTTTAAGGTTTTCTTCATAGATTGCTAAAGCATCATTTGATTTGTTTAAATCTAGTAGCACCTCTGCCAAAAATTCCCTGGCCGGTATCAATTTACCAGGTGTAACCCCGTGTTTACCAACAACATCTTCCAATTCTACGGCTTCTTTCAAAAGTGCAATACCTTTATTTTCTTCACCACTAAAATAATATAGTAAGCCCTGGGAAATTGTAATCTGAACCATAATTTGTTTCGCAAAAGACTGGTTACCATTCTCAATAACTTTTTGTCTCAGTGATTTAAGAATCACAAGTTCTTTTTCAACTGAACTAAAATTTTTAAGATGCGCAGCACCTACGGCTCTACCGAAATGATGTAAAGCCTTTTGCCAAGGGAAATCTTCCCATTTTAGTTCCGTATCATGAAGCTCAAGGTTTGCTGCAATATCCCATTGTTTATTTTCTAATGCTATCCTTGAAGGAATCGCGGCAAAAGGATAAGCAATGGCAAAAATATTAGATGGATACACCTTATACATTGTTTTCATAAGTTCATATTGCTCATTTGCTTTTTCATTATCACCTTTTTGCAAATAGGCATATACTAAATATCCCATCGCATGAAGCTCATTGGACCAATGACCGACCATATTGCTAGCTTCAGCATAACAACGGGCCGAATTTGCCGAATTAATATTAGACTCTATAGATTCATCCCAAAGGCCTAACCGTGTAAAAATATGGGAAGGCATATGTTGGGCGTGTGATGAAGCCGGGGCAATTTCGGCATAGCGTCTAGCCGTAGGTAAGGCTAAATGCGCAAGTTCCGGATAATCATAATTATGAATAATATAGTGTGCAATACCCGGATGATTGGGTTGTTCAACAAATAACTTTTCCAAAATATCACCAGATTTTTTTTGATTCGAATAGCTTTTATCTGTATTATCTGCTGCTGCTCTCAATGCCAATGCATAAAAAATGGCAGCCTCTGTATCATCTTTATATTTATTGTAAATCTCTTCCATTTTCTTTTCGTACAATTTGGCCCGTGTTTGATTATCCTGTGTATCCCAATCTTTATAATATGTAGTAATGGCATCCAAATAATCTTTCTCCCTTTCACCAGTAGGAAGGGCATTAGCGATTTCAAGAAGTTTGGAACCTTTTTCCAAATAACTAAGATCTGACTGATACCAAAGTGAATGCGTTATACTCATAGCAACTCCCCAATAGGCCATAGCACAATTGGGATCAGCATCAATTACCTGGACAAAGGCTTTTTCGGCTTCTTCATATTCAAAGGAGTGTAATAATGATACAGCCA
>CAZJCZ010000368.1:0-1906 GCA_964544575.1 uncultured Flavobacteriaceae bacterium | reverse complement strand
GCTAAAGCATTTACAAAATTGAATATGATGATTTGTGATGAGATGTAAAATCACTAGGCACAACAAGGTATAAAAGCAATAGCGGTTTGGGTGCATACTCAAACCGTTTTTGCATTTGATTAATTATATTGCTATTTGAAAAGCATGTGCGTTTAATCCGCTACTGCTCTTTTACTAAACGTTAGCAAAGTTCAATTAAGGCTAATTCCTACTTATTTGAACTAGTATACTTAGCCCCACCTTCAATTAAACATTTTAACCTCGAAAGAATACGAAGGTCTAAGTTATAAAATCTGAAAATTCAACTTTAAAAGTTGATTACTTTCTCTAAAGCATCATCTGTCTCCCTATGCATAAAGTTAGCTTGATAATTTATCGTAGTAGTAATAGAGGAATGGCGATACAATTTTTGTAGCATCTGAATTGGAATCTTATCTCCTGCTATATTCCCAAAACTATGACGGGCAATATGCATCGTTATTTTCTTATTAATTTTCGCTTTCGCTGCTATTGATTTCAAATAGTTATTGAACTTTTTAGTCGCGGTCTTTGTTTTGGCAAAAACGTCTTGTATACTTTCTGTATTTGCTTTCTTCATTTCAGGAAAGATAAAATCCGTGTCGCTTGCTTTATCTACTTCATAATGTGCTAGAATAGGCAAAAGCTTCTCGGGTATTTTAAGGGAAAGCAATTTGTCGTTCTTATTCATGCGATAATGTAAGCGGTCGTCATAAATATCACTCCACTTTATTTGTAACACATCGCTTACCCGCATACCTGCCAGATAAAAACTGAACAACCAAACATTACGAGCATGGCCTTCTTGCTTATTTAAATTATCCAACCCATCGATTTCCTGAATTTCTTTAATGGTCAATCCGACTTTTTCAGTTTCCGGAAACTTGATGCGGATTTTATCCGATCCAAAAGGGTAATGTTTACGATCAACCATCCCTTGTTTAATAGCTCTATTATAAAGAGTTCGAATAACTACAAGATTATTTACAACACTTCTTTGCGACAGCTTTCTACTAACTTTCAGATAACTCATAAAACGTCTCAGAAAGGCCTCATCAATCTCTTTAAAGGTTAGATAATTGTTTTTGGCAAAACGTAACACATGGTCTACACGAACTTTATCAGAAGCATAACGGGTTAATTTTCCATTTGCCTTAATTTCTTGAAGATAACTCTCGGACAGTTCCTTAAAAGTGGTTTTATTTAAAGGAGCTGTGATTTCCTTCTTGATTTGTTCCGATGAAATATCATCCTTAGTTGTTTGCAATTCCAGCAATTTTTTATTGGCTTCCCACAACTTTGCAAGTAATAGGTTGTTTAGCCGTACGGCATTGGGGTGGGATTTTCTAACAATACGCTCCGTAGCATCCCAATGTTTTAAATCGATAAATTGCCCTGTATAGAGATATGAAGTTCGCCTATCTTTGGTAATACGCACCGCAAGCGGATATTTACCTTCTTTGTTCGGTTTTTTTCGTAATGTTACTTTTACACTTGATGCCATAGCTACCCGTTAATCAACTGTTTAAAGATACAAAATTGGTACAACAATTGGTACAACATAGGTACAACAAATGACGGTTTTACTTGTATTTTTATGATTTACAAAAATTGTAAATAATTCATAAACAACTGATTATAAGAACACATAGCACCAAATTAGACCAATAAGAGTTGGACTTAAAATCCAATGGACATTAGTCCGTACGGGTTCAAGTCCCGTCTCGAGTACAGATGATTGAAAAAACCAGCGCAATGCGCTGGTTTTTTTGTTTCTGGGAACCGAGCGAAGGTGGATCAAACAAAAAAGCTGCATGGAATGCAGGATTTTTCAATCTCAAGATGTTCGGGCGGGACAAACCGACGAAGGAGGTAATTCCCACCATAG
>CAZJCZ010000367.1:0-1925 GCA_964544575.1 uncultured Flavobacteriaceae bacterium | reverse complement strand
GAACCAAGCTCAGTGGAGTTTTGCTATAAAACAGGTATGAATTATGTAAGTTGCTCACCTTATAGAGTTCCTATAGCACGAGTAGCCTCTGCACAGGCCTCTATTAAGAATGCCCCATGAATTATTAACTTGTAATAGATAATAGAAAAACCCTCAATAGACATATGCCTATTGAGGGTTTTTCACATTAAAACAGAACTATATTATTCTTCTACTGGCGGATATTTCGCCATTATTTCGTGTACAAATTCTTTGATTCGTTCTTCTTTTTTAGCTATATCCCCAGAAGTTGTTAATGCTCCAGTGCCCATTCCTTGCCATGCTAATTCTTTTTTATTGGCATCAATTAAATCAATAAACAATGTGCCTTCCGTAGATTTAGAAACATTATTGTATGCTCCATATCCAAACCCATAATGTCCATATCCACCATAATATCCGTATCCACCATAGTAATAAGGGTACCATCCATGATAGTTGTTATTATAAACATTAATTTTTTCTCTGGACTTTGTGAATATATTTACTAATAAATCAGGATTCTCAGATTTAGCAAAACCCTTAGCTAATAAATCGGCTTCAATGGCTCGTAGAATTCTACGCTTATCCAGATCAGAAATATCAACTTTGTCAATTCCCTTTTTATAGAATGCAAATGTTTTGTATTGTTTAAAGTCTGAATTTTTATCGTAATCTGAGGAAACTCTAACGGAAACACAGGAAGTTGCAATAAAGATTAACAATAAAGGAAGTAATTTTAAAATTTTCATAATACTATTTTTTAAATAAATTATCTAATAAGGTATCGTTTACAATGTTAGGAAGAGTTACCTTTAAATTGGGTTCAGCTTCCATTGCACGTTTAATAGCAAAAATTGCCTCATCGTTTCTGGCCCAACTACGTCTTGCAATTCCGTTATTTACATCCCAGAATAACATAGATTCTAAACGCTGTTCAGCTTCCATAGTACCATCAAGAACCATGCCGAATCCCCCATTAATAACCTCTCCCCAGCCAACACCGCCACCGTTGTGAATGGAGACCCATGTGGCCCCTCTAAAACTGTCTCCGATAACATTTTGTATGGCCATATCTGCTGTAAATTGAGAGCCGTCATAAATATTTGCTGTTTCTCTGTACGGAGAATCTGTACCTGAAACATCATGATGATCTCTTCCTAGAACTATGGGCTTAGAAATTTCACCTTCATTTATGGCCTTATTAAATGCCTTTGCAATTTTGATACGACCTTCAGCATCCGCGTATAAAATTCTTGCTTGAGAACCAACTACTAAATTATTTTCTTGAGCACTTTTTATCCATTTTATATTATCAGCCATTTGTTGTTTGATCTCAACCGGAGAATTTATCATTATTTCTTCTAATACATCACAGGCTATTTTATCGGTTTTAACTAAATCATCAGAGTTAGCAGAGGTGCATACCCAACGGAATGGCCCAAAGCCATAATCAAAACACATAGGCCCCATAATATCTTGCACATAGCTTGGGTATCTAAAATCGATGCCATTTTCAGCCATGATATCTGCTCCAGCACGTGATGCCTCTAATAAAAATGCGTTGCCATAATCGAAAAAATAAGTGCCTCTTGTAGTGTGCTTATTGATCGCTTTGGTCTGGCGTCGTAAACTTTCATAAACTTTTTCTTTGAATAATATTGGTTTGTTGACCATCATATCATTCGCATCTTCAAAAGTAATGTCAATGGGATAATACCCACCAGCCCAAGGATTATGCAATGATGTTTGATCACTACCTAAATCAACATATACATTTTCAGTATCAAATTTTTCCCAAACATCAACAATGTTACCATGATATGCTATTGAAACTATTTCTTTATCTATTTTGGCTTTTTGTACTCTTAATACCAATGCATCCAAATCAGAAATCACTTCATCAA
>CAZJCZ010000366.1:0-1934 GCA_964544575.1 uncultured Flavobacteriaceae bacterium | reverse complement strand
TTTTTCAAATACTTTTTTACTACCGCAATATCTTTTTTTTCTGTTAGATCAGGCACATGTTCAGAAAAAGGAATACCTATCACCGAATTTGGATAATCTTTCAATAGGTTTAATAACATTGAAGGTAATTCTTTTTCATTTCTTTCAGGATGAATTGGGCAATTTCTCAAATATTTATAGACCATTTGACCCGAAAACTTAAAGATATTCATACTTACTCTTAATTTACCTTGAGCATCTCTATAATTATCAACGATGATTGATGAAGGTTTTTCAATTATATCCAGTAAGAGATTATTTTCATCTAGTTTAGTTAAAGCAAAACGTGAAATCCGTTCTGATGAAAAGTCTAAGGCATCTCTGTCATAGCTAATAAATGCATTAGGACTTTTGGTTTCCCTTAATTTATACAAGACTTCAACGGAATATAAATTATCACTATTACAAACCGTATAAGAGTCCGAGTTTAATTCAGGATATTGCTCAACAGCTTGCAGCAAAGCATCTGCAGTTCCAAATGGTTTTTCTCTTCCCTTCGGGATGTATTGAATGGCAAATGATATATTAAGACCATTAAAGTTATTTTTCTTTCGTTTTTTCCCATAAAACTCTTTAAACATTCCTCCTTGTTCGCCTATTATGATATATATATTTTCATACCCTGCTTTTTTGGCATTGTACAACAAATAGTCCAATAAAGGTCTATTGTCTGGACCCACTCCAATAAGCCCTTTACTTCGTTCATTAGCTTGTGCGACTTCTTCTTTATTTATTTTAGGGTTTGAATTTTCCTTTTTCATCCTTGAAGATACCCCACCTGCTAATATTACTAAATTAGTATGCATTATTGACTCTTTAAAAGTTTATCAATTATAATATTCTCGCTCCCGGATCGACAGAAACTGAATAAGCTTCTTTTGCACCCGCAGCTTTTATTGCTTTAATTACTGGCTCTTCATTCCCTGGTTCTGCAATGGCAACTATACTACCTCCGCCACCAGAACCAACAATTTTTGCACCATAGGCACCCGCTTCTAATGCCGCATCGATCATATCGTCAATTCTTGGAACAGTAATTTTCAATAGATCTCTTAATACAGTATGATGTCCGTTCATTAATTCACCAATCTTTTTTAAATCCAGTATTGGTTTTTGAAATTCTTTTAATGCCTCTTTCGTAAAATGATGATTTTTAATGGCTCCTTCAAAATATGGAATTAATCGATCAGGCAAAAAAGCTGTGTATTTCTCTAAGTCTACAACCTCAGTGTTATGCAAATCAAAATCTGGAAAATTTTGCCTTATTATATCTATTGCCATTAAAGCATTGCCTTTTAAATCTCCGAGTACTCCTATTGTTTCTTTAGGGACACCTGATACACCTGAGATGAGACCTTTCATTTGGGTTCCGATAATATTACAAACATAAGGTTCAGTCGTTTTAATATGGACAATATGACCAACTCCAATACTGTAATGATCCATCATGCCACCCGGTTCACCATGTTCCAACACCTCAGAAGCATGCCCAATTTTTGAAATAAATTCAGGGGTTACAGCATCATTTACGCCATAAGCCTCTACTAAAAATTTAATCCACGCAATTAATAAGGCTGACGAACTTGACGTGCCCGAATTAATTGGAATATTTCCAGTTATGGTAATATCATATCCAACTGATGGGATACAACCATGCCTTCTAAGAACTCGTAAGGAGGAAGCAAAATAATCTCGGGGTTCTAAAACAGGAAAAGTATCGGTGATATCAATGATTCTTATTTCGTCAATATCAACCATATTTAATTTAAAAACACTTGATGAATTTTGAACCGCAGTTAATTTTATTGATCTGTCAATGGCGCAGGCTATAACCGGTAAGCCTAAATAATCCTGATGATCTCCAAAAAGACATATCCTTCCGGGAGCCAGGGAAA
>CAZJCZ010000365.1:0-1935 GCA_964544575.1 uncultured Flavobacteriaceae bacterium | reverse complement strand
GGTAAGATACCTCTTCTTGATATTTGTTTGCCTTTTCTAGTGTTGTCTTTCATATTTTTCAATAATTTTTAATCGTCAAAATAGATACTAAACTATTTTCATATTTTAAAAGGTTTGATCCACATATCGTTTATTATTATATAAATTTACATGCAAAAAAGAGTTTAGATCATGATTAAAATCATATTTTTAATAATTTTATATTACTGTTTATCAATGTGTTAGTTATATTTTAATTTATTTTTGGAAAAAATAATCTATCTAAAATGCAATTTTTGTTACCTAGTAATGTAACTATAGTCACACAACGAAATGTTACTATACCGTGAGCTGTCATAAAAATCTTGATGATGATATTAGAAAGTTCTACTCTAGTCGATTAATATAAAAGATTAGGAAATTGAGTTGTATCGACAAAAAAAGACAGAATAAAAATATTTATTCTGTCTTTTTAGTTTTTAAAGAATACTAATTTTAAAAATTGTAAATTCTGGTAATATTAAATCCAATTAAGAATTGACCTCCTCCACTACCGAAGGGATTCCATTCACCTTTCCCAAATCCATCATTTTGATTAAACATATAATTTTTTTGAGGTACAATTCCTTGATAATTAGTTATGAATAGTTGAAAAGCATGAGCAGATGTTGAAAATTCAAAACCTAAACTTATCCCAGGAGAAGGATTGTCCAATAAAAATTCCGTGATCGGCTGGCTGTAATCAACTGTTATTGATGTCTGAGGGCTAATTTTATAACGTGCACCCACAGCCACGGCTACCATATCATTTCTCATTGTGTTCTCTACTATATTATAGTGTGACACACTTGGCGCAACTTGTACAGATAACTTTGAATTAAACCTACGAGCAATGATCAATTGATTGAAATAAGAGAACCTATCGTCTGTATTGATGAAAAGGCCTTGGTTTTTTTGACGTGCGTCAACTACAAAGTTTCCATAATACGAAACGCTTACAGGAATTTTATTTGAACGAGTTTGCTTTAGTATTCCAACTTTCCAGTTAAAATCTTGTAAACGATCAAACTTCGTAGTTCCATAACCTATGGTTAATCTCTCGTGTATACCATAGGCCAAACCAATTCTAATATTAGATGGTGCCCAAAAACCTGCCAAATCATTCGCTCCTCCATTAATTAATCCAAATCTATGCGACATCTGTACTTCTAGCGCATTTTTATTTAGAAGCACATTTGTTGGATTATCAATAATATAAGAGCTTTCAAACGCAGCACGTTCTGGCTTATCTTTAATAATTGTATCCTTTTCAATTTTTTGTGAAAAAACCAATAGAGGTAAGATCAAAAAAGCAAAAAGTAGTATTTTATAATTTTTCATGTTTGTTTTCTTAAACGTTAATTATTTTTCGCTCCTTGATCAATCCAGTCTTTAACCAAATTAATTTTAGAATCTGACCATTTTGAACCTGGAGGCATTAATTGTACACCACCACTTCCTAGAAGAGAATTATATAAGATACTCGCTTCTGCATCACCTGGAACAACATAACCGTCTAACAAGTTACTGTATGAATTGTCTTGCAAGTTAGGCTCATCTCCACCCGCTTTATGACATCCCGTACATTGCACCCACAGTGGAACAATTTGATCTGTGTATAATATATCAACACCTCCATTATTTCCTCCATCATCATTAAATGGTTCTTCTGGATATGCATCATAATAACAGGACGTCATGAATAAACTCAAACCTACTATCGTTAAAAATTTAAATAGTTTTTTCATATTGTAAGATTTTAATTAAGTAATCATATCACTTGAGTAAAAGTGCAGAAAATATCTGCACTTTTACATCAAATAGATTACTGTTCTAATGTCATAGTAAGGAAATTGGATTGGCCATGACCAATGGCTGCATTGTTGAATATTGCTAGACCAAAAGGAATTGATTGAC
>CAZJCZ010000364.1:0-1940 GCA_964544575.1 uncultured Flavobacteriaceae bacterium | reverse complement strand
CAAAGCTATTTTAAGAGAACTAAAATCTGTGAAAATAAATCCAATTATGAAGAAAATCATTAAACTGTAAAGGATGTCCCCTAAAAATGGATAGATCAGTTTAGGAATAAAATCAGCTCTTGATGCTAATCCAAGTCCTATAGTAGCGATTATCAAGAAGAAGTAGAGAATTCTATTTCGTTTGATCATCATAATATTTCAAAATTAGGGTATTAGAATTTCATAAAAGTACTATTTATAATGCTGAACCGAATCAATTATGCCAAGTTTGGTATATTATGCGGACTCACTTAGATGGATAGTACGACTATATGAAATATCAATAATAACTACTTAGTAAAATTTAATTGATTTTGCTACAAAACCGAGCAATCACCTACTATATATTGATGTAATTTTACAATGTGCGTTACACTAATTTTTTTGGAAGACATTTTAAAGAACATGGTCAGCCCAGACTAACCAATGATTATTTCAGTATTTATTTTAATATCATATGCTTAGAAAATAAAATACATGGGATGGAAATGCTAAAGAAAAAATACAAAGACAGTTCAAATTATCATCAATTTGATGTAGAAATCAACACATTGGAAAAGAGGTTATTTAGTATAACTACGGATCAGGCTCCAGAATTTTTCCTCAGAGATCTGGTAATGAGGTCATCACCGGGTTACCATTAAAATTGTTATTTTTGAGATATATGATATCAACACCTAAATAAAGTAATTTGTATGCAATAGTTGACATTGAGACCACCGGTTTAGGTGCTCAGGGAAATAAGATAACCGAGATATCAATTTTTGTTCATGACGGCAAAAAGGTTATTAAAGAGTTCACTACACTAGTAAATCCAGAGTCGCCCATTAGTTATAGAATATCAGGATTAACAGGTATCACTAACGATATGGTACGCTCAGCACCAAAATTTTATGAGATCGCTAAAGAAGTCATTGAATTTACAAAAGATTGCATTTTTGTCGCTCACAGTGTAAACTTTGATTATAATGTTATCAAATATGAATTGAATGAGTTAGGGGCGACCTTTAAAAGAAAAAAACTATGTACCGTTCGGTTGTCAAGAAAATTAATTCCCGGTCAGCGATCCTATAGTTTAGGTAATTTATGTACTACCTTGGGTATTGATATCAAAAATAGGCATAGAGCAAGAGGAGATGCAGAAGCTACTGTAACATTATTAGAAAAATTACTAGTTTTAGACACGAACGGAACTTTTGATTCTTTTTTGAATAACAAATCAAGACAAGCCACTTTACCGCCATTATTACCAAAAACGGTAATGGATAATTTACCCAATGAAACGGGCGTCTATTATTTTAAAGATGCCAATGGTATTGTGATCTATGTTGGAAAAGCAATTAATATAAAACAGCGTGTTTTAAGCCATATTTATAGCAAAGCCAATAAAGAGCTTAAATTATGTAACGAAACGGCAGATATTACCTTTGTATTGACTGGCAATGAACTTATCGCCTTGCTGTTGGAATCTGATGAAATAAAAAAATTGTACCCTAAATACAATCATTCACAAAAAAGAACGAGCCCGAGCTATGGAATTGGGACCTATGAAGATAGAAAAGGAGTTATTCATATTATTTACGATCGTATTAAACTCCTTAAAAACCCGATATTAAAATTTTATTCCCAATCACAATGCAGAACATTTTTAGAAGAGTTCTGTGAGAAATATGAACTCTGTCCAAAATATTGCAGTTTACAGAATATTTCGGGAGGCTGTTTTCATTTTCATTTAAAAAATTGTAAAGGAGTTTGTAGAGATAAGGAAGAAATAGTACTTTATAATAATAGGGTTCAAAAAGCGCTGAATTTGGTTCAAATGAAGGATTCATTTATTATTAAGGAAAATGGAAGAAATGAAGAAGAAGAAGGGGTAATTTTAGTTAAGGATGGCACGTATA
>CAZJCZ010000363.1:0-1942 GCA_964544575.1 uncultured Flavobacteriaceae bacterium | reverse complement strand
GCGGAACGACCGCCGCGAAAGGGACCTACCAAACGGTACTCCAAACTGGAATACAGTTCCTCCGGATACTCGGGAGTTACGGCGTTTGATTTTTTTCTTTTTTGGGATTGAATGGATAATGGCAAAAGGGTAAGAACCAGCAATACAATGCTGATTTTAGAGCAGATGGTTTTCATTTTTAGAGTGTTGTAATTAGTCAACACTAAATGTAAGGAAAAAAATGAATGAATTTGATTGAATGACGCGGTCAAAAGAATGTAAGTAAAATCATATTTTTGTGCTTAATTCTGAATAATGTATATTTTATAGTGATGAATAAACCAATCCTCTTAATTGCAATTTCAATATTGTTTCTTAATTGTACAAATCTTAAATATTTAACTCCTTTTGATGGGTATAAGGGAATACCCAAAATTGTAGAAACAGAGGTATATACTATTAAAAAAGACTCAATTAAAGAACTTTCCTCGGTTGATGTTTTTCACTTTGACAAAAAAGGTAGAATGATTAAGTGGTTAGATTATTATGGTCAAGAACGGAAACCTGCTGGGGCATGGCATTATAAATATGATAAAAAAGGTAATATTATAGAATTCAGTAATTCTGAACCTGATGGTACGGTCGGCCATTCGATTCACTACGGTTACAATAAATATGGTCAGCTTTTAACTGAAGAATCCCCAACTGTTTTAAAAAAATACACTTATGATAGAAAAAATAGAACAGCTGAATTAAAAAGTTTTTACAAAAATGGAAAATTTCATGACCTAGCAATCTATAGGTTCAATAAAAACTGGCAAAGGATTGAATTAGTTACTTATAATGAATCCGGAGAAATAACTTTAATACATAAAAGCGAATATGATGAAAACGGCAACGCGATTAAAGAAAGTAGATTTAGAGATAAAAATAAATTGAATAGTTTCAGTAAAAGCAATTTTGACATTCATAACAATAGAACAGATTCAAAAGCGTATGAGATAATAAATAGTGATACAGCTCTTGTAAGGATTAATAAATGGTCCTATTCTTATGATAGTTACAATAATATAATAGAGGAAAAGGTTATCTCCGACAATAGGACTACTAAGATTACTCAAAATAAAATCACCTATTAATTTCTTCTGATTAAGATCAGTTCTAGACTGGATTTTCCAACAGAAAAAATATGGTTGTATTAAGAATTACAAATCCAAAAACTCCAAACAAACGGGGCTCGGCAATTCCATTTCGTGAAGGAAGTTTAAGGTGCCATCTTCCGTACTTCTCTTGTAGATCGTTATATTATTACTTCGTTGGTTGGCCACCAATAGAAAGTTCCCGCTAGGATCTATCCCAAAATTTCGAGGCCAATCCCCATTAACGCTTTCCCTGTCGACCAAACTAAGCTTACCGGAAGCTTGATCTACTTTGAAAATAACAATGGTATTTTCACCACGATTGGAACCATACAGTAATTTACCATCTTTGGATAAGTGAATATCGGCACAATAGCTATCCCCTTTAAAATCCTTAGCCAATGTCGATAAGGTCTCTACCTCAGCATATGAACTATCCGCATTTCTTTGCAATGCGGTGATTGTAGAATTCAATTCATTAATTACATAGAGGAATTTCCCGTCCTGACCAAAAGTAAAATGCCTAGGCCCCGCTTTGGGCGCCATTTCCAATGGAGGTTGTTGGTAGGGTACCCAATTTTTATTTTTCAAGGTATATCGCAAAACAGCATCCAATCCTAAATCGGCAACAAAAAGTCCGTCTTTGGTGAATTTTGCTGAATGTGCATGGGAGGTATTGGCACTATCGAGAACTTTGTGGTCAATAAATTGGGGATTGGGCATAAGCTCCCCTTTTTCACCAAGTTTAAAGATCGCGACACTGCCCCCTGTATAATTTGAAGTTGCCAAAAAGGTGCCATCCGCCGAAATTCCAATATGACAAG
>CAZJCZ010000362.1:0-1943 GCA_964544575.1 uncultured Flavobacteriaceae bacterium | reverse complement strand
CGCGATTATTGAAGAAAAAACAAAAGAAATGAGAGAAAGAATGCAAAATGAGCGTGAAAAAAGTGGCGGCGGCGGGCACAGAAGAATAAGAGGGTAAATATTAACATTATACAATTAATATTAGTGCATGAAAAATATCACCTTAGTATTATTATTTACGATTTTACCGTTAATTTCTTTTTCGCAAAATGTAAAATTTGAAGGGACCGTTAAAGACTCATTAGGAAACCCTTTAGAAATGGCAAATGTTATTGCCTTTAAAAAAGGTACTAAATTTTTACAATCCTATTCAATTACAGATTCTAAAGGAAATTACAGATTGACCCTTGAGCAAGATCAAGAATATACGTTCAAGGTGAGCTATTTAGGCTATGACACGCAGAATATTGACATTTTAATAGATAATGCCTCAGCGACATTGGAAAAGCACATTGTATTAAGAGAGTCTAATGAGTCATTGAGTGAGGTAGAGCTTATATATGAAATGCCGGTTCAAATTATAGGTGACACAATTGTTTACAATACGGATTCCTTTGTTTCTGGTAAAGAAAAAAAATTAGAGGATGTACTAAAAAAATTACCCGGGATTGATATTGATGATAATGGCGAGATCGAAGTTGAAGGTAAAAAAGTTGATAAAGTTTTAGTTGAAGGAAAGGAATTCTTTGATGGAGATTCAAAAATAGCCACACAAAATATTCCTGCCAACGCTATTGATAAAGTACAAGTTTTAAAAAATTATAATGAAGTTTCTGGTATGCGGGGCGTTACCAATAATGAAGATAACATTGCGCTTAATATTAAATTAAAATCCGGGAAAAATAAATTTTGGTTTGGAGAGGTAAACGCTGGGGTAGGTGAGAATGAAAAATATATTGCAAAACCTAAATTATTTTATTATAGCCCTGAAAAAAGCATAAATATTTTGGCTGATTTTAATAATATCGGCGAAACGCCATTTACAAGGCGCGATTATTTTAGGTTTACAGGAGGGTTGCGCGGGGCAATGAGAGGCAGCGGAACAAGTTTTAACGTATCTTCCGGGGGTTTAGGATTTATGACAACTCAAAATAATAGAGCTCAAGAAATTATTTCAAAATTCGGTGCTTTAAACTTTAGTTTAGCATCGAAAAAAACATTAGATTTTAACGGTTTTGCTATAGTAAACGATTCTGAAACGGATATGTTCACCCAATCAAATACAGTATATAATGATACTGGTTTAATAGAAGAAAGTGAAACATCGGCAATTCAAGGTAGTAAATTAGGTATGTTAAAGTTTAGCACTACATATACACCCAATACCAATTTACACATAGATTATGATATTTTCGGAAAACTATCAGAACAAACTGAGATAAATGATGTTTCTTCCTCAAATAGAGGTGCAGTAGATACTTATAAGGAAGAAAAACCAGGTTCTTTGAATCAAAATTTCAATTTGTATTATACCATAAATGATAAGAATATTTTTGCTTCTGAAATACAGCATTTATATCAAAAAGATCAACCTTTATATAACTCACTTGCATCTACTCAACCATTTGATCTGATTCCTTCATCAGATGCAGAAAGAATATATGACCTTATTCAAGATCAAAAATCAAGTACTAATAAATTTGATGCAAAATTTGATTATTACTATCTGTTAACACCAAAGAGCAACATAAATTTATCATTAGGAACTACATTAAGCGGGCAGAGTTTTTCATCTAATATTTCACAAACATTAGATGATGGTAGTGTGTTAAGTTTTAATGATTCTAACTTAAACAATGATGTAGATTACAATTTTTCAGATTTGTTTCTTGGGATTCATTATAAAATGGTTTCTGGCATATTTACTTTTAATCCCGGTATTACAATCCATCAGTATACTACTAAAGATACACAGTTTGGGACAGAAAACAAGGACAATCTAACAAAAGTATTACCTGATCTTT
>CAZJCZ010000361.1:0-1958 GCA_964544575.1 uncultured Flavobacteriaceae bacterium | reverse complement strand
TCCTTTTATATCTCCGATAAATATACATTATTACGTGAATTTGAAAATCTTTTTTTTGCTAAATTCATATATGGAACACTTATTATGCAAAAAAGGCGTAGGAGGGAGGCATAATGCCTGCCTTCGACAGGCAGGTGTGTGGAATGGAAATATTACTTAAAAACTATAGTCTAATATTCTGAACTCACATACATGTTGAATCCTTTTTAGTAAAACCTGATTTTATTTATCGGCTTTTATTTTGCTTTTAATGTTTTCTAAATTCTTTTTAAATAAATCGATATCCCTATCCTCATTATCAATAGCAATTTTAACCGCTCTCTGATAGTTTTTAAGAGAAGATTCTAAGTTTCCATTCAACATTAATGATTCAGCATAACTATCAAATACATTAGCAGAATTTGGATTGAGAATAGTGTTTGCTCTAAATATTGATTCAGCAATTTTGGGCTTTTTATGCTCCATTAAATATTCATAACCAAGACTATTAATATCTCCTTCACCTAATAATTTTATATCGTGGCATTCTTTTAACCCTCTAAGAATTGCCTCTTCCGATTTTCCGGCGGTATAACTGTCAAATTTGCTATTCAAATTCAATAACAACTTACTATATCTTTCTTTTGTCTTGCTTCTGTAAGCTTCAGCAGCCTTCTTTGCCCATTCGTGTGCTTTATCTAAAGTTTCTTCAATTGTTGTTTCTACTTCAGGGATAACTCCGACGCCTTCCCAATTTGTCTTCGTTATAGGATTAATTGCTCTTCCAGTTGGAATAAAAACACTCAAATTATCATTAATTCTCATGGTACCTCCAGGATTTGCACCACCTCCTGAAGTTTGCCCTATTAATATCGCCCTTTTTTGAGTTTGCATATTGTATGAAAATTCTTCTGCCCCAGAAAAAGTTCTACTACTCGTCATAATAAATAACGGCACATCGGGCATTTTAATTCCTCCAACATCATCCAGCGTCCAAAATTCTCGTGTTTCATTTCTTTCTCTCCAATACAGGCTATTCAAATGTAATTTCTTATCAAAGAAAAAACTGCATAAATATTGAACCATGTTAGGACTTCCACCACCATTTTTACTTAAATCAATAATAATAGCATCGGTTCTAGACATTAATTTCATATAAGCATCGGCTACCGTTTTCCCATTTTCTAATCCTGCAAAACCTCTTAAGTCCAAATACCCTACATTTCCTTCCATAATCTTAACCGAACTAAATCCAGCATTTGATCTTCTCGACCTATTGATTTGATCATTGCGCACTTCAATCATTCTATCTGGAGAATTTGCCGGAGCAACATAAGGTCTATTAGACCTGATACGCATATGTTTATCCTTGTTAATAGCTTGTACTGATTCTGTTAAAGCCACGGCAAAAGTCTCATCGTTTCCAAACTGTTCGAAATGGCCTTCTTTCAATTGAGCCAATAAGTGTTCTTCAGTTAATTTAGCTACTTGAGGAAACACATAAAAATCGTTCATTAACTCCGAAAGCCTGTATATCGCTTGTTCTTTATACTTTTCGGTAATTGGTTTATCTTGAGCTGTGGATACATTGAAATTAAAAAATAACACAACAATTAGCAATAACGACCAAGGAGTAAATTTCATTTATATAAAAGATTGATGAACTTCAAAAGTAAATTAAAAAATTTAAATGATCGGGTTTCTGGCTAGGAAGTCGTGACAGTCACTTGAATAGGACGAGGGTCCAACGTATTAGCTAGGACCAAGTAAGTAAAAGATAGCGAAAAGATGATCTGGCATACCTTTTAGCCATTGTTGACTGTAGTGCTTTTAGTTCGTATTTAATATTGTTATCAATTCGTTGTTTAAATTTTTCAATTTTTTCACCATTGACTTCTTATCCTTAAGGTAGATGTCAAAAAATACTAAGGTGTATTCACAAACATTTTTATAACTCTCGAGGTCATATGACGATGCGT
>CAZJCZ010000360.1:0-1959 GCA_964544575.1 uncultured Flavobacteriaceae bacterium | reverse complement strand
TCCTTATTACTTATTTTGAGAAAAAACAATCCGGATACAGTAATGTAATAATTCAATTATTAGCATTATTGACAGGTATTTTATTATTTGTTGAAACAAGTATTAGTTCTTTAACGGTGGGGACTCTATACCGTCCTGTATTCGACAAATTAAAAATTTCCAGAGAAAAATTGGCTTATATCGCCGACTCCAGTTCGGCACCAACCTCCATTTTAATACCCTTCAATGCTTGGGGTGCATTTATAATGGGTTTATTATTAACACAAGGTTTAGAAAATCCTTTTTCATTAATGTTATCCTCTATCGTTTATAACTTCTACCCTATCCTGGCTATAGTCATTGTTTTTTTGGTGATTGTTCTTAAAAAAGACATTGGCCCTATGGCAAAAGCCGAAAAAAGAATCCGGGAAACCGGTAAACTCTTTAATGATAATGCTAAACCTATGCTTTCAGATACCGTTACTTCTTTTAAACCCAAAGAAGGTATCAAGGCAAAAGCCTATAATATGATCATACCTCTGGCAACAATGGTGTTTATGATGCCTATTAATTTGGCTGCTACCGGTTGGAACAAAGTGGAGGTTTACAGGTCATTTGGAGATCATCTTTTTCAGGCCATTGGTCAAGGCTCAGGTTCATCATCCGTTTTATATGCCGTTTGTACTGCCATTTTCGTAGCTATGATCCTGTACAGAACACAAGGTATTATGAAAACAAAAGAAATGATTGATCTAGTGATCAAAGGGATCAGTGAATTAATGCCTTTGGCACTGTTAATGCTTTTAGCTTTTGCTATTGGTGATGCCTGTAATCAATTAGGTACCGGCCAATTTGTTGCCAATTGGTCTAAAGATTGGTTGTCGCCGGAATTTTTACCTGCTGTAGTTTTTCTTATCAGTTCTTTTATTGCATTTTCAACCGGTACCTCCTGGGGGACTTTTGCCATTATGCTTGCTATTTCTATCCCTATGGCTAATATTCATAATGTTCAGTTACCATTGGTTATAGCAGCAACCTTAGGTGGTGGTATTTTTGGCGATCACTGTTCTCCTATATCAGACACCTCTATAATTTCATCAATGGCAGCAGCAAGTGATCATATTGATCATGTTAGAACTCAATTGCCCTATGCCATCATTGGTGGAATCATTACTACCGGGCTTTATTTAATATTGGGGTTTGCCATGGTTTGATATTACAATTTAGTGAACAAATACTCTTTTTAAAATAACCTACATTTGTATCTTAATAATCCGGTTATTTTTTTATGACACACAAAGCAGGCTATGTAAATATAATAGGCAACCCAAATGTGGGTAAGTCTACCTTAATGAATGCATTTGTAGGAGAACGATTGTCTATCATTACATCGAAAGCACAGACCACCAGGCATCGAATTCTAGGTATTGTGAATGGAGAAGATTTTCAGATCTTATTTTCTGATACACCAGGGATCATTAAACCTGCTTACGAGTTGCAGGCATCCATGATGGATTTTGTAAAATCGGCCTTTGAAGATGCAGATATATTGATCTACATGGTAGAAATAGGAGAAACAGCATTGAAAGATGAAGATTTTTTTAATAAGATAACCAACGCTAAAATCCCGGTCCTTTTATTGGTAAATAAAATTGATAAATCCTCTCAGGAGGAAGTCGAAGAAAAAATTACCTATTGGCAAGAAAAAGTACCCAATGCGATAATTTATGCCATTTCAGCCTTAGAAAACTTTAATGTTGATTCGGTTTTTGAAAAAATTGTTGAAATACTGCCAGAATCTCCTGCCTTTTATCCAAAAGACCAATTGACGGATAAACCAGAACGTTTTTTTGTTAATGAAGCTATCCGTGAAAAGATTCTGATTCATTACAAAAAAGAAATACCCTATTCAGTTGAGATCGATACTGAAGAGTTTTTTGAAGAGGAGAATATTATCAAGATCCGTTCAGTCATTATGGT
>CAZJCZ010000359.1:0-1960 GCA_964544575.1 uncultured Flavobacteriaceae bacterium | reverse complement strand
ACTTAATCAATTTTGAGTTCGTAAACAATAATGACATATACAATCTTATACATTGTTTTAGCAGCCATCATAGCTTTTGTGATGGCTTTTTTTCAATATTTCTATAAAGTAAAACACAGGAGTAAAGACATTCTATTATTGGCGATATTACGTGGCTTGTCTTTCTTCGCTATAATACTGCTTGTCATTAATCCAACAATAAAATCTCAACAATTCGAAGACATATCACCAGTTTTAAATGTTCTTATAGACAACTCATCATCTATAACTTATGCTAATCAGCAAGAAAAAGTGCAAAAACTGAAAGATGAAATTAGCACAAATACTGAGATCAATAAGAAGTTTACAGTTAATTATTATTCTTTTTCTGACGGTCTATACCCATTAGACTCGTTGAGTTTTGACAAACCTAGAACTAATATTATTAAAACTCTTAAATCTTTAGAGTCATTTAATAATGATGGTATTTCTCCAATAATTTTAATCACAGATGGAAACCAGACTTATGGTTCCAGTTATGAATTTTATAAATCGAATCAACCATTATACCCCATAATAGTCGGTGATACAGTTAAATATGATGATGTAAAAATTAACCAGATAAATGTAAATTCATATACATACTTAAATAATAAATTTCCTGTAGAAGTCTTTTTACAATATGATGGTAATGATCGTGTACAAAAGAAGTTCAATGTAAAGCATAATAACAAAACGGTATTTACTCAATATTTAGACTTTTCAAGTGATCAAAATTCACAAAAAATTCAGTTTTATTTACCTGCAACAACGGTGGGAATGTTAAAATACCAATGTGATATTGCCACTTTAGACAATGAAAAAAACACATTGAATAATCTCAAAAACTTTACTGTAGAAGTTGTGAATGAGAAGGCTAAGATTTTGATCCTTAGCGAAAGTAATCATCCTGACATTAGCATGATTAAGCGTTCAATTGAAATGAATAAACAGCGAAAAGTTATCATTGAAAATGAATTAAACAAGACTCATCAATTAAAGGATTATCAATTAGTTATATTATATCAACCAACAAAAGAATTTAAAGAAATATTCAAAACAATAAGAGAAGTAAACTTATTAATAATTACGGGAACACAAACAGATTGGAATTTTTTAAATGCTTCACAACAATACTTTTCAAAAAACAATATTACGAAAACGGAAAATTATTCAGCTGTTTTTAATGCTAGCTTTGATGAATTTGTAATTGATGACCTTGGTTTTAGAAATTTCCCGCCTTTAAAAGATTATTTTGGTGAAATCAATTTTTCTGTTCCTCATAAAACGATCTTATTTCAAAATGTTGCTAATATCGCTACCGAAGAACCTTTATTAACGACTTTTACAGATAATAATAGGAGGGGAGCTGTTTTATTTGGTGAAAATAGTTGGAAATGGCGTATGTTAACGAAAGTTGAGAATCAAACTTTTGAAAAATTTGATATTTTCTTTAATAAATTGATACAATATCTAGCTTCCAATAAACGCTCAAATCAATTGGAAATAGCATATGATTCCTTTATATATTCTAACACAGACGCAGTTATCAAGGCTCAGTACTTCGATGCCACCTATACATTTGACGAAAATGCCTCTCTTTTATTATCAATACGCAATAAAACAACAGGAGAAACTAATAAGTTTCCTTTTACATTGAAAAATAATAGTTTTGAAATATCATTAAGTAATTTAAAACCTGGTGATTATACTTTCAACGTATCTGTAGGAAGTAATAATATTTCGAAAAATGGCGCTATAACGGTTTTACCATATGAAATTGAGCAACAGTTAGTCAGAGCAAATATGAATGATCTTAAAAATATTGCTCAGTTATCAAATGGAACATATTTTCATATCAATAAAGTGGATGAATTATTCTCGTTTATACTGTCTGATAAAAGATATACAACTATCCAAAAAAGTACTGAAAAAATTGTAT
>CAZJCZ010000358.1:0-1963 GCA_964544575.1 uncultured Flavobacteriaceae bacterium | reverse complement strand
ATAGCTTCAGGTGTCTCATCACGATTGGCTTTATATGCTGGAAACATTTCAACCCGGTCAACACTCCCTCCCTTATCAAAACACACCGCTAAATGATCTGGTTTTTCTCTTTTAATAACATCTAACAATGAGTTCATAAACCCCATTATAGCTGATGTATCCATCCCTTTTGAGTTTATTCTAGGGTTTTTTATAAAAGCATAATACCCTCTAAATATTAAGGCGTAAGCATCCAATAAGAAAAGTCGTTTTTTTTGCATTCTATTGCGAAATATTTATTAGTTATTTTTTCGTAATTACGGTTTTACCATTAAAAAAATGTGGTTTTCCCGTATAGTATCTATTCAATATAATCATCAGATCATCGTTATGGTTGAAATCTAATGTTATAAGCTGGTTAATAATTACTTACCTAATTATAAAATTAATTTTTCCAAATTAATTGAATTTCAATTAAATAATACCATGAAAAGAAAGTATTTAATTTTCTTATGTATTTGTACGCTTTATTCATTAAGCATTTGCTCACAAATAATTAATGATGGCTTATTTCATGTTGAAACATCAACAACGGTTTATTTTGGAGATGAATATACAAATAACGGAACACATAATAACAATGGTAATTTATATTTAAATAGTAACTTCGTTAATAACGACAGTACTTCTGCGATTTCAGGGACTACAATCTTTAAAAGTTCATTAAATAGTATCCAAACTATTTCAGGTTTAACAAAAAATATTAACTTTTATAATATAGAAATTGATAATAGCTTAATTGGAGTTCAAGTTGAAGATAATTTCGGTGTTTTTATAACCAATGGCCTCAATTTAAAAACTGGCGATTTGCGTTTAGTTGGTGAAGCTCAATTGATACAGACACATTCAGGTACAGATGCCAATACTTCGACTAATGGTAAATTTCTCAGAGACCAGCAAGGAAATTTTTCTCCATTTGCCTATAATTATTGGTCATCACCGGTAAATAATGGAGGAACCTTTTCTATATCAGGCGGCATGCTTGATGGAACTGATGCCAATTTAAATCCGTTTACACCGCAACAAGTTTTATTTAATGCTGGTTCTCCTTTTAATGGCGCGCCATCTGTTGTTGACGGAGGCGGTAATGTAACCACCCCATTAACTTTAAATTCAAGTTGGTTCTATAAATACCAGCGAGGAAGTGGAACCGTTGCGGGGTGGATCAAAATTAACGAAAACAGTCCTTTAAATCCTGGTGAAGGTTTTATAGTGAAAGGAACAAATACAACAGACCCAACACAAAATTATGTTTTTAAAGGCGTTCCGAATGATGGCTTATACCAGTTCCCCATAGATACCGACGAATATGTAATGCTAGGGAATCCATATCCATCTGCTATCGATGTAGATGAGTTTATAAAAGATAATATTAGTATTGGTGAAGGCGGGTATGCCACCAATGATGCTATAAACGGTACCTTATATTATTGGGTGGATGGTGGTTCAACTTCACATAATTATTCAGGCTATTATGGAGGGTATGCAACAAGAAATTTAACCGCTGGTGCACCACCATCTGTTCCTTCAACAATAGTTGGCGGATTGGGATCATCAGAATTTGCACTTCCCCCAACACAGTATATGGCTGTAGCACAGGGTTTTTTCGTAATTGGGGCAGGTAATAGTAATGTGATCTTTAAAAATTCACAAAGGATATTTAAAACAGAAAGTTCAGGAGAATCTGTTCACTATAAAACTAATAACAACAAAACGGGTACTGAAAATAGTATTGTTAGAATTGGATATGAAGACCCGGAAGGTTTTCACAGGCAATTAGTATTAGGATTTTTACCGAACTCAACAGCTGATCTAAATTATAATATAGCCTATGACGCCTTAATGTTTGGTTCAAGAGAAGATGAACTTTATTTTATTATTGAGAATGATCTAGAACGTAAATATGTGATACAGGGCGTAGGAG
>CAZJCZ010000357.1:0-1965 GCA_964544575.1 uncultured Flavobacteriaceae bacterium | reverse complement strand
ACAATTAAACAAGATCTTACTAAAGTTACCGGAGCCAATATTTCTATTAGATTGTCTGATGAATTTATGAACGCTGTTGTAAGCGATTCAACGTTCACATTACATTGGCCTATTGGCAGCCCTGAACCCAAATATACCAAGGAAATAGACGCTCAAGAATTATGGCAAAAAATAACTGAATGTGCCCATAACACGGCCGAGCCTGGTCTTATTTTTTGGGACAGACAGCATCATTATTCTACTTCTTCAGTATATCCAGAATTTAAAAATAGTTCTACCAATCCATGTTCAGAAATTGCAATGCAGGGTGGTGACAGTTGTAGATTAATTGCCGTTAATCTTTTTAGTTTCGTTGAAGACCCTTTTACAAAAAAAGCTGCCTTTAATTTTAAAAAGTTTTATGAGGTTGTCTATGAATCTCAGCGTTTAATGGATGATTTGGTTGATCTAGAACTTGAAGCTGCCGACAGAATTCTTGCTAAAATTGAAGCCGATCCTGAACCCGATCATGTTAAACGAACAGAAAAAGAAATTTGGAAATTATTACAAGAAACCGGTAAAAAAGGAAGACGAACTGGATTAGGGTTTACGGCCTTAGCGGATACAATAGCCGCATTAGGAATTAAGTTTGATACTGACAAGGCCATTGATTCGGTAGATGAAATAATGAAGACTAAGTTAAAAGCAGAATTTGACAGTAGTGTTGACATGGCAATTACCAGGGGTCAATTCGAAGTTTTTAACAGAAATATAGAAGACACTTCAGAGTTTGTTCAAATGATGGAAAAGGAATTTCCAGATATTTATACTAGAATGATGGAATTTGGACGGAGAAATATCAGTATAAGTACTGTGGCGCCAACAGGATCATTAAGTATGCTAGCTCAAGTTTCATCTGGAATAGAACCTGTCTTTTTATTGTCATATAACCGTCGAAGAAAAGTAAATACCAGTGATGAAAATGCAAAAATTGATTTTGTGGATGATCTTGGTGATGCTTTTCAGGAATTTACTGTTTATCATAAAAAGCTAGAGACATGGATGAATGCAACTGGTGAAACGGATTTAGACAAAAGCCCTTATGCCGGTGCAACAGCATCAGAGATAGATTGGAAAAAACGCATTGAAATGCAATCTTTAGTCCAGAAATATACAACACATTCAATTAGCTCAACAATAAATCTGGCAGCAGATGTTCCTGTAGAGTTAGTAGGTGATATTTATATTGAATCTTGGAAAAAAGGATTAAAAGGAATTACCGTTTATAGAGATGGTTCTAGAAGCGGCATTTTAGTTGCATCTGAAAAGAAAAAAGAAGAAGAAAATACATATCTTACAGAAACTTTTGTAACAAAACGTCCTACAAGAATCGAAGCTGAGATTATTCGTTTTCATAATGAATCAGAAAAATGGCTAGCAGTTATAGGATTAATTGATGGCAGACCTTATGAGATTTTTACAGGGAAAATGAAAGATGCTTTTAATCTGCCACAATGGGTAGATAAAGGATGGGTGCTGAAAAGTAGAAACGGAGATGGAATTTCCAGATATGACTTTCAATACATTGACAGTGATGGATACAAAACTACTATTGAAGGACTATCAAGGTCATTCGATAAAGAATTTTGGAATTATGCCAAGTTGATTTCAGGTGTATTACGACATGGTATGCCAATGCCGTATGTAGTAGATCTTATTCAAAATTTAAACTTGTATGACGAGCATATCAATACCTGGAAAAATGGGGTTGCCAGAGCTTTAAAACGTTTTATACAAGAAGGAGCGATAGCAGCAGATAAAAAATGTCCTGAATGTAAAGATCCTGAAGGATTAATTTATAAAGAAGGATGCTTAATTTGCAAAAGTTGTGGGCATTCAAAGTGTGGATAGAACTAATTCTTTAGTGTAATTTTATATTGTAAAGCCGTTTGTTCATTAGCAAAAATGAGTAATTCAGTATTTTTA
>CAZJCZ010000356.1:0-1968 GCA_964544575.1 uncultured Flavobacteriaceae bacterium | reverse complement strand
GATGGTTTTCCTGATATTTATTTAAGCAATTATGGACCTAATACGCTCTATAAAAATAATGGTAACGGAACTTTTTCAGATGTTACAAAAAAAGCAGGTATTGCTGGTGGTAAAGAATGTAGCGTAGGGGCAGTATGGTTGGATTTTGATAATGATAGCAATCTTGATCTTTATGTAGGGAATTACCTGAATTTTGATCCTGAATATAAATATTATTACGCTCCAGACGGGTTTCCTGGCCCATTGGCTTATGATAGCCAGCCGGATATTTTATATCATAATAATGGTGATGGCACTTTTATGGATGTAACAAAAAAAATGGGAATTATTGACATTGATGGACGAGCAATGGGAGTTGGTGCTGCAGATTACGATGATGATGGTTTCATGGATATTTATGTAGCTAATGATCATACTGTTAACTATCTCTGGCATAATGATGAGGGAAATGGGTTTACTGATCGGGGTACTATGTCTGGAACCGGTTTCAGCCAGTCTGGAGAAGCAACGGTAAGTATGTCTGTAGATTTTGCTGATTTTAATGGAGACGGGTTACTTGATATTTTTATTTCAGACGATAATTACTGTTCTCTTTATGAGAATTTAGGAAACGGGCTCTTTAATGATAGGTCATATGCATCAGGAATCTCTGTCGCATCAGGTCAGTTTGTAGGATGGTCATCTTCTTTTCTTGATTATGACAACGATGGTGATCCAGATATTTTTAAAACAAATGGTGAACTAAAGCATAAATATGGGCAAGAAGATCAATTGTTTGAGAATATTGATGGTGAAAAATTTAAGGATGTATCCGTTGAGCGAGGCCAATACTTTCGCGAAGAGAATGTGGGTCGAGGAGCATGCCTTGGTGACTATGATAATGATGGTGATATTGATATTTATATCGTGAATTTAGATAGCCATGGTATGTTTATTAGAAATAATAAAGGGAATCAAAATAACTGGCTTACATTAAATCTGGTAGGACATTCGAGTAACAAAGACGGAATAGGTTCGAGAATTAAACTGTATGCGGGGGGCAAAATGCAGACCGCTCAGAAAAAAAGCACTACTGGTTACCTGTCACAAAATGATTCAAGAATACATTTTGGCCTTTTGAAGAATGAAACTGTTGAAAAAATAGAAATAAAATGGCCATCAGGTAAATTACAGATATTGGATAATATCAAAGTCAATCAAATACTAACGGTTAACGAACCTGAATAAAGTATAAATGAATATTAAAAGATCAAATATAGTATTCATAATCATAGTGACTTTAAGTTGCTTTTGTATCTTTTTTTCATCCTGTAAGCAAAGATCATTAGAAGGTATGATAATTTTCACTGAAGTTGCAGGAGATCTACAGGACAGGGATCATATAACCGGGAATTCCTGGCGATATTTCTCTGAATCTCGAATTGTGGCATTAAACTCTAATAAGTCAGAAGAACAATTTAAAGTACTTTCCAAAGACTTTTTATCTGCGTGTTCACCTAAAATTTCATATGATGGTAACTTTATGCTCTTTTCAGCACAAAAGGAGCAAAACGACATTTGGCAAATATGGGAAATGAATTTAGAGAATCTAAAAGTTCGGCAGGTCACTACTTCCACTGAAAATTGTATTGATCCCGACTATCTACCAGGTGACCGTGTGGTGTTTAGTAAATTTACTAACAATGATAATGTGATTGCAAACCATTCATTGTTTACAGGCAATCTAGACGGATCTGAAGTCAGGCAGATCACATTTAATCCACATACATATTTTGCATCGACAGTACTGAAAGATGGCAGGTTGTTAACGATCAACAAACAACTCTATCCTGTTCATGGAGACCAAATGCTGATGGTTTTACGTCCCGACGGTAGTAAGCAAGAATTATTTTATAAGGGCTTAAAAGGAAGTGAATTAATTAGCGGGGGTCATGAAACAAATGATGGGAAAGTACTTTTTATAGAATC
>CAZJCZ010000355.1:0-1969 GCA_964544575.1 uncultured Flavobacteriaceae bacterium | reverse complement strand
TAATTTTATCAAGATCTGGATATTCTACCATTATGGATTTAGCGAAACTAGAAAAAAAAGCGTTTTTTATTCCCACTCCTGGCCAGTTTGAACAAGAATATTTGGCAAAGAGAATGGACGAAATGAATATTGCACCCTTTTCACATCAAGATCATTTTGAGTTAAGTATGATAGAAAAAGTAAAAAATTATACAGGCTTTAGAAAAACTGAAAATGAAATCTTGAATTCAGAATTATTTAAACTTTTCTAAAGTGAAAGAAAATGTAGAACCTTTACCATATTCACTTTCAACAAATATTTGTTGCTGATGAGCTTCAAGAATGTGTTTGACAATAGATAGACCCAATCCTGAACCCCCTTGCTCTCTAGACCTACTCTGATCAACCCTGTAGAAACGTTCAAATAATCTAGAAATATTATGTTGTTGAACACCTTCGCCATCATCGATGACTTTAATAATAAATTGTTTGCCGGAATAGTTTTTAAGACTAACAATAGTGTTTCCTTTTTGCTTGCCATATTTAATAGAATTTTCAATCAAATTGATCAGCACTTGTTCAATACGCTCTACGTCAGCTTTTACTAAAATAGGGGTTTCATATTTTTTATCAAATGTTAAATAGATCTCCCTTTTTTTAGCCTTTATTTCAAGAAGGTCAAAAACATTTTGTATAAGCCCAATTATGTTAAATGTTTCAATTGTCGGATTTAAGTTTCCTGATTCTAACCGGGCAATCATGTCTAAATCTTTAACGATATTGATTAATCGTTCTACCCCCTTATTGGCCCTCTCTAAGTATTTATTTCTTATTGATTTATCTTTAATGGCACCTTCCAATAAGGTCAATAAATATCCTTGCACGGTAAATAATGGCGTTTTTAATTCGTGTGAAACATTACCCAAAAATTCTCTTCTATACTCTTCCCTAATTTGCAGCAATTCTATTTCAAGGCGCTTATCTTCTGCAAACCTTTTCACCTCCTTTGAAAGGGTTTCTATATTAGAAGTAATGCTCTTTTTACTTAGCTCTTCAACGTCTAATAATGAAACTTCATCGTATATCTTTTTAACCCTTCTATAGATAAATCGCTCAACTCTAAATTGAATCAAAAAAAAAGAAAAAAGGAAAACCAATACACTAATAAGTAAAGCGAAATAAAGCCCAACTTCATTATAGAAAATCTTAGTCAATAACACTGCTGTTAAAAAAGAGAACAGGGCTATCAAAAAGGAAGATTTATAAGCAAATTTATATGATCTTTTAAGCTTCATAGAATTACAAACTTATAACCCACTCCTTTTACGGTTTTAAAGTAATCATCTCCAATTTTTTCTCGTAGTTTTCTAATGTGCACATCAATGGTTCTGCCGCCCACTATAACGTCATTGCCCCATACTTTTTCAAGTATATCTTCCCGTTTAAATACTTTACCAGGTTTAGAAGCTAAAAGTGCCATAAGTTCAAATTCTTTACGAGGTAATATAATTTTATTTTTGTCTTTTTGAACGAAATATTCGTCTCTATTAATAATAATATTACCAATTTTTATAACATTAATAATTTCAGAATTTCCCTTTCTTAAACGGCGTAATAATGAATTTACCTTGCTTACCAACACTTTAGGTTTTACAGGTTTGGTAATATAATCATCCGCTCCGGCATCAAAACCTGCTAACTGAGAATAATCTTCGCCCCTTGCCGTAAAAAAGGCTATAATTACCTCTTTTAAATTGTCATTTTCTCTAATTTTTGCACAAGCTTCAATGCCATCCATTTCGGGCATCATTACATCTAGAAGAATGAAATGAGGTTGAATTTCTTTTGATTTCTTAACAGCTTCAATGCCATTAGAAGCCGTAAATATTTGATATCCTTCATTTGCCAAATTGTAACTTACTATTTCTAAAATATCTGGCTCGTCGTCTACCAACAATATTTTAATATCTTTTTTCTTCATTTAAATAAA
>CAZJCZ010000354.1:0-1973 GCA_964544575.1 uncultured Flavobacteriaceae bacterium | reverse complement strand
CTATAATATAGTTTAGGATATTTTACTTTTAACTCCTCGCACAAGGCTTTATAAAACTTCTCCCATTCTTTCTCGTTCATTTCATTGGCACTCTTACCTGTTTTAACAGATATTGCAAAACCAGTTCTATGAACAATAGGTATATCAAACTCTTTCTCTGCCCTCATTCTTTTTATGGTTGATGACAACTGTCCTGGATGCGTATGAGGCATTAGTTTGAAATTTTCATTAATATATTTCAATTTTTCTTCTAACTCCATAATATCTTTATGAACTCTCAACTATTTTTATTTCTTCTTCGGTTAAACCATATAATTCATAAACCATTTGCACTTTTATAATATTCATTTCGCCATATATCCTTGCCATAAAATCAAAACATATTTATCCCTATCATGTTCCTTTCTTTTTTTGTCTTAGATTTAATCTTTAATTTAATGAATGAAACTCACCCACATAATAATCCATCAATTTCAAGTATTTCTTTATCTCGATACTGAATTTCTTTATTTCAATTTTATCAACAGACTGCATAGCTCTTAATGTGTTTACCTTGGCTCGTACATTTGCTCTGTAACATTTATAATAGACAAAGAGTTTTTCTTCATTTTGACTTTTCATACAAGGAAATAATTCAAGATATGTTTGCATGAATTGTTTGCTTAAATCGTTTCGTTGAAAAGCTTCCAGATCCATACAAAAAAAAGCAACTTCGTTGAGTACATCTATTTGCCGGAAAGCATCATTAAATTCAATACAGTCAAAAATAACCGGGTCTCTATATAGAAAAATATTTTTTGAGTGCAAATCACCATGGCCATCACGCCAAAAACCCGCCTTGATCCGTTTTGCAATAAATTGTACGTTTTGGTCTAAAAATATATTACTGCTCATAACAGCTTTTTCAATAATATCAACATAGCTATTTCTCAAATTTATTTTAATCCAGTTTATAACACTTAAAATATCATTGAATTTATCTTTAGCCTGGGCTTTATTAAAAGGGGTATAGATAATATCTGTTCTTTGATGAAAATCAGCTACCTTTTTGGCAAGCACCTTTATTTGCGTTTTATCAACACGGTTTTCCCGTAACAAGTAATCCATTTGTTTGGTTGTTTGTAGTCTTTTCATTCTAACCGCATAATCTATAGTTATACCTTTACCAACTCCAATAAATAGGTTGTTACCCTCTCTTTTTATTGGAAGTACTTCCTTATAAATATCTGAAAACCTTCTATTTAATAATAACTCCCTTTCGCAATAAAACTTACGTTTATCCAGTGAAGAAAAATTTAGAAAAGAATACTGCATCTTCTTTTTGATCTTGAAGGCAAATTTTTTGGTCAAGATAACCCATGAAATATGAGTTTCCACCAGCTTTCCGCTAAGAAGTTCTCCTTTATAGGTTCCATATTGGTTGAGCTTATTTATTTCGTGCTTATTCATGACGTATTTGAATATATTTAAGTGCCACATCCATCATTTCACCTATATTTTCTTGTGTTGAATGAAGTATAAGATGTTCTCTTTTCATCGGTTCAAAAACTTCTTTTATAAATAGGTGAACAGAATAATCTGCGTCGCTATACTGTCGTTTCCGGCTCAAACGTTCTATAATAATTTTTTGACCTGCCCAAACTTCTATAAATATTATACTTTGCCCAAATTCTTTAACAGCTTCGCTGAATTTATTTCGAATACTTTTTTTATAAAAAGTAGCATCTAAAATGATGTTTGCGTTTTGTTGGATAGCTTTTTTCATTTCTCTGATCATTTCATTGTAAACTTTCATTTTTTCCTCTTGAGAATATTCTTTGACAGCAAATAGTTCATTTCTTATCACATCGCTATTCACATATCTTGCCTGAAGTTTCTTAGCAAGCTTCATAGCAAAATAGCTTTTGCCCGATCCTGGTAATCCAAATACGATGATAATCATTTCTTTTTATTTAAAAACTTATACAATTCAC
>CAZJCZ010000353.1:0-1973 GCA_964544575.1 uncultured Flavobacteriaceae bacterium | reverse complement strand
ATTTAATTTTATTATTCAACAATTGGAGATACAAGTGTATAATCCAGCTGCTGTAATAATTCTAATTCATTATAATAAATTTCTTCTCCTGTATATTGAGCTTTATCATTGAAATATCCAACCGTATAACCACTGAACTTTACTTTTTTACCGGTAGCTGGAGTTTCTCCAAATATCCCGGTATTGGTGCCTAAGGCAGTCCATTGAGAAAAGGCCTGATCACCTTTTACAATTGTATTATTTAATATTACTTCAAGGTCTGGAAATCCGGTAAAAAAAACGTTCATTGTCGCTTCCATTTCATTTCGGTTGTTGGCCACAATAATTCCGTTATTCTTTCTTGTGAAGTTCTCCGAGGCAATGGCCCTAAATTTTTCCATATCTTTATTATTCCAGCACTGCGTAACCATGTCATTTAGAGTAGCTTTTATAGCAATCTCTTTTGCTTCTAACTCATTTTGTTGTGACTGTTCCTCTCGACAAGAAATAAAGAGAATAATGAAGGCCAATAATACAATGCTTACTTTATTCATAATTTTTATAATTCGTTTTGCATTAAACCTGGGAATTTAATTTTAAATCAAAATAATAGTATTACTACTCTAAAAACAACCAATGTTGGATGAAGACACCATATTAATGTCCGAAGGTGCCCTTTTATTTATCAAAGTACTTTATTGCATTTACATAATATTTGTAACTTGGCAGACATAATTTCTTATGACACGTATTAAATATTAGAATGATAAAGAAGAATTCACATAGTATATTATTCGGTTTATTATTCATTTTGACTGGAACTATTTGTGTTGGACAGATTGTCGATTTCGACAATGAAAATCCATATAAAAAGGTATTTGTTGATACTGATAATTTTGGGGCATCTTATTTAGACATTCTTCAAGAGTCTATTGATAAAGTAGATAATGACACTATTAAATTTTCTATGCTAAATGATCTTGCCTATTATTGGCATACTCGCAATTTAATTATAGCCTTGAACTTTACAAAACAGGGTTTAAATCTCACTAAAGAGAAAAATAATTTGCTTTGGGAAGGCAGATTTCAAATAACACAAGGGGCCATTCTTTTAAGACTGGAAAAATTGGATGAGGCCGTAATTGTATTAGAAGAGGCGAAAAAAAAGGTAAACGAGGTTGACCTACCCTTTTTAAATACACAATTGGGTTATGTTTTTGAACGGCAGGGTAGACTTGATATAGCCGCTAATTATGCACTCGAAACTTTACGTCTTGGAGAAAGATTAAATGATAACAGAGCTATTGCCGTGGCGTTTAGTGACCTGAGTAATCTCTTTTGGAAACAATCTAAATTTGAAAAAGGATTAGAATATGGATTAAGGTCCGCTAAATTATTCGAAGAAATAGGCATGAACGATTTGGATTATGATTTTACCTTGTATGTCATTGGTAATAACTATTTAGCCTTAAAAAATTATAAGGAAGCACTTAACTATTTTCAGCATTCTATTGCCATTGGAGAGCGTTATGGTTTTCATAATAATTTAAGTGATGTATATATTTCACTGGTTGATCTGAATGTATATTTGAATGAATTTGAAAAGGCGGAAACTGCAGGTGTAAATGCTATAAAATATGCCGAGTTACTGGGCAATAATTTTATGTTGATGCGTTCATGGCTTTCTGTGGGAAAAATGCAAAATTTGCAAGGCAAATATATTAGTGCAATAGAAAGCTTAGAAAGATCTATTAAGATTGCTGGTGAAGATTTTGGTGATAAATATTATTTAAGTCAAGCCTACGAAGTTCTTGGCAAGGCCTATGCATTTAATCACAATTATAAAGATGCGTTGAGCGCTTTTGAGGAATATGATAGGTTAAAAAATGAAATTTTCACAGCTGAAGCAGACCACCGAATTTCACTAATTCAAACTGAATTTGATGTTGCAGGGAAAGAAGATACTATTGAATTACAAGGAATTACCATCGAAA
>CAZJCZ010000352.1:0-2003 GCA_964544575.1 uncultured Flavobacteriaceae bacterium | reverse complement strand
AATAGTTTGAGACCAACCTATAATGGTAAATTATCATTAACATCATTAAAAAATGAAGTTGAAGTGTATTATGATACTTATGGAGTGCCACATATTTATGCGCAAAATGAAATTGACGCTCGTAGAACATTAGGTTATGTCCATGCTCAAGACAGGCTTTGGCAGATGGAGTTAATAAGACGTATTGCCGCAGGAAGATTATCTGAAATGTTCGGAGAAAAATTGATCAAAACAGATAAATTCTTCTCAGGATTAGGCATTGAAGAAGCCAGTGAAGAAACTATTCAACAACTCGATAAAAATTCTGAGGCTTATCAGTTAGCTATTGCTTATTTAGATGGTATTAATCAGTATATCAAAAACGGATCGACACCGATTGAATTTTATTTATTAGGAATTGACAAAGAAGCTTATACTTTAAAAGATATGTATAATGTGTTCGGTTATATGTCATTCAGTTTTGCTATTGCTCATAAAACAGATCCACTTTTAACTGAGATAAAAGAAAAGTTAGGGATAGAATATTTAAAAGAACTAAATATCCCTATTAATGAAAATACAGCTATTATTAAGAATGAAAAGAATGCCGTTCTGGAAAGTCGGTTTGCTGAAGCTGTAAATGATATATTTGAGCAATTACCTATATCACCATTTATAGGAAGTAATAGTTGGGTTATAGGTGCTGATAAAACCAAAAATGGAAAAGTAATATTTGCCAATGACCCACATATTGGCTTTGCACAACCTTCCGTCTGGTATGAATCTCATATTAAAACTCCAAATTATGAAATCTATGGGTATAACTTGGCATTAACGCCATTCCCATTATTAGGGCATAATCGAAAATATGCCTATGGCTTAACCATGTTTGAAAATGACGATGTTGATTTTTATTTTGAAGAGAACAATCCAGAAAATGACAAAGAGTATAAAACTCTTACCGGATTTGAACCTTATAAAATTGTAAAAAAAGAGATAAAGGTTAAAGATGCTAAATCTATATCCTACGATATTAAAGTGAGTCAGCACGGGCCTGTAATGAATGATATTATTGAACACATCAATGATGAACGTCCTATGGCGATGGATTGGATCTATACAAAATTTCCAAACAAAATGTTAGATGCTTCGTATACAATATCACACGCTGGTTCTTTGAACGAATTTAGACATGGCGCATCTATGATCCATGCTCCCGGCTTAAACATTATGTATGGAGATTACGATGATAATATTGCCTGGTTTGCCTCAGCAAAGTTGTATAAATTTAAGAACGACATTAACTCCAAGCTTATCCTAGACGGAAAAGGTAAAGACGTTCAAAAAGAATATTTAGAATTTTCGGAAAATCCACAAGCCATTAATCCATCATGGAATTATGTGTATTCAGCTAATAACCAACCAGACTCTATTTCAGGGATATTGTACCCTGGCTATTATCTACCCGAGGACAGGGCAAAACGTATTGTAAATTTGTTAGAAGCCAAAAATGATTTTTCTAAGGAAGATGTAATGCAGATGATAAATGATGTGACAAGCCCGATCACTCCGTTGGTTGTTAAAGAAGTGTTAGAAAGCATCACAATGATTCAATTTTCTGATAATGAAAAGCTTGCCATGTATATCTTGCAAAATTGGGACGGCAACTATAATTCAGAAAGTATAGCCCCTACCATTTACAACCGATTTTTATATGAGTTTTTAGTGAATACCTATAAAGACGAAATGGGTAAAGCATTTGATCAGTTTATAAATACGCCGGTCCAAAAAAAGAATGTGGCTGTACAAATGGCTAAAACAAGTTCTGTTTGGTGGGATGATGTAAATACACCTGATATTAAAGAGATCAGGCAAGATATTTTAGCAAGATCAATAAAAAATGCAATTTCATTTTTAGAAGTTCAACTAGGCAATGATATAGAAAATTGGACATGGAATAAAGTTCACACCGTTGAATATAAACATTCAATTGGTGAAGTACCTTCCTTACGAAAATATTTTAA
>CAZJCZ010000351.1:0-2008 GCA_964544575.1 uncultured Flavobacteriaceae bacterium | reverse complement strand
AAACCGAGTGAAATCAATGGTAATAATAAACCACTATTGCCACATCTTCTATAAGACATGTTCTTATATCGACTATCTGCTGCTTTATACTTTTCCATTTTCCTTAAAAATAATTTAATAGATTTAGGATCTAATTATTTGCTTCCTGTACAAATATAAGTACGAATATTATAAGAATTGAATTTTAATGATAAAGAAAGTTGTATTATTTGTTGATTGCGGAAAAGAACGAAATGATAAAAGTTTAAATGATTAAAACTCTTACTACTTTCGACCAAAGGTTAATTTAGATAAGACTTGTGTGATAGATTGTTTGGATAAAAAAAAGTCCCACCTAATGATTTTAAGTGTAGCATTAAAAAAATAAATCCTTAGGTGTAGGGACCTTAAATATGGTTGTAAAATTAAAAAAAGCACCTTAACTGCCTCAAACTTAAAGCCGTATACTTATTACGGTAAAACCGTAACGCATATTATAATTAGGTTGACGTTTTTGTATGTAAACAGAAATATTACTCAAAAAAAAAGAGGCTTTTAAAGCCTCTTTTTTTTCAATTCTTTATAAATCAATTGATAAAACAGTTTAATGGTAAACATTTATTTTTAAAACTGTTTCATTGTACTCGTTTTTATTTTCTTTATCCTTTATAACTAATTCATAAATACCGTCTGTTAAATCCTCAAAATCTATTTCAATGATTTGATTTTCATAAGATATGTCATAATCCTTTCCTTTTACCTTTTTACCTGACATGCTATATAATGTTAACTTAAATTTTTTCTTTACATGGAATTTAATTTCTAATTTCTCTTCAAAGGGGTTTTCCAGAATTGTATAAACTTTAGAAGTCTCAGGCTTATTCACAACAGGATTGTATGGCACTAATTGAGGAAGACCTTTTGCAGAGTATCTTCCATTCAAATCAATTGCATTCGCATCAAAGCAAACTTCTTGACTTAATCCATTTGGATTACCCAAGCAATGTAGAGAAGTTGACAAAAAACTTGTACCATAAATATTACCGTCTATTCCCATTTGTAAAGAATATATAGGCTCTTCACTAAAGCCAATGATTTGCTGAGGAATATATAGTGGTTCCCCATTTCTATAACAGATCTGATGTATAAAACTTTCCGATGCTCCATCGGATAATCTGTGGGTTGAACTCACCAAAAGTTTATCGCTATCAGATGAAAACTCAAGGCCATAACAGTAAAGAGCATTATCTATAGTATAGCTTTTTTTGGAGTGAATTTCACCTGTACTCATTTTAAAATCAAAAGAAAATACGTTTTCAACTCCCTGCGAAGGTCCCTTTTCATCTACCGTATTGTGTACCATAGCCAAGGTAGTTCCATCTAGTGAAATTTTCATTTGGCCGCCCGTATGAACAAAATCTTCAGGTAGAAATTCATGCGTAGATTGGCAATGTAAACTAATTCCGTATTCATCAAGTTTAAACGTATAAAAAGTATCACTATGGTTTTGATCATTACCAGGACCGAACGAAATGATCCAATATGTATTATCATTTGGGTTAAAAATGGCTGTTAATTTTTCACTGGAATATTGTAGTAATTGAGTATTTCTTGATAGTTTATCAACTTCGCCTAGACCAGCGGATCCTGAAATACTTACAAGAGAATGACTCAATCCTTGGGAATTTATTTCGAACGCTTGATTGGTAAAAATATAATATTCATCTAAAACAGCAGGATTTGGCACTATAATAACCGATTGACTTACATTCCCACTTCCTAATAAATCTTTACCATCCTTCATTATAAGGTGGTCTTTATTCCAAACATTAAAACCATCCGTATAAAATAATAAATTACCAGACGTGTCACTTACTGTGGCGCTACCCCCTTGACTACTCATTAAATCATTAGTAAATGCAGTTACTGGCTGAGTACCATCATTAAAATTTAATCCCGCTCCATTACCAAAAAACCAATTGGCATTTTGTAGTTGGGCATTTATTGATAGTGTTAATACAAAAAATAA
>CAZJCZ010000350.1:0-2010 GCA_964544575.1 uncultured Flavobacteriaceae bacterium | reverse complement strand
GAAGACAAAGGCAAAGTTGTTTTTAAGCATGGGATGAAGTTTAAATCACCTAAGAAAGATAGTGAATTGTGGGGATAATATTTTAGATAGATGACAGGTTTTTTACCATTTTATTCCAAATTATTTTCAGAGATCTTTATTACTTGTGGTTCATACTTTAGTGTGATTTTTACTAATATTCAGTATTTTATACTATATTTTATTATAATATTCACATTATAGTGTGATATTTAACAATATTTAATCTTGTTATCTACTTTTTATTAGTATAATCCCATTTAAATGTGATTCTTATTGTATTATATTCCTAATATTTATATATTTACACCAAAATCACATTATAGTGTCATATTCAACAATAGGAGATACAATTAAGAACAGAAGAAAAATGCTTCGTGTCACACAATCTCAATTAGCAGAGCTAGCTGGAATAAGCAAAAATACCCTTTACAAAATCGAAAGAGGCCAGGCCAATCCGACAGTAGAAACATTGGATAAAATTGCAAGTACTCTCGGAATGGAAATTTGTCTACAAGTAAAAAAAATCCAACAACTTTCAACCAAAAAATAATCATTTATGAGGCAAGCAAAAGTCTATTACAAAGGTGAAGAAGCTGGCTTAATTACTCAACATGATGATGGAGCTTTTTCGTATAAGTATAATAAAGAGTGGGTAAATAATATTAATAAACCTCCAATAAGCCTCACTTTACCTAAGACTGATAATGAATATCATTCAGAATTTATTTTCCCTTTTTTCTACAATATGCTTCCCGAAGGAACAAATAAACAAATCGTGTGTAAACACATGCGTATTGATGAAGACGATTACTTTGGACTGCTTCTTACTACGGCACGTTATGATACAATAGGCGCAATAACTATAAAGAAAATTCAAGAATAATTATGAGTTTACCTATTATTAATTATTGTCCAGGAACATTAGCACCGGAACATCATACATACAGTAGAACTTGTCTAAGGCGTATGTTTAATGGGAGAACCGTGAATCATATTCTCCCTTACGAATCACCTGGAATAGATGGATCAAATGGGGAAATATTTGTCGAAAATCTAAAGCGAATTTCTATCTCTGGAGTACAAGAGAAATTTTCCGTTCTCCTAACGAAAAATAAACTCCGTCTAATAAATGAAGGAGAGCAAGGCACCTATATTTTAAAACCAATTCCCAAAGTAGGTAAGAATCTTGATCAAATGCCAGCCAATGAGCATCTAACAATGCAAATTGCTAGACAGATTTTCGATATTGAAACCGCTGAAAATGCATTAATATTTTTTAGTAATGGTGAGCCGGCTTATATAACTAAACGCTTTGATGTTAGGAAAGATGGTAGTAAATGGGCAAAGGAAGACTTTGCTTCCTTAGCGAGACGTACACCACAGACGCACGGCGAGAATTATAAATATCTTGGTAATTATCTAGAGTTGTTCGAGCTCATGAGAAATTTTTTACCTGCTTATAAATTAGAAGCCCCGAAACTATTTGTTCAAATAGTTTTCAATTATCTCTTTTCCAATGGTGATGCTCATTTTAAAAATTTCTCCCTTTTAGAAACACCTCTGGGAGATTTTCGATTGAGTCCAGCTTATGATTTACTTAATACTAGATTACATATTGTGGATTCTGATTTTGCTTTGGAAGAAGGGCTCTTGCCAAAAAACATTGCTAAAGGGAAAGTTATGGATCAGTTGCTCCTACTTGCTAATCATGCAGGATTAACTGATCGTCAAATAGATACTTCGCTTGATATTATGCTTTCAAATTCAAATAAAATTAATACACTAATTGAAGCATCATATTTAAATGAAAAGGCTAAACGAAATTATTTACAAGCATATCAAACTAGATATAAAAAATTAACCAGATGATTAGAGTTTTGTTATAAAGAGTGTACCTAAAATAATCTGCACTAATTATATCTGTTAATTCTGGTACCAATGTCGGCACCATAAATTAGAGGCTGTTAAATTACTGGTACCAAAGTAATG
>CAZJCZ010000349.1:0-2021 GCA_964544575.1 uncultured Flavobacteriaceae bacterium | reverse complement strand
TATTTACTCCATATTTAACTGTTTTAGCATCATAACCTAACATTTTTAAATACACCATGATAAATGTACTTTGATAAGCTTTATCTGAATAAATGACAATTGTTTTATCGGTAGGAAGAGTCAATAGGTCGGTACTTAAGTTAAATGAATTTTTTTGATCATATAAAATTGCATTATCAATATGACCTTCATTATAAATTGACTCAGGCTGATAACAAATAAGATATGATTTTCCTTTTTTAGCACTACCTGCAGCATATCTATAAGTTACTGCAGAACCACCAAAACCTTCCTTTAATAGAACACGCGCGCGCGTATTAAGTATTTGCGGACCTGTATTTTTTTTATTTTCTATCACAGGAAGTACTGATGGATTATTTTTTGGATAAGGTGTTGTAACCAGTTTTTTAACATATTTATCAGAAATATTTTTTATCCATTTATCACTAAACTTCTTGTTCCATCCACACATTCCCCATTCTAATACAGAAATATTTTTATAGCCCAACAATTGCAATATTGCTGCTGAATAACTTGTTGTCTGGCCACTATAGCACACCAAAATAACTTTTTGATACATTGGCAAGCCCTTTACCTGAGCAAAATCCATAAGCTCACTCGTCTTAACATTTACTGCATTTTTAATATGACCATCAGCAAAATCTTTTCCTCCTCTTGTATCTATGATTAGGATATTCTTATCCAATGAAGAATAAACTTCTTCGGCACTCATTATCTTTGGTGACAGTTCAGCATTTATTATTTCTCCGTTTTTAAAGACTTCATCAGCTAATATTTGTGCTTTTGATTTAACTTCAACAGGAGCATTGTAGGCAATTGCGTCTTCACTGTTTATGACTTCTTTTTCCTTACAGGATACCAGCCATAATAATGCAAAAACAAAAATTAATTTGGAAACAATTCTATATTTTTTCATGATCAAAATATTAGCGTGAATTCTTTATGTTTTTGTATCTATTCTATCCTTTTTAATGAATCAAATTTTAAAACAGATATGCTTTCAACAAAGTAAAATTAGTTGCAATCTTAATGCCTTATGCTGATTTTTATCATGAATTATTATCTGATTCAACAATTACGATAATTCCTTAACCCATAAACTAAATTAACTGCTCTAAAAGGGTACACATTATATATACATTTTTTAAAATTATTCATAAAACTCTGATAATGTGTTTGTTAATATATCACAACATTTGTTTTAGACATTTTTTCAAAATAATCATCTGCTATATTTAGCACCTTTTTATGTGACAATTACTACAGACTATACTGATTATTTATAGTGTGAAAATGACAAAAGTCATCAAAATTAAATGTCTTCATTTTTAGTTTTGATTCAAGATAAAAACAAGAATAAAATTGAATTTAAATTGAATAAGTCATGAAAAAAATATCAATCTTTTCGCTAGCATTTCTAATCTCAACAATTGCTTTATTTAGCAGTTTCACAAGTGTAAATTATAACGGTACAAATCCTGATCCACCAGTTGCCAATGAATTTGATGTTTTGGTAAAGTATCTTGAATCGAATGGCAATTTTATCAACAGCAGCGCATCACCTGCTTTTATTGATGCTGATGAAGTTAAAAAGAATCTAAAAAATGTCAAATATCATTTAATTGATATTCGAAGTGAAAGTACATTTGATGCTGGTCATATTAAAAATGCAAATAATATTAAACCTACTGATTTACTTTCCTATTTTGATTATGAAATTGACCCATCTGAATTTGATAAAATCGTCATTGTCTGTTATTCAGGCCAAACTGCAGCATACTACACAAGTCTTTTAAGATTAGGTGGTTATTCTAATGTGTATAGTATGAATTGGGGAATGAGTTCATGGAGAGTTGATTTTGCCGAAAGCTCATGGCTAAAGAATACCTCTGACGATTATGTTTCTAAATTAGAAACTATAAAAAATACCAAAGCCGCAAAAGGTTCTAAACCGGTATTAAAAACAGGTGAATCAAGCGGAAAAGATATTTTGACCGCAA
>CAZJCZ010000348.1:0-2029 GCA_964544575.1 uncultured Flavobacteriaceae bacterium | reverse complement strand
AAAAAAATACTATTTTCTTTTTAAAACTTTTTCTACAGCCTTAACAATAGCCTTATCGTTTAAACCATATTTCTCCATAAGTTGTGCTGGAGTACCCGATTCTCCAAATGTATCATTGGTGGCAATAAATTCTTGTGGAGTAGGGTTGTGTTGGGCTAATACTCTTGCAACACTTTCACCCAATCCACCATAATAATTATGTTCTTCTGCGGTTACAATACACTTGGTTTTTTTTACAGAATTTAATATAGCCTCTTTATCTAGAGGTTTTATTGTATGTATGTTGATGACTTCAGCTGAAATACCTTTGGATTCTAATATTTCAGAAGCCTGTAATGCTTCCCAAACCAGATGGCCTGTAGCGATGATAGTGACGTCGGTGCCTTCAGTTAATTGTACGGCTTTACCTATTTCAAATTTTTGATTTTCATCCGTAAAAACGGGAACTTTTGGTCTCCCAAACCGTAAATAGACAGGTCCGATATGATCAGCTATTGCAATAGTTGCTGCCTTAGTTTGATTATAATCACAAGTATTAATAACTGTCATTCCCGGCAGCATTTTCATCAACCCTATATCTTCTAAAATTTGATGTGTAGCCCCATCTTCACCTAAAGTAAGCCCAGCATGTGAGGCACAAATCTTTACGTTTTTGTCTGAATAGGCTATTGATTGTCTTATTTGATCATATACTCTACCTGTTGAAAAGTTCGCAAATGTGCCTGTAAAAGGTATTTTTCCACCAATGGTTAAACCTGCAGCGATACCCATCATGTTAGCCTCAGCAATTCCAACTTGAAAAAACCTTTCAGGATTATTTTTAATAAAATCATCCATTTTTAATGAACCAATTAAATCGGCACATAATGCTACTACGTTAGGATTGGTCTTACCTAATTCTGTGAGTCCGTCGCCGAAACCGGAACGAGTGTCTTTTTTTTCAGTAAAAGTGTATTTTTTCATGAGGATATTATCAGTTAGTGGCAAAAATAAAAATAGTAATGATCTTACTAATTAAAATTTCATCATTTCTTTATAAAACTTATGAACAGGAAACCCCATAACTGTAGTATAATTCCCTTCTATTTTTTTTACACCAATAAAACCTATCCATTCTTGAATACCATAACTCCCAGCTTTATCAAAGGGTTTAAAACTATCAATATAATAATCAATTTCTTCGTCACTTAGTTTTTCGAAATATACAATAGTAGTGTCATTAATTATTTTGGATGTTTTAGTTGTTTTAATGCATATTGAAGTAATAACCTCATGATGTTGGCCAGATAATTCTTTAAGCATATTTTTAGCATCTGCCGCATCTTTTGGTTTACCTAGTATTTTCCCGGAAAATCTTACGATAGTATCTGCGGTAATTAAAATATCTTTCTCATTCATTTCATATTCGAAAGCATTGGCCTTCAGTTCAGCCAAAAAACTGGTTATTTCATTTCCGTGAAGATATTTTGGATAAACTTCTTCTACATCAATAGTTTGAACAGTAAACTGTAGTCCCAAATCTCTTAAAAATTGTTGCCTTCTAGGTGAACTAGAGGCTAAAATAATATTGTAATTTTTTAATTTATCATTCAGCATAATGTATCGATATTGAAACTATTACAATTGAAAACATACCCAACAACATAATAATTTTAAGTAAATTACTTGCATAGCTATAGTTATTTTTTGTTTTAGCATATAGTATTTTAGTCATAAAATAGAGTAGTGGCAATAATACAACAATTAGCATATAGGCTAAGACCAGTGGAGTATTTGAAAAATTTTTAAAGCTGTAATTGGTTACCAATATTAGTGGAATAAAACTTAATGCAAAAATAATAATATTGCTTCTTTTTTTTCCAACTACAAGAGGTAAAGTATTCATATTTAATATTTTATCACCATTTACATCTTCAATATCTTTAACTATTTCTCTAAGTAGCATTAGCATAAATGCGAAGATCGCATAATCGATTAAAACGTTAAAGGCATAATATTGAACCACTTTATTATTTTCGGTAATTGCCGG
>CAZJCZ010000347.1:0-2029 GCA_964544575.1 uncultured Flavobacteriaceae bacterium | reverse complement strand
CTAATCAAGAACTAGTTTCATTGGGCTTGGCAAATATATTTGGTTCATTTTTTCAGTCTTATCCTACTACTGGTGGTTTTTCAAGAACGGCGGTGAACGATCAGGCCGGGGCTAAGACCGGACTAGCAGCACTCATAAGTGCAGTATTAATTATACTTACATTGCTCTTCTTAACCCCTTATTTTTATAATTTGCCGAAAGCTATTTTAGCATCAGTTATTATGGTTGCTGTTTTTGGGTTAATTAATTACAAAGAAGCCCTCCACTTATGGCACAGTAATAGATTAGATTTTTGGATGTTGATCGCAACCTTTTTAGCAACATTAATTTTAGGTATAGAAATGGGTATCGCATTAGGTGTCATCTTATCCTTAGCCATGGTTTTATTTAAAACAACAAACCCTCATACAGCCCAACTGGCAAAAGTACCTAATTCACATTTTTATAGAAATGTAAAGAGATTTGATAATTTAGAAGAAAAAGAAGAAATATTGATATATCGATTTGATGCCCAGTTGTTTTTTGCCAATGTAAATTATTTTAAGGATAAGCTGTACGATTATGAAAGTCGAAAAAAGGATCATTTAAAGTTATTGATCATTGATGGTGAAAGTATTAATAATATAGATAGTACTGCAATACATGCCCTGGAAGAGATTATAGCGGACTTCAATTCAAGAGCTATCGAAGTGTGTTTTACGGGTATTAAAGGCCCTGTTCGAGATAAAATGATAAAGTCAGGCTTTATTAAAAAAGCGAAAGAGGATCATTTTTTTATGAGTATCCAGGATGCAGTGGATGGTTATAAGGCAATTCGCAATAAAGATCCGAAAGAAAAAAAATATCAGAAATATATAGATCAGTCTAATTGATTGCTCTTAAAATTTCGAAAATACTATCTTCAAAAGGGTTTTTATAAAAGCCAATAAAACGTTAAAAATCAACAGAGTGTAACAAGTGTTACAAATAAAATTGTAACTTTAACTAACTTTGAAATGCAAAAACTAGAATAATAACTTAAAAAATATTAAGATGAAAGTTGAACAAATATTTACAGGATGCCTTGCTGAAATGGCTTATTATATTGAGTCTAATGGAGAAGTGGCAATCGTTGATCCTCTAAGAGAAACAGAGCCATATATTAGAATGGCTGAAGCTGGTAAGGCTAAAATTAAATATGTATTCTTAACTCATTTTCATGCAGATTTTGTTTCCGGTCAATATGATTTAGCTAAAAAAACAGGAGCTAAAATAGTATTTGGGCCAGGAGCAAGAACAGAATACGAAATTCATAATGGTAAAGATGGCGAAGAATTTCCTTTGGGTGGAGGTAAACTAACCCTATTACATACACCAGGTCACACCATGGAATCAGCATCATATTTAATAACTGATGAAGAAGGAAAATCACCATATGTTTTAACTGGTGATTGCTTGTTTATAGGTGATGTTGGCCGTCCGGACTTAGCCACAAAAGATGGTTCAATTACAGAAGAAGATTTAGCAGGTTTTTTATTTGATTCATTACGTAATAAAATAATGCCCTTACCAGATGATATTATTGTTTATCCAGCTCATGGGGCAGGATCGTCTTGTGGTAAGAATATGAGCTCAGAAACTTTTGACACCTTAGGCAATCAAAAGAAGACAAATTATGCTTTGAGAGCTGATATGACTAAGGAAGAGTTTATAGTAGAGGTTACTACTGGTTTAAAACCACCACCACAGTATTTCCCTAACAATGTAAGAATGAACAAATCTATCAATGTTAGTATTGAGGACGTTTTACATAAAGGGACAACACCACTTGACGCTGCAACATTTAAAGAAATGAGTGAGCAAAAAGATATTTTAGTTGTTGACACGCGTAGTAAAGAACTGTATGCTGAAGAAGGTACCGTACCGGGTGCTTGGTATATTGGAATTGACGGTAATTTTGCACCTTGGGTTGGGTCTCTCATTAAAGATATAAATCAAAAGATCATTTTTATTGCTGATAGTGAAAACAGAGTTAACGAAGTTGTAACTC
>CAZJCZ010000346.1:0-2029 GCA_964544575.1 uncultured Flavobacteriaceae bacterium | reverse complement strand
CCTTTTTTGATATTTTCAGTTTTGACCTAATCATGGGTAATGCTACTAATATTTTCGACGACCCAGGTAACATTGTAATTACTAAAAAGCTTGCAGAAAAATATTTTGGGAACAAAAATCCTCTAGGAGAAAACATACTTATTGAGAACAGATTTTTCTTTAAAGTAACAGGTGTTTTAGATGACACTCCAACAAATTCGCATTTACAATTTGATTATTTAGCTTCCCATGAATTATTGAAACAAATTGGAAGGACTGGACTAAACTGGGGCGATTTAAATTTCAGAACATATATTCAAATAATCAATAATGCCAACAAAGATTCCATTATAAGCCATATTAATAAAATTGCAATAGACCATGAATGCCCACAGGTAGTTAACAAAGAACTCAGTTTCACAATTCAGGAATTAGAAAAAATTTATCTAAATCCGGGTACTTCATATCATTTACCTAATCTTGGGAGCAAATCAAATGTGCTTATCTTTTCGCTTATCGGAATTCTTATTGTTTTTATTGCTTGTTTTAATTACATCAATTTAAGTACTGCAAAATCAGAAAAACGTTTTAAAGAAGCAGGACTAAGAAAGGTAGTTGGTGCAAACAAGCATCAATTAATAAAACAGTTTATTGGAGAATCAATCCTATTGTCTCTTATATCATTAAACTTTGCAATAATTTTGGCTTATAGGTTAATGCCTTTTTTTAATCGGCTAACCGGCAAAACCCTTGTACTTGACTTTTCCAATATTTCATTTATAGTTTTTATAATAATTCTATTAATAGTCACTGGAATATTAGCTGGACTATACCCGGCATTTTTTATCTCTCGTGCTAATCCCTTAAATACTATAAAAGGCAAGTTTAATAACTATAATTCTGAAAGTAACAAAGCAACAAAAGGAACATTAAGAAAGATACTTGTAGTTGCTCAATTTTCTATCGCAACAGGATTAATTATTTGCACCTTACTTGTAAATAAGCAATTAAAACACATTCAAAGTGAATCATGGAGTTTAAAAGATGATTATATTATTCATATTCCGGGAAGAGAAAATATTGGTAAAAAATATGATCTGGTAAAATCAAAACTCAAAGAAAATCCATCTATTAAAAACGTAAGTATAAAAAATAGTTTACCCACCGTATTAAACAATAATACTGCAGGAGTATGGTGGGATGGAAGAAGAGAAAGAACGGATGAAATTTATATGGAAACTCAAAAAATCGGATACGATTATTTTGAAACCATGGGTATGGAAATGGTAGAAGGAAGATCATTTTCTCCTGAATTCCCCACAGATTCCATAAGCGGATTCATATTAAATGAACAAGCTCTTAAATTGTCGCAAATTAAAGATCCTATTGGAAAAACATTTGGTTTATATGATCAAGAAGGGGTAATTATTGGGATTGTAAAAAACACATTATTTAAATCCGCTGAACGTGATATTAACCCACAAGTATATCATTTTTTAAAAAATCCTGCCAGAGAAGCGTATTTCGGAAGTGTATTAATCAGGGTTGATGGCAAATCATTACAGAATACTAGTTTAAATTCCGTTATAAAATATGTTGAAGATGTATGGAATGAAACAAATAGCAATTCTCCATTTGAATACTATTTTCTTGACGAAACAATTGAAGCACAATATAATGATGAAACAAGAATGGCTAAGATTTTCTTCTATTTTGCCTTTTTCGCAATCTTTATTTCATGCTTGGGGATGCTTGGTTTAAGCTTTTATATTATTGAAAGCAGAACAAAAGAAATCGGCATAAGAAAGGTAAATGGAGCCAGTAGCTGGAGAATTAATAAATTGTTTCTATTTGATTTTATTAAAAATGTATTATTCTCAACATTTATTTCATGGCCATTAAGCTATTTCTTTATTAAAAACTGGTTAAATAATTTTGCATATCAAACCAATATAAATATTACGCCATTTATACTAGCCTCAATTATAGCAGCATCTATTGCAATTTTAACAATAACATTTATCGTAAAAAAAGCAGCAAATCAGAATCC
>CAZJCZ010000345.1:0-2042 GCA_964544575.1 uncultured Flavobacteriaceae bacterium | reverse complement strand
TTTCTTGAGTTAAAAAGCCGCATGACCACTTTTTCGTTTACGATATGGATACTTGAGTCGCCATAAACAATAAGTTCAACATCATTCCATTCACCGTGAGGTTTTTCAGCATCAAATGCTTTCAAAACTCTACGTTTAGCTAAGCTATCAGCTACTGCTGTATCGAGTATTTCGGCTAAATAGTATGTCCTAAGATCTGCCCCCTCTTTAAAAATGTGATATTCGCCGTCTTTAGGTACACTGGGTATATCTATTTCTACCTCACCCACAGGCCAGTAATCTCCAATATCACCTTGCTGTATTTGTAATTCTTGAGAACCCATCCAATTTCCGGCCGAGCCCGGATCCCCAAAACCATGATACAATAAACCGCTATCCCTGCGACGGTTTTCCCTTGGAGGATGCTTGTCATCGCCCCACTTAATTTTTAACTTTAAATGATAATTTTTATATTCTTTTTCAGTATAAATCATGCCCCAAGCTACCCCTGAAATTCGAATTGCATTACCTTGTTCGATCTCAACAACTTTGATGACACCCAGCGGGTCATTATCAATTCCGAAAGGAGCTATGGTCTTTCCTAAACTGTCAGTTTTAATTTGGTAAGGTGTTCCTAGATAGGTATGCCATCCGGTAATGTCATTACCGTTCCAAATAGAGGTCCATGAATTTTCAACGATATCTTTCTTTTTATTTGACTGACAAGAATAGATAGATAATAGAACAAGGGTAAAAAATAAATACTTCATAAAATCATATAATTAGTTGAATCACTAAGTTAAAATATATATTTCATTCAGTAATTGATTATTTTCTAATTTTTAAACGTAAGAATATAACTATTAAGTCATCCATTCGTGCTGTATGGAATCTTATGTTCCTAACCTATTCTAAAACCTTGACAAACAATAATTAAACCGGTTAATCGTTTTTATTTGACAGTGTGATTATCAACCTAAAAACAAGTCATGAAAAATACTAAAACACTTTTAAGTTTATTACTATTACTTTTTATTAGTACGGGAATCATTGCTCAAGGCCTATATCAAAAAGGAACCCTGCAAACAAAAAAAGGTAAAACAGAAGAAGCTTATATACAAATTGATTTTGAATACCCTCAGCGCTTTCAACAAAATATTACCTATATCACGCCAAAAGATTATGAAAAATATCAGAAAAGTGGAAAAATAAAAGGGAGTATGAAAAACAAACTAAATCCGGGTGATCTTCAGGGGTTTACCTTAGAAAATGGCAAAGTTTTTAAAACTGTAAGATATGCTGACCTAACCGGTAAGGCGATTAAAATGATCCCGAAAAGGATGTGTTTAGAACAAATCTCTGATGGTAAAATTTTGATGTATAAACTATATAGCAGAACCACTGGAAGCATTAATCATGAATTGGCAGATATGATCTTTGAAAATAGACCTGAATTGATTAAATATATTCAGGATAACTTTCAGTTATTGATCAAGAAAGATAAAAAGAACCCAACCAATATCATGCATATCAATTTGCTTAATTATATTGGTGATAATGCCAAGGTAAAAGAGAATTATAACAATAACCATTATGGCTTGCGCAATCAGTTTACTGAAAAGCAAAAAATGGGTAAATACGTCAATAAAGAATATGAAGCTGCATTTTTAAGAATGGTAAATGACTATAATAATGCAACCTTAAATTAGCTAGCTTTTGCGTCCAATCGTCTAATCACTTTTCCGTATATTATCAACGAAATAGCAGATGTTAAGGCAATAATTGCAAAGTAATACCAAATGTAATGTGCATTACTCGCTGCTGCTTCCCATGCTGTATGTGAATCGAATAATCTTGGATCTGGACAATATTTTGACAATAAATAGCCTGATAGACCAAAACCTATTATAGATGATAGGAATGAGTGCAAATGACTAAACCCAAGGTACAAGCCTTCTTCACCTTTAGGCGCTTGTAATGAGAAAAACTGCAGGTAACGAGGCGAAATAAAGGATTCTGCCAATGCCTGAAGTGCAATACCAATGACCATCATAAAAGCAATA
>CAZJCZ010000344.1:0-2042 GCA_964544575.1 uncultured Flavobacteriaceae bacterium | reverse complement strand
AAATTTTCTCAAATGTCAAATGACAGGATCCTGATGGAAGGCAGATATACAGGAAAATATAAAAAGACCGGCACTCCGATAGATGCCCAGGTAGCCCATGTATGGACATTGAAAGATGGGTTGATCACAAATTTCCAGCAATATACAGATACCAAGCAGGTGGCTGACGCGGTAGGTAAATAAAATACTGTTGAGGATTAGGGTATAAGAACTCAATAGTCATCAACCTTGGCTAGCCATCTATCTTTCAAAAATTGCTATGGAAAAAAAAGAAAATTTAAAAAGAGAAATTGGCCTGTTAGGGCTTAGCTCGAATATCATCAATACGGTCATAGGAGCCGGCATATTTGTATTGCCTGCTATTGTGGCGGCAAATCTCGGTTCTGCAAGCATATTGGCCTACGTATTTTGCGGTATTTTAATTACCCTAATGATGCTTTGTTATGCCGAAGTAGGAAGCAAAATAACAGATACCGGAGGTGTCTATACCTATATTGAAAAAACCTTTGGAAAATACCCGGGGTTTTTAACGGCCACCCTCTTGATATTGGCAACGTTGTCTGCCGATGCTGCCGTTGCCAATGCGATCATTGAAATAATATTTAAATTATTTCCGGTGGTGCAAAGCGACATCATTAGGATTCTCTTTTTTTTGTTGTTATTCGCCGGCCTGGGATATATTAATATTGTCGGACTAAAAAAAGGGGTCGGTTTCGTGAAGTTGATTACCATTATTAAAATTGCACCCCTTTTATTGATCATATTCATCGGTTTTATAGATGTTGATATCACTAACTTAAAATGGGAAGCGGTACCATCCATACAAACAATTGGTGCCACATCATTGATTCTTTTCTTTGCTTTTACAGGAGCAGGATCAGCACTGTCAGTAAGCGGAGAAGTCCGTAACCCTCAAAAAACAATACCGCGAGCCGTACTCTTGAGCATATTTATAGTGGGTGTCATCTATGTATTGGTGCAAACCGTGGCACAAGGGGTATTGGGATCTTCACTTCCGTTATTTACAGAAAACCCCTTGGGCGAAGTAGCCAATCAAATATTCGGGCCAGTTGGGTTTACCTTATTAACTATTGGCGCAGCTGTTTCTATGTTTGGAAGTATAAGCAGCAAAATTTTAAGTATGCCAAGAATTATATTTGCAGCGTCTAAAGACAATGTATTACCCTTTAAAAAATTAGCTGAAATTCACCCTAAATATACCACCCCATATATTGCCATCATTGCCTATACAGGTGTTGCTTTTTTGTTTGCAACTCTTGGTGGTTTTAAGCAATTGGCAATTATATCAAGTGCCTTATCACTACTCATTTCTTTGGGGATAACTGTCGCCACTATAAAATTGAGGAGAGATCAAAAGTTTGCTACCCATGCAAAGACATTTAAAATTCCCGGTGGCTATACAGTGCCCATATTGGCATTTATTGTAATTCTGTGGTTTCTTTCAAATTTGTCTGCAAATAAAATGATGGCCCTTGGCTTATTTATTATGATCTTAACCATAATATACTTGATCATAAATTCTAAGATAATAAAGAGGCTCATCAATAAAAAACATTGATAAAACCAATGACCTTCGCCATATAAATAAGAACAGTCGCCAGGTGTTGCTATTGCTTACTTAATAACAATTCTTCACGTACCATTGTTTTGCCGCAAGCAGGGCATTTTAATGTGGTACATTTAACACCTTTTTGATGCGGTATTTTTTCTCCGCATTTAGCACAAACACAAAATCCTCCTTCTCCAAAACTACCGCCTTTATTTTTCCCTTTACCCCCACTCTTTTCTGAATCGTGACAATGTTTGTGTTCATGTTTGTGTTCATGTTTGTGTTCATGTTTACCTTCACCGTGTTCTGAATCGCAACAACGTCCTTGTCCATTTTCGTGATGGTGCTCATGACCTTCATGGTGTTCATGTTTTCCTTCTTCTTGACAATGCCCTTGTCCTTTACCATTTTTTGAGCCACAACAATGTCCGTGTTCATGGCTATGTTCGTGATCGTGTTGGTGTTTATTTGT
>CAZJCZ010000343.1:0-2076 GCA_964544575.1 uncultured Flavobacteriaceae bacterium | reverse complement strand
CCTTATTTAAAAGTGAACATTTTTATGATGTAAACGCCAGGAATGTAATTATTAAAAGCCCGATTGACCTTATCATTCAATTTATCAATACTACCGGATTAGATTTTGGTACTTATGACATGAATAAAGAATCTATTAAAAATGTATCAAGGGTTTTTGGGCAAAATATATTAAATCCTCCTACAGTTGCCGGATGGGAAGGTGATAGAAACTGGATAAATTCTGGTACCATTACCTTTAGAGCAGCTTATTTATGTAAAGAGGTATTGTATTGGGCTTGGGAACAAAATGAAGAACAGTTTAGACAGTTTGCAATTGATATATCAGGAAATAGTAATGATGCAGAAATTGTAGCTAAAGATATTTTTGAGGCTTTAATGGCCGAAGTTCCCTATACGCTTGATGATTTTGAAAATGGCATTGATATTTTTAAAAGTAGGGTACCCTCTAATTATTTTGAAACAAATACGTGGACACTTGGTTTTGAAGTAGCACATCTTCAAGTACGTGACCTTCTTGAATATATAGTCTCCCTACCAGATTATCAAATTAAATAGAAACCTATGGGTACAGAAAAAGACATACATTTAAATTGCAATACAGAAGATCATAATAAATGGAATAGACGTTCATTCTTACAGACTTTAGGTTTGGGTGGGGCAGGAGCTACCTTAATGATGAACGGTATCCCTATGGCTTTTGGGCAACCAACACCTTTATCTACTGCACTGGGCAATTCTGATTCCGGTAGAGTATTGTTGATAGTAAGATTGCAAGGTGGTAATGATGGTTTAAATACGATTGTACCTATTTACGATTATGACCGTTACGCCATTGCCAGACCAACCTTAAAACACGAAATGGCCGATATACATAAGCTCTCAAATGAATTTGGCGTACCAAAATATTTGCAGCCGTCTATAGAACCCATTTGGGAAGGAGGCTGTATGAAAGTAGTACACGGCACGGGTTATGAAAATCAAAATTTATCTCATTTTACTGGTACGGACAATATGTCAAGAGGTACAGACGATGAGTTGGTTGAGACTGGTGTTTATGGACGTTATTTTGAAAGTATTTATCCTGACTTTTTATTGAATTTACCTGAAGCCCCTCCAGCTGTTCAAATAGGAGGCGTTGGTGATATTATTTTTACAGGTACTGAAAGTAATTTTGCATTTACTATTGCCAATACAAGGCAATTAGAGCGAATCGCTTCAGACGGTACTTTATTTGATGCAGCTGATGTGCCTGATTGTACCAAAGGTTCACAATTAAGATTTGTTCGAGGGGTATTGAACACTACGTTAAAATATTCAAAGGTAATCAAAGACGCAGCTGCTACACAAACTAATACCGTTGAGTTTCCTGACACAAATTTAGGCAGCGCCTTGTCTATTATATCTAAAACTATTAAAGCCGGCATGGGTACATGTGTGTATATGGTAAACCTTAACGGATTTGATACACATGCCAATCAACCGGAAAAGCATCAGGAACTTTTGACCAATATCACAGAATCTATCATGGCATTTTATAGAGATCTCGAACCTAGTGGAAGAGACAATGATGTATTGACCATGACTTTTTCAGAATTTGGAAGAAGGGTAAAAGAAAATGGATCAAATGGAACCGATCATGGTAAAGCAGCGCCCATGTTACTTTTTGGCCCGTCACTTAATGGTAGTGGTTTTGTTGGAGAGCATCCAGATTTAGGAAATTTGGACCGAGGTGGTAATCTACAATATACACAAGATTTTATTAATGTTTATGGCACAGTTATGCAAGAATGGTTATGTATAGACCCTAGCGTTATTAATCAATCAATACCGAGGCCATATACCCCAATAGACTTAGGCTTTAATTGTTCAAGTTCTGTTACAAATCATGATTATTTAATTCGAGAAAACTTTACCCATATTCCAATATATGATCAAGAGATGGTGTCAATAAGAATTGATAATAATTTTTCTGAAAATTATGAAATTTCAGTCTATAATATTTTAGGTCAAAATGCGGGCGTTATTTTTGACGATGTATTAGATCCTGGTCAACATGAAATAACTATAAAAGATA
>CAZJCZ010000342.1:0-2090 GCA_964544575.1 uncultured Flavobacteriaceae bacterium | reverse complement strand
TCAATTCGTTCGCGCGCCGTTAGTTTTTTCTTAGCGTGTTGTTTTTCAATTCGTTTTTCACCACCACCTAAATACGCTAATTCTAAACGTTTAACTAATCCTTCAATTTTAGTAAGCATTTGTTTGTCCATCATAAATTTAATTAAGGTGATTAATGAATTGGTATTCTTAATTGCTTTTGATCTTCTTTATAAATTTTTAAAGCCAACGTAGCTGCTATTTTAGCTTCTTCCTCCATATTCGCTTTTAACGCTTCAGGAGAATAGTAGTCTTGCACAAAATGTGTGTCAAAATTTCCCGAACGGAAAGCTTCATGTTCGCAAACAAACTTCCCGAAAGGTAAAGTAGTTTGCACACCTTCAACTATATAATTATCAATCGCCTTGATCATCAATTGAATCGCTTCATCACGTGTTTTGCCGTAGGTAATCAATTTAGACAACATCGGGTCGTAATATATAGGAATATCCATACCTTCTTCAAAACCATTATCAACACGAATGTTCTCACCAATAGGTAATTTGTAAGTGTCTAATCGACCAACACTTGGTAAAAAATCATTTAAAGGGTCTTCAGCATAAACTCTTAATTCAAGTGCATGGCCATTGATCTTTAAATCTTCTTGTTTAATTTGAAGTTCCTCTCCTCTAGCAACACGTATTTGTAATTCAACCAAATCAATCCCAGTTATCCATTCTGAAACTGGATGTTCAACCTGAAGTCGAGTATTCATTTCCAGGAAGTAGAAATTATGGTCTGCATCCAATAAGAACTCAACTGTTCCTGCTCCAAGATAATCACAAGACCTTGCAACATTAATAGCTGCATGTCCCATTTTTTCTCTTAATTCAGGAGTTAAAACTGCAGAAGGAGCTTCTTCAACTACTTTTTGATAACGACGTTGCACGCTACACTCTCTTTCAAAAAAATGTAACACATTTCCATGACTATCTGCCAATACTTGAATTTCGACATGTCGAGGGGAGGTTACATATTTTTCAACAAATACAGAACCATCACCAAAAGCCGACGTGGCTTCACTAATAGCGCGTTTCATTTGTTCTACAACATCTTCTTCTTTTTCAACGACACGCATTCCTTTCCCTCCACCACCAGCAGCTGCTTTGATGAGTATAGGGAAACCAATTTGTTTCGCGATCTCTACAGCTTCTTTTGGGTCTGTAACAGCTCTATCAACTCCAGGAACCATAGGGATATCATAATTTTTAACAGCGTCTTTCGCAGCTAATTTATCTCCCATCATTTTAATTGCTTTTGACCTAGGGCCAATAAAAATGATGTTGTTTTTTTCTACTTCTTCAGCAAAATCTGCATTTTCACTTAAAAAACCATAACCAGGATGAATACCATCTACATTGAGATCTTTAGCAATTTTTATAATTTTTGAGCCTAATAAATAAGATTTATTTGATGGAGGTTCACCTATACAAACGGCTTCATCTGCAAATCTTACATGAGGCGCATTTCTATCAACTGTAGAATAAACTGCTACAGTTTTAATACCCATTTTTTGAGCGGTTTTCATTACTCGTATAGCAATCTCACCTCTATTTGCAACTAGTATTTTTTTCATTTTGGTTTATTCAAATTCAATTAATAAATGACCTTTATCTATGGCTTCCCCTTTGGAGACAGAAACAGATTTTATAACACCATCTCTTGGAGAAGTGATTACATTTTCCATTTTCATTGCTTTTAAAATTAAAAGGGCTTCATCCTCTTTCACTTCCTGTCCTTCATTGACATGTATATCTAAAATAAGGCCTGGCATAGGGGCTTTAACGGAATTTACATGTTTTGTCGTTCCAAATTTAAATCCCATTTTATTTATTAAATGATCTAAAGGATTCGATATATCAATATTGTAAGTGTTATTATTAACTTTAACTGTATACTTTTTATGACCAAAATTAGATGCTACTAATTCGGCTTTAAAAGGTTTATTTTTTTGCAAAATATGATATTTTAACTCAGATATTTTAACAGCATCTAATTTAGAAATATCATGATCTGAAATGTCAAACTCCATAGAGTTATTGACTTTCACTTTAAATTTATTATTCATAAAT
>CAZJCZ010000341.1:0-2119 GCA_964544575.1 uncultured Flavobacteriaceae bacterium | reverse complement strand
CGCAAATAATTGATCACTTCAAAGTGTTTATCGGTTAATTCGATACCAATTTCTTTTGCAATTTCTTTTGCAATATCTTCGTTCCATTGTGACATATCTTCAAGATATCCGTCGTCAGAGACATTTAATTGTACTCCTGCTATTGTTTTTGATTCCATAATTTTAATTACTTTATTTTGATTATTTATTTATTTTTTTAACAGTTACATCCTTAGAAACATTTTTCATAAATGTAATACCATATCCAAGAGCTTTTTTCATCTCAGGACTATTCATTTCTTTCATTAGTCTCCATACAGAATAAGACGGTACACTTTCAGTTTCCATACTATTAAATGCTTTAATTGCATTTTCCATGGTACCGAGCACTTCAGGCTGTGTCATTTCTTTAACAATAGATAGAATTGATACTACACTATTTGCCAATTGTTTAAGATCTTCTGGTGTAAACCCTGTTACGATATTATCAAAAATTGGTCCTAATTCCTTAAAGAATTTGAAATAACCTTTTTGTTCAAAGATATTTAATTGCTTAGTAAAGTCTATAATTACTTCATTAGCAATTGGTCCGACTTCTTTACTTAGATCAACAGCCATTTCGAGCATGTCCATTACTAATTTGATATTTCCGATATTCCTTAAAAAGGTAACGGCCAAATCAGTTAGTTCTGAAGGTTCAAGTTCTACTTGTCTTTTATCAAGTTCTATAACTGTTGAATCATATGCGTCTTTTCCAATAATACTTAAATCACTTATTAAATCTTCAACAACATTAGAATTTAACCTTTGTTGATGTACATAACCAAGTATTAAATCCAGTTTTTTATCCAGTGCATCTATTTGAGTTTGAATATTTTTTTCTTCCATTTTCAATTCACTAAAAAGATTATATTCGTTTTTTTCCTGCCATTGTCATATCTGCTTCAATCGGTAGTTCTTTACCTTTCAATAAAATATGCCAATAAATCCATCTAAATAAGATTTTCCCATAGTGATTCATTTTTGTATTTTTTAATAAGCCAAAAGGGCCGATACCTGGCAGTGGGAATGTACCTGGAAGTGGCTCTGTTTCATAATTGAAATCAATTAAAGCTCCTTTACCATAGCCAGTTTCGATATAACAATTTGCATGCCCATCGAATTTAGCAGGTAAGGCTCTTCCTTCCATCGCCGCCAACAAATTTTCCATTAAAATTTCTGCTGCAAAGTGCGCTACTGAACCTGCTTTAGATGTAGGAATGTTGGCAGCATCACCAATAACGAATATATTTTCAAACTGTTCTGATTGTAATGTAAATTTATCAGTTTTCACATAGTTCATATCGTCACCTAAACCACTTCTTTCAATCATTTCAGAACCCATATTTACAGGTACAATGGTTAAAATGTCAAAAGGAATTTCTTGCTCATCGTATGAAACTATTTTTTTATTGTCATTGTCCACATGACTTAAATAAAAATCTGGAACTACTTCAATATTTTTTTCTTCAAGAAGATCACCCAATACTTTTGAAGCTACTGGTTTTGTAAAGGCACCAGACATTAAGGTAACATATGAAATATTAACTTTATCCCGCATACCTCTTTCAGAAAAATAAGCTTCAGCCAAACAAACAAATTCAATAGGGGCAACAGGACATTTGTATGGTAATTCTGGAATACACATTACTAAATTACCACCTTCCCAATCTTTAAATTTTTTATGTAATGCAACAGCTCCTTCTATAGTGTAAAAGTCAAAAATATCTTTATACCATAATTTATCTTTTAAACCTTCTGTTTCTGAAGGATGTGTTTGTGTTCCGGTTGCAATAATCAAAAAGTCATAATTTAATACCTGGCCTCCTTCTAAGTGAACCTTATTTTCTTCACCAACAATTTTATCGATGGGGCTAAATATAACATTTACTCCAGCAGGGAAAAAGTCATATTTTGGCTTGGTAACATCTTGTTTATTATAAATTCCAAATGGAATAAACAAAAAACCAGGTTGGTAATAATGTGTTTTGAATTGGTCTACTATAGTTAACTCCCACTCATCTTTATCTAATTCTTTATATAATTTATTAAGCATCATCGTGCCAGCAGTTCCTGCACCTAATATTAATAATTTTTTCAT
>CAZJCZ010000340.1:0-2120 GCA_964544575.1 uncultured Flavobacteriaceae bacterium | reverse complement strand
TAGCTAAAAATAAAGGCGAAGAAAAGGTGAAAGAGCAAATAGCTATGGCAAAATTGAATTTATTCCAAGCAATAGATGTGATCGAAACCAGAGGAAAACACTCAATAATTTCCTTTACTGAAGGGGATGAACAGCGTATGATGTTAATGGGCTTAAGACGATATATAAAATATGTTAATATGCCTAATATCATTGAATTAAGAAACATTATTGCTGATAAAGTCACAGAAGAAAACAAATATTGTTTTTAATTAAAATTTTGACTCCTCGATTTTATATTGAGGTTCCCTTTGAATTTTCATCCCTGTGAAAACGGGAATCTATAAACAAAGTTTAGTGGTTTTTAAAAAGCCTATTCCTCTCGATAATTATCGGGATAGGAAAAGGCTTTTTAGGTTTAGATTACTAAAGGTTGCTATTGAAATTTTTTAATTAAACCAATATAATGTTTTACAAAAAATCCCGCTATAAGCGGGATTTTAAATTATATGAAATTAATTTATTTCATATAATTTACTCAGTTACAGCTCTAAAAGCATTTACACGGCCTTTACCATAAAAAAGACTTTTACCATTGGTATCTATTTTATCAGCGGTATTAAACAATTGTTTTTGTACTTCGTGTGGAGCCATTTCTCCTCCATTTTTACCAATTATTAAGGCAGCTACACCCGCAACATGTGGTGATGCCATACTGGTCCCTGCTGTCCATGTCCATCCACCGCTTATTGTACTATAAACCATGTCATACCACCAAAAATTATATGGAAAATCAAAATCTCCCCCAGGAGCAGCAATATCAATCAATGATCTTCCAATATTTGTATAAGAAGCAGGTTCATCCAAATTAGTTGTGGTATCATATGCCCATCCATATGGTGCTGTGGCTGAAACAGTAATTACATTATTTAAATCTGCTGGTAAAATAACCGTTGAGCCATTTCCATCAGCATTCATATAATCATTACCTGCTGCTACCACAATGGTTACACCTTTTTTATAAGCATAGTTAATTGCTCTTTGCTGAGCATGAATAACTTCCTGTACACTTTTTGGTGAATATCTTCCAACCAGATTACCCTCTTCATCATAGACTTTGCCATTTTTATTTAAGACAGCGCCTAGACTCATATTGATCACATCTGCACCGTTATTCGCAGCATAAACAATTCCTTCATTTATCCAGCTAAAGAATCCTGAACCTGTAACTTCTGATAATACTTTCACAGCAACAATCTCTGCCTTTGGGGCTACACCAATCACACCAGTATTTAAGTCGGTAGATACATTATCTGCGGCAGCAATGATACCGGCGACATGCGTTCCATGATGAAAATATAAACTGTCCTTAACGGTCCAATAATCTTCTTTAGGTACAAAGGAAGTGGATAAATCTGTGTTTAATTGTGGGCTCAAATCAGGATGGTATTTATCAATCCCACTATCTAAAATAAATACTTTGACACCCTCTCCTTGATATCCAGCATTCCATGCTTCGGGAGCATCAATAGCATCCATTCCCCATTGTCTATTAAAATATTGTTCATCGTCTCCGATACTAACAGGATTTGCCATTTGATCAAAATCCACTGGTTCTATCCATTGTACGGATAAATCAGGAACTATAGATCTTACATTAGCTATCTTCGCAGCTTTTTTCTCAAAGTTAGCATCGGAAGATTCTACAACTATAATACCAATTTCAGGAATAGTTCTAATTATTTTTCCATATTTTTTGATACTTGTTTCTAAGTCATTCGATAAAGTTTCAGATTTAGAAATAACCATGTAAGAATTGTTACTTGAAGCGCTTTTAGTTGAAATTGCTGATTTTTCAAGAGAATCATTCATAAAAACTTCTTCTTGTTCGCAAGCGAAAAGTAATAATACGGCCGAAGCCAATGCAATAAATTTTGTAATTTTCATAGTATTAAATTAGTTAATATTAAGGTTCACATAAAGTTATTAATTTAATATTACAAAAGCAACTTTTTAGTTAAATTCATAAAATAAGACTCATTATATTGTTAATTATTAACAATTTAATATATTTAACGTATTCCTAATTTTTTATCTTGGACCATGCTAGAGTATTCATTTTTCAAGTTTAACCTCAAAAC
>CAZJCZ010000339.1:0-2129 GCA_964544575.1 uncultured Flavobacteriaceae bacterium | reverse complement strand
CACGGTATGGAGATGTTTCAAAAAAATGACAAGCCGCATTTAGAAGCCATGAATAAAATGAGAGCATTAATGCAATCGTCTGATTCTGACGCTATGGCAACGTGGCTGAAAGATAAAAAAAAAGAATTTGACGCCTTACCTGATCATTAGATCAATACTACACCCATAAGAGGGTGTCGCGTTTTTTACCTTTGGGAGCACACTGTCTCCAAACAAAAAAAGTTAGATTTACCCCCAATGCATTACGGCAAAACCAAGACCGTCAGTTCGAGTGATCCCGATCCCGATTACTCGGGATGGGATTGTATCGAGAACAGTTGGGTACTTTTTTTCATATCGAACTAGCATGCTTTCGCAAGCGGCGAAAAACGTAAGTTCGGCGTAGCCAAATCTCTATCTGGCCTTGTCTAAAAATAAAACTCTTGATCTTTAAAATCTCCTAAAACCTATTAATGATATAAATCATAAAATGATAGTTTTTAAGTCTTTAGCTTTGAGTACTCATCTATAAATTAAAATAAACCGTCATGAGAAAAACCTTTCTTTTATTAATTGGAATTTTTGCATTTTCATTTATCAGTTGTCAGTCTAATTTTGATATTGGGAAGTTTGAAGAAGCCCCATTCCCATTTGAATTGCCTGAGGGTTTGGTTGATGGAAAGGAAGTTAATTTTGGATATGTAACCGTTCCTGAATTTTATGACGAACCGAATAACAAGACAATGAAAATAGCAGTTGCTACATTTCATAGCTATAACGAAAAGCCTGCTCCGGAACCTCTTATATTGATGAGCGGAGGACCAGGAGAGTCAAATATTGGGAGTTTCACAAAACTTATGAATGGTGATCTGGGGAAGATGTTACTCAGCAAACATGATGTTGTTCTTATTGATGTAAGGGGCACCTATTTTTCCATACCAAACTTATATTGCCCTGAAGTTTTTGAATGTGAAAAAGAGTTGCATAAATTAAACATGTCATCTGATGAGACGCTTGAGTTTATGTTAAAATCTGTAAAAAAGGCACATGATAGATTTGAAGAGGCAGGTATAAACTTATCTGCATTTAACAACCGTGCAATAGCCAACGATATTGATATGGTAATGAAAGCATTGAATTATCAAAAATATAGTGTTTTCGGTTTTTCTGCCGGTACATTAACAGCCCAGTATTTACTTAAATATCATGCTGAAAGCCTCCATTCTGTAATAATGACAGCCATTGTAGATATTAAGGAAAATCTTGCCGCATCAAATGCCAATACCATTGCCACCATGGAAACTATCTTTAATATTTGTGAAACTGATGACAGATATAAAACTGCTTACCCTGATCTCGAGAACCGTTTTCTTCATATGCTTGATAGTTTGAATCAAAACCCTGTAAAGGTTGAAATAAAGGATGAGAAAGGAGAAAATTTTGACTACTATATAACCGGTGATAAAATATCCCGATGGCTTACTTTTGGAATGTACTGGAATAGTCAATTGCCTTTAACCGTTCATAAGTTACTCAACGGAGATTATTCTGACTTAACAGCCACTATAAATAATTCTGCACCACAGGAGACTTTTTGTCACGGTATTGGTTACAGCATTATGGCAAGTGAATTTGTTAATAGCTTTTCAGAACGTTACCCTTATAATGAAAAATATAAAACCTTATACAACGGTCTTAAAACAGCGTGGCACAGTCCACAGTTTAACAAAAGGATGGCAGAGATCTGGGGAGTTAATGCGATACGAGTAGATAATTCGCCCATAAATAATAATGTGCCAACCTTAATGCTTTGTGGAGAATATGACCATGTTTGTCCGCCTAAATATGCTAAGAAAATTGCTGAAGGATTGAGTAATTCTTATGTTTACATTTTTAAGGGTATGGCACATTCTGAGGTAGCAATGACCCCGTGTTTACCATTGATGTTAAATGAATTTATTAATGACCCTACTAAAGCACCGGATAGTTCATGCATGCAGGAGTTTCAAGGTGGATTTAAATTGCCTGAATAAATAAATTTCATTGACTGTATCGACTACGAAATGCTGACCATCTTCGATTTCCGACAGAGGACGGAACGTAAAAAATAAGTCCAGTGGACATATTTAAAGAACGGGCCAGCCATGCCT
>CAZJCZ010000338.1:0-2166 GCA_964544575.1 uncultured Flavobacteriaceae bacterium | reverse complement strand
TTTACTAAAATAAAACCACCATAAATAACTGCGGCTACATTATCAGCAATAGGGGAGTCACAAGCAACTTTTTCTCCAATACGTGCGAATTCAGTTAATTCCAACTTAGAGAAGGGCTTACCCATCAATTCATTTACTGCAAAAGCTGTTCCTGCGGCACTCGAAGCACTGCTGCCGAGTCCGCTACCTGGTTTAACCTTTTTAAATAATTGAATGTCAATACCAAAATTAGATTTTGTTGTATTCAACATAGTTAAGGCAACAACACTAGCAACATTTTTCTTTATATCATAGGTTAATTTTGCTCCTTCAATTTTACTGATTGTAACTCCTTGAGATTTTGTTTTCCTAAGGATCATTTCATCACCAATTGCATTCAAGGCGAAACCCAGGGCATCGAAACCACAGGAAACGTTAGCTACTGTTGCCGGTGAAAATATTTTAATCTCATTCATTTTAATTACTTGCTATTTTAATGATGTCAGCAAAAAGACCCGATGCAGTAACATCAGCACCTGCCCCGGCTCCTTTAATTATCATAGGTTGTTCTGGATATCGATTTGTATAGAACATCACAATATTATCTTTTCCTTTTAAATTATAGAACGGATGCCCTTCAGGGATTTCCTTAAGGCCAACTGTTGCTTTTCCTTCACTAAATTCAGCTACATATTTTAATTGGCAATTATTTTTTTCGGCTTTAGCGAGCAAAACATTAAAGTGTTCAGCTTCATCAATTAGAGAACTATAAAAGTCATCAACAGAATCAGCTTCAAGATTTTTTTGTGTCAAAAAAGAATTATTAACGATATCTTCTAAATTCAATTTTACTCCGCTCTCCCTGGCTAATATTAATATTTTTCTAGCAACATCAACACCACTAAGATCAATTCTTGGATCAGGTTCTGTATAACCTTCTTTTTGAGCCTGTTTTACAATATCATGAAATTTAGTTTTAGAAGTGAAATTATTGAAAATAAAATTCAAACTCCCTGAAAGTACTGCCTGAATTTTAATTACAACATCACCCGAAGCAATTAAATTATTTAGCGTATCTATCACTGGCAATCCTGCTCCCACATTGGTTTCAAATAAAAATGGAGAGTCATATTCTAATGACAATTCTTTTAATTCATTGTAATCGTCATATTCAGACGAACAAGCAATTTTATTACAGGCAACCACCGTAATGCTATTTTTTAAATATTCTTTGTACATACCGGCAACTTTTTCATTAGCCGTTATATCTACAAAAATGCTATTTCTATGGTTAAAAGAAATAATGTTATTTAAAAATCCTTCTAATGACGCCTCTATACCTTCTTTTAATTGTTCTTTCCATGTCTTTAAGGATATGCCTTTTTCATTAAAATACATCTTTTTAGAATTGGATAAACCAATGATCCTTAAATTAATTTTTAAGTTATCAAGTAGGTATTGTTGTTGCTGCTTTATCTGTTCAATCAATTTTTCACCCACATTGCCAACCCCAGTAATATATAGATTTAACTGCTTATAATTATCTCTAAAAAAGCTCTCATGCAAGCTGTTCAAAGCTTTCTTTACATCTTTAGTTGCTATCACAGCAGAGATATTTCTCTCGGAAGCACCTTGAGCTATAGCCCTAATATTCACATTGTTTTTGCCCAGCGTACTGAACATTTTTCCGCTAATGCCTTGATGACTTTTCATATTATCTCCAACCAGCGCAACAATAGAAAGATGTTTTTCAATCACTAGTGGTTTTAATCTGCCTCTTATGATCTCAAACTCAAATACTTCGTCAATCACTCTTTTAGCCTTATCAGCATTACTATCATCAATGCCAATACAAATAGAATGTTCGGAAGATGCCTGTGTTATCAATTTAATATTGATGTTTTTAGCAGCCAACGTTTCAAACAATCTTTTTGAAAACCCAGGAATACCTACCATACCTGAACCTTCAAGCGTTATTAGGGTAACATTTTCTATATGACTGATGCCTTTTACAGGAACTTTATTATCACGCTGTTTTGTAGTAATTAAGGTTCCATTTTGATCAGGTTCTAAGGTGTTTTTAATAAGAATGGGAATTCCCTTTTGCAATACCGGATGAATGGTAGGAGGATAAATAACCTTGGCACCAAAATGAGACAATTCCATGGCTTCCTCATAAGAAATTAC
>CAZJCZ010000337.1:0-2179 GCA_964544575.1 uncultured Flavobacteriaceae bacterium | reverse complement strand
ATTCGTTTTGATTATCCTATTATGAGTTTAGCTTTCCCTGTAGCCATGCTTATAGAACATGTATATACATTACCGTTTAATAGTAAACCTGCATTACTCCTATATTCGACTGATCAATATAGCATGACAGACGGTTTTAAATTTGGGATCACCATGCAGATTATTGCGTGGATAGCTTCTATAATTATGGCAATGACCTATTTTAAATGGTTGGGAATTACGCCTAACGGCTTATTCTGATCAAGAAAATTATTAGCATTATTTGGTCAAATAAAAGTAATATATCTGGAACATATACTTATTGTGATATCTTATGTTTGCACTGGTGCTTTATTAAAACGCTTTTTTACATAAGGTAAGAAAAAGGACAATAATGCTAATATAAGAATGATCAAACTTCCGGGCCTCGTGACTAAATCTATGAGGTCTCCTTTGATGAGTGAAAGACGTAGGTTTTCTTCGATCATATTACCAAGAATTAGGCCCAAAATAACTGGTGCGGTTGGAAAACCACCCCTTTTCAGTAGCCATCCAAATAAACCAAAAGCAATACAGGTACCAACATCAAAAAGAGAGTTTTGAATAAAATAACTGCCGATAAAGGACAGGGCAATGATAATAGGGAAAAGTATTTTTTTGGGGGCAGCGATAATCTTCACCCATAATTTATTACCCAACAAACCAACAACAAGCATAACGATATTAGCGATAAATAAGCTGATAAACAATCCGTAAACGATGCCAGGTTCTTTTGCAAATAACTCAGGACCAGGGTTGAGTTTGTGAATCATTAGCGCTCCTATCAATACAGCCGTTGAAGCACTACCAGGAATACCTAAAGTAAGTAAAGGTACCAGTGCACCTCCTACCGAACCATTATTAGCGGCTTCGGGAGCCGCAACACCTTCTAGAGAACCTTTACCAAATTTTTCAGGATTCTTGCTGCTATTTTTGGCATCATTATAGGCGATAAATGTAGCTATGGTACCACCTGCTCCAGGTATACATCCTACTAAAGTTCCAATAATAGATGAGCGTAGCATCAACGTTTTAAGTTTCCACAATTTAGCAATAGGTAACGATTGTTTTTTAAAAAGAGTTTTCTTTTCCTGCTTTTCTTTTTTTAATACTTCAAAATGCTCTATGCTATAAAAAATCTCTCCCAATGCAAACAACCCGATCAATGCAGGAATAAATTCAATACCATCTGCTAATTCTGACACGCCTAGGTTGAAACGAGAAAATGGTAATTGCGTGTCAAATCCAATCGTGACTAAAAGGAGTCCCATTATGGATGAAATAAAACCTTTTGCTGGATTGTTACCGGCAAGGGAAGATATAATGGTCATACCAAAAACACCCAGGGCAAAATATTCATAGGACTCAAATGATAAAGCTAATTTTGCTAGAGGTATTGAAAAAAGGATTAAAATAATAGTTCCTACCAACCCTCCAACGGTAGAAGCTGTAAGAGAAGTTTGTAGCGCATGTAGAGGTTTACCTTGCTTAGTCAATTCATAACCATCAAAAGTTGTAGCAACTGCTCCTGGAGTTCCGGGAGTATTGATGGCAATGGCTGTAATGGAACCTCCGTAATTAGACGAGAGATATACAGATGTCAATAATACTAACGCACTCATTGGATCCATTCCGAATGTTGCTGGAAGCATCAATGCAACACCAATGGATGGAGAAAGTCCTGGTAATACACCTACCATAATCCCGACTATTACACCAATAACAATCATTAGCAAAGGCATAAAATGTCCCAATTCTGATAGGCCTAATCCCAAATTGTGCAATAAATCCATAATTCGTTTTTATTTTTCCTTCCGTCACCCTAGTTTGATACTAAAGCGAGGGTTAATTTTTTCTTTTCTTAAAACATATTCCCTAATGGCAATTCTATACGTAATACCAGATCGAAAACCAAATATGAAAACAAGACAAATCCAAAAGCATTAATTATCATCAATGACCACTTTCTATAATTCATAATATACATGCCTCCTATTAAAAATAGTGGTGTTGATAAAAAATATCCTATTTGTGGTATAGCGATGAAATAAATCAGCAATGCAAACAGTATCTTGCTTAATATTTTTAGATTGCCCTTTTTGTGGGTTGTTCGTTTTCCCGTCAACTCATTTATAATATTCCAAACAGCAAATACAAACAA
>CAZJCZ010000336.1:0-2191 GCA_964544575.1 uncultured Flavobacteriaceae bacterium | reverse complement strand
AGTTATTTTATAAAATTCCCTGTTGCTGTTAATGTTTTAATTTTTGCATTCATAATTTTTGGTACAATTGGAGTAAGTTCAATTAAATCCTCATTTTTTCCGTTAACAGATTCAAAATTAATCAGAATAAATCTGATTTATCCTGGTGCTTCTCCAGCAGAAATGGAAGAAGGAGTTGTACTTAAAATTGAAGATAATCTTAAAGGTATTGTTGGAGTTGAGCGGGTGACATCTGTATCACAAGAAAATTCCGCGAGCATAAGCGTTGAGACTGTAAAGGGTAAAAATATTGATGTAGTTTTAGCAGACGTTAAAAACGCAGTGGATAGAGTTCCTTCGTTTCCAACAGGAATGGAACCTCCAATTATTGCAAAGGTAGAAACCATTAGACCAACCATTAGTTTCACTTTGAGTGGAGAAAATATACCATTGGTAACCTTAAAACAATATGCAAGAGAAGTTGAAAATGATTTAAGAGGGATTGAAGGAATTTCTCAAGTTGCAATTTCTGGTTTTCCAGCTGAAGAAATAGCTATTTCGGTAAGAGAAAACGATTTGAGAGCGTATAACCTTTCGTTTCAAGATGTTGCTAATGCAGTAAGCAGAACCAATATTTTAATCACTGGTGGAAATATTAAAACAAGTGAGGAAGATTATCTTATTAGAGCAAGAAACCGTTCGTATCATGGTAATGAACTGTTCAACATTATTGTTAGAGCTGAACCTAACGGAAATATAATCAGATTAAAAGATGTAGCAGATGTAAAGGATACTTGGTCAGAAACTCCAGATAGAATCTTTTTTAATGGTAAAAAATCCATCAATATTTCGGTAAGCAATACTAATAATGAAGATTTAATTGTATCAGCAGCAGATGTTAAACAATACATTGATAAATTCAACCAGCAATATGATAATGTTCAATTAGATGTATCGAGCGATTCATCAATTACGTTAAATCAGCGTACCGAGTTATTAGTGAAAAATGCCTTAATGGGAGTTGCCCTTGTATTGTTATTTTTAGCCATATTTTTAAATGCACGATTGGCCTTTTGGGTTGCGGTTGGAATTCCAATTTCATTCTTTGGAATGTTTATTTTTGCAGCTCAAATGGGAGTTACAATTAATGTACTATCACTCTTCGGAATGATTATCGTTATTGGTATTCTCGTAGATGATGGTATTGTTATTGGAGAGAATATTTATCATCATTACGAAAAAGGGAAATCACCAATAAGAGCAGCTATTGATGGGACTATTGAAGTGCTACCACCCGTTGTATCTGCATTGTTAACAACCATGATTGCTTTCTCAACATTCTTCTTTTTAGATGGAAGGATGGGAGAATTTTTTGGAGAAGTTTCAACGGTGGTTATCCTGACCTTATTGGTTTCAATGATTGAAGCACTAATCATATTACCAGCTCACGTTGCGCATTCCAAAGCGTTGCAACGTGAAGACAGACATCCAAATAAAGTAAATGCCTTTTTTATAAAATTAAATAAAGGTGCAGATAAATATTTGATAAAATTTAGAGATGCTGTTTATGTTCCATATTTACGTTTTTTTTTAAAGAACAAGTTTCTCGGATTTGCCATTCCAATCGCCTTATTAATATTTAGTATAGGAGCCATTGGTGGAGGAATTGTAGGTATGTCATTCTTTCCAAGAATAGCCAGTGATAGAGTGTCTATAAACCTTAAAATGCCACAAGGAACGAATGAAATGATTACAGATTCCATCATATCAAGTATTGAAAAAAATGTTTGGATAGTAAATGACGAATATGACATAAAACAATTTGATGGTGAATCTGTTGTACAAAATGTGATCAAGAGAATTGGTCCAGGAACATCCAATGCAACATTAACAGTAAATTTATTACCAGGAGAGTTGCGAGGCGATTTAGCATCTCAAGAAGTCACAAATAAAATACGTGAGTTAACAGGGAAAGTGTATGGAGTAGAAAGCTTGGTTTTTGGTTCTGGAGGTAATTTTGGAGGAAGTCCTGTGGCTGTATCCTTATTAGGAAATAATATAACAGAACTTAAAGCCGCAAAAGAGGAGCTAAAAGCTGAATTAATTGCTAACTCAATATTAAAAGATGTTTCAGACAATGATCCTGCTGGTATAAAGGAGATTCAAATTCAGCTAAAAGATAAAGCCAATATTTTAGGATTAGATCTTCAAA
>CAZJCZ010000335.1:0-2198 GCA_964544575.1 uncultured Flavobacteriaceae bacterium | reverse complement strand
GATTTAAAAGAGGTTAATATTTGAAAACGAGTTTATCTACATTGATTTCGCCAATTTTATTGGTTAGTGCTTGGTCTTTATAAACTTCTATGATTGGATTTTCTAATTCAAAAGAAAATGGTACTCTTACACCATCAGATACTGGTGTTTTTTTATTGTGATAAATTTTAACCTTTGCTACTGTGAATAAGGGAGAACCTACGGCTAAAGAAAGTTTTTTTGCCTTTTCCGGGTTAATAGATAAAAATATTTTAGAAGAATTATTTTTTATTTTTTTTTCATTCTCAGTAAATGCTGCAAACTCAAGAATAGGTATAGGATGACCACCATCTCCAATCATTCCTCCTAACCAATATCCTTTTTTTTGAAAATCATATGCTTTTGATGACCTAGTGCTTGTTGATAAGTTTACTACACTTGACCTACTTACCATGTATCCAATTTCTGTGCCTTTTTTAAAAAAAGTATTACTCCAGTTTTGTAACGCTTCAAGATGGTTTGTAACAAAACTTTTATAACTACGCATTTGTTGAAATTGATTAGTACGTGTGCCTCCCCAATAATTAATATTTTTTCGCTGCCCGTATGCATCAATAAATGTACATTTTGCAGTAGTAGATGTATCACAGAAATATTTCTCTAAAAGAGCATCAGAACATACCTGCCCTGCCAATTGTTTTAAATGATTTTGTGCTTTCACAGAATGGTAATTTTTTAATTGTTTTTGATTATTATCATAATTAGAAAGTTTGCTTTTATCCATGTCTGCATAGATTATGGTTAAATATTTCATTCCTATTAGTATATTATAAGCGACTGGGTTTGTAGGAGGTGTGACTCCGGTATGGTAATATAGATGTCCAAATCGGGGTAATCCTTTGTGACTTTGTATTGTGATGTCTAAGAAGTCTTTAGAAGGTGAGGTATACGTAATGGTATTCTTATCTGAATTTTGCCCTATAGTAATTATCGGAATACTTAGTATTAGTAAGAATAATAAACTTTTGAAGGAGTGTGTTTTTTGTTTCATTTTAATGTGTTTATTTGGTAATCATAGTATCAATTGAAAGGGCAGTTATTTTTTTGGTAAGGCTTTCATCCCAAAAAAATTCAATAATAGAACTCGTTAATATGTATCTAACGTTGAAGCGAGTGTATTGCTGTTCTAAATCTTTTAAGGTAGCTTTAATTTTAAATACCATAAAAATATTCCTTTTTTGTGCATCAGATAGTTTTTCTGCTTCTGAAGGAATCATTTTATATAAGATACTTACCCCTCGCGGATCTACCAATTTTCGTTCATTAGGGTTGGTAGGTTCTAAACCCATATAACTGAGTAAAAAATCATTTTGACCAGTTGGGTTAAGACGTATCCAATAACCTTGATTTTTAAAATCGTATTCTCTGAAATAAGTTTTTATCACAAGAAATCCTTCAACAATATTGTCAGGAAATATTGTATTACTCCATTGTTGCAAGTCTTCTAAGTTATTCTGAACATAAGAAGTATAACTTTTTAAGGTTTGAAATTCATTAGTTTCTTTACCTCCCCAATTTCCACCAATCATATTTCTATAATAATATACATTCTTATCAGCTGTAATGGCACAATCTTCCTTTTTTGGATTACAAAAATAACGGTACATTTCTTTATTGCTCGCGATTGCATTCGCAAGTTTTAGCAGATGCTGTTGTGCATTATAAGAGTTTTTATCTTTTAAATACATATTGCTATTGTATTTGGTCAACAACTCTTTATCTATATCGGTATATTCTTGGTTCATAAACTTTAATTTTAAAAGTTCATAAATACCTTGATGGCTGTATTGTAATTGAGTGTTTTTTTTATCTATTTTTTTAAAAATAGCAGGTTGTTTATGAGGGCTTATATAAGTACCATCCGGTTTTAGAGAATAACTGTTTTGATGTCCGAACCGTAACTGTTCCTTGTGGGTTTGCAATAGAAGAGGAATAAATTTGTCAGAAGGTGGTTTAAAGGTAATAACATCATCATAATTGATAATGGTATCAGTGCTTTGTTGTGAATTTATATTGAGCGAGATAAATAATAATAAAACAAAACCAATAGGTTTTCTACTTTTCAAATTATGTGATCTTTGTTTCATAGAAGTTTCCTTTATTTTTGTTTTATAATAAGGTTGTCTAAAGAAAGTGTTCCGAATTTTTTTGTCAGTGCT
>CAZJCZ010000334.1:0-2204 GCA_964544575.1 uncultured Flavobacteriaceae bacterium | reverse complement strand
GTATTTAATCGAATTCAAAGATAATAAAATACTTCAGTAAGTATTCAAGAATCAAGTGAATAAAAGCTTGAATCATGTTTTAACATTTTATTTAATAATTCTTGTAACTTTTTTTATAGCTTCACGTCTTGTTATAAACTTCAAATCTTATTTATATGAAAAAATTGACACTACTCTCATTAATATTTTTATTAATGTTAGCTTGTAAAGACACAAAAAAGAGCGATACTATAGCGCTTAACCCTCCACCAACTATTCCAGTTGAAGATTTCTTTAAAAATTCAGAAAAACGAACTTTCAGACTCTCACCAGATGGTATATATATAGCGTACATGGCTCCATTTGAAAGTAGAATGAATATCCATGTTAGAAAGTTCGATAATGATTCAGTTATTAGAGTTACAAGTGTAACTGATCGCGATCTATCAGGATATTTTTGGGCTAATAATAACCGATTGGTTTATATTAGAGATCAAGGAGGTAATGAAAATTTTCACTTATTTGCAGTTGATAGAGATGGAACGAATGAAAAAGATCTGACACCATTTGATGGCGTTAGGGCTCAAATTATTGACGATCTTGAAGACAATGAAGAGGAAATGATCATTGGTTTAAATAAACGGAATCCTCAGGTATTTGATCCTTATCGAATAAATATCCAAACCGGTGAAATGAAATTATTATACGAAAATCCAGGTAATATTACGGGCTGGGGTACTGATCATGATGGTAAAATTCGGCTTGCATATGTTACTAATGGAGTTGACAATACAATAATGTATCGTGATAATGAGGATAAACCGTTTGAAGATGTTATAACGACAAATTTTAAACAAACATTAGCACCGCAGTTTTTTGATTTTGATAATGGAAGTATTGTTTATGCTGTATCAAACCTAGGCAGAGATAAAGCGGCAATCGTAAAGTATGATCTTAAAGAAAAGAAAGAACTCGAAGAAATTTTCATTAATAATGAAGTCGATGTTGATGGAATTTCATACTCCAATAAGAGAAAAGTACCAACAGTAATAAGTTATACGAAAGCTAAATTGAACAGAAAGTATCTTGATAAAGAGACGGAGACGATTTTTTCTAAATTAGAAGAAGAATTAGGGGCTGATAACGAATACTATTTAACTTCTAGCAATAAGAACGAAGATAAATTTTTAGTTTATGTTGGAAACGACAAAACTAGAGGTTCGTATTATTATTATGATAAAGAAAATAATAAAATTGATCATTTGGCCGATTTAAGTCCTTGGGTAAAATCTGAGCAAATGGCCGAAATGAAACCAATAACTTATACTTCGAGAGATGGAATTACCATTCATGGATACTTAACTTTACCAGTAGGCCGCGAAGCGAAAAATTTACCTGTTGTTATTAATCCTCATGGTGGGCCATGGGCAAGAGATAATTGGGGCTTCAATCCTGAAGTGCAATTATTAGCCAATAGAGGTTATGCAGTATTGCAAATGAACTTTAGAGGTTCAACTGGTTATGGGAAAAAGTTTTGGGAAAGCTCATTTAAAAAATGGGGTCAAGAAATGCAAAATGATGTTACAGATGGTGTTAAATGGTTAATTGATGAAGGTATTGCAGATCCTAAACGTGTGGCAATTTATGGCGGAAGTTATGGAGGATATGCTACTTTGGCAGGCATCACGAATACACCTGATCTATATGCTGCTGCAGTTGATTATGTTGGAGTTGCTAACTTATTTACATTTATGGAAACCATACCGCCTTATTGGGAGCCTTACAAAAAAATGCTGTATGAAATGGTTGGTGATCCAAATACGATAGACAGTGTAATGATGAAAGCTAATAGCCCTGTTTTTAATGTTGATAAAATTAAGGCAGCATTATTTATTGCACAAGGGGCAAATGACCCTCGTGTAAAACAATCTGAATCAGATCAGATGGTAGAAGCATTAAAGAAAAATGGAGTCAATGTTCAATATATGTTAAAAGAAAACGAAGGGCATGGCTTTAGAAATGAGGAAAATAGGTTTGATTTTTATAAAGCAATGGCGAAATTTTTAGATGAAAATTTAAAAGAAAAACCCGAAGAAATTAAAACCTAAATTTTAGTTGGTTAACGATAAAAAGCCTGTCATATTCAATATTGACAGGCTTTTTTAATTTATAATAATTAGGTTAGCTTAAAACTTCAGCTACCTTCTTTCCAATTTCTGCAGGAG
>CAZJCZ010000333.1:0-2210 GCA_964544575.1 uncultured Flavobacteriaceae bacterium | reverse complement strand
GTTGGAATTTCAGGGGCTGCTATCCATCAACGATTAAGAAAATTAGAAAAGACCGGATTATTAAAGGGATCTAAGTTCATTATTAACCCGAAGATATTAGGGTTTAAAACGTTGGCTTTTGTAGGCATTTTTTTAGACGCGGCTAGTACTTACAAAGAGGCGTTGAAACGTCTTAAAGAAATAGATGAAGTCATAGAAAGCCATTATACTACCGGTAATTATGCCATTTTTGTCAAAATTTTATGCAAGGATAATGAGCACTTAATGGATGTATTAAACAGGCAAATTCAAGCAATTAAAGGGGTTTCAAGAACTGAAACCTTCATATCATTAGATCAACAAATTGACCGACAGTTAAAAATTTAATCTCTTCCTCCCAGAATTCGTAACCCCCAATATAAGAGCATTGCTAAAGAGCCTAAAGCAGCTACTAAATATGTTCTGGCGGCCCACTTTAGTGCATCTTGAGAACCTTCGTATTCATCTTGACTTAACATATTATTAGTTTTTAGCCATGCCAATGCTCGATTACTGGCATCATATTCCACTGGTAATGTGATAAAACTAAATATAGTTGCTAAAGCCATAAATCCTAAACCTATTATAGCAATAATAAATCCTATTCCTGTATTGCCAGACGCCGCTCCTAAAATTATTCCCCCAATAACTAACCATTGTGATAATTTGGATGTTACACTTACGGTTGGAACTAATTTTGAACGCAATTGTAACCATTCATACGCTTTTGCATGCTGTACCGCATGACCTACTTCGTGTGAAGCAACTGCCGCTGCCGCCGCATTTCTTTGATTATAAACACCTTCACTTAAATTTACCGTTTTATTTTTTGGGTTGTAATGATCAGTAAGCATTCCTGGTGTAGAAATAACCTTAACGTCTGTTATACCATGATCTATTAACATTTTTTGTGCAATTTCTGCACCACTCATTCCATTGCGAAGGTGCAGGTTAGAATAGTGTTTAAATTTCTTCTTCAGTTTATTACTCACTAGCCAGCTTAACAAAGAAATTACTCCGATAATAATATAAAAACCTAACATATATATTTAATATTTAATATTGATCTAAATTTAATTAATCTTGTAAATTTATAGCATATATTATTCCAAATTATAATGAGTAACAAAAAAATATGTTAATATTACTAGTTTAAATTTAATATGCTGAAAAACAAATATTTATATGTTGAAAAAGCACATTGATATCTCACGTGACAAATTGGCAAAAAAACCAAAAATACTTCTATTATATACTGGAGGTACTATTGGTATGATTAAAGATTATGAATCTAATGCTTTAAAAGCGTTTGATTTTGACCATCTACATGAAAATATACCAGAACTAAATCAAATCCCTTGTCATATAGAAACTGTTTCTTTTGAAAATTCAATTGATTCATCTAACATGAACACAGGTTATTTCGTAAAAATGATTGAAATAATAGAAAAACATTATAAAGAAAAAGATGGTTTTGTTGTTTTAACGGGTTCTGATACTATGTCTTATACATCTTCTGCAATAAGTTTTATGATTGAAGGCTTAGACAAACCAATTATTTTTACGGGCTCACAATTACCAATAGGAGATTTGCGAACTGATGCAAAAGAAAATTTAATAACCGCTATTCAAATAGCATCAGCCAGAGATGAGTATAATTTACCTATTGTTAAAGAAGTTGGATTATATTTTGAATATAAATTGTACCGGGCTAATAGAACAACCAAAATTAACGCCGAGCAATTCAAAGCCTTTACATCACCTAATCTCCCTCCAATAGCCGAAAGTGGTGTGCATTTAAAATTTAATAATGAACTCTTATTTGATTCAAAAGAAAATTCAAAACCCATATTTAGAAAAAAATTAGAAGACCGAATTGTTATTTTAAAATTATTCCCCGGTATTACTAAACAAGTTGTAAAGAGTATATTGGAAATACCATCAATAAAAGGAGTTATTTTAGAAACTTACGGTTCTGGAAACGCTCCAACTAACCCTGGGTTTATTGAATTGTTGAAAGAAGCAATCAAGAAAGGAATTTATATTGTTAATGTTACTCAGTGTATTGGTGGAAGTGTAATATTAGGTCAATATGAAACAAGTGTACAATTAAAAGAAATAGGGGTGATAAACGGGAATGATATTACAACAGAATCTGCAGTCGCTAAATTAATGTATATGCTAGGAGAGAA
>CAZJCZ010000332.1:0-2222 GCA_964544575.1 uncultured Flavobacteriaceae bacterium | reverse complement strand
AAAATGAGAAAAAAACTCCTTTCAATCTTCCTATTTTTTATAGGCTATGCGCTGGTAACCGCACAAACTGAAAACCTTGAAAACTTATTATTTGAACTCCCCGACCTCATCTTTGAAAAGGTAGAAACCACCACAGAGGTGGAAACCGTCTATCATTTAAAAATAAAACAACCGGTAGACCATGCCAACCCATCAAAAGGTTTCTTTTATCAAAAAGTATATCTGACACACAGGGGCTTCGACCGGCCAACGGTTATTATTACGGAAGGTTATAACCGAGATCAAAACAGGGTCTATGAACTCACAAACCTATTAAACGCAAACCAACTGGATGTAGAGCATCGCTTTTTTGGAGAAAGTATGCCAGAACCAGTAGATTATCAATACTTGAATTTAAAACAGGCCACGGCAGACCTGCATCATATCAAGCAACTGTTTGACAAGATCTATACAAAAAAATGGATCAGTACTGGCATCAGTAAAGGGGGCGCAACCACCATTTTCTATCGCTATTTTTACCCGGATGACGTTGCTGTGAGTGTTCCCTATGTGGCACCTATCAACAATGCCTTTGAAGACCAGCGCATCTATAAATTCTTAGATACCATCGGCACGGATGTTTGCCATAAAAAGGTCAGGGACTTTCAGGAAAACCTCTTAAAAAATCGCGAAAAGGTTTTGCCACTGCTCAAATTCTATAGTATGGGTTCGAGGTCAGATTTTAACTATCTAACCTTAGAGCAAGCCTTTGAATTTACGGTGTTGGAGTATCCATTCTCTTTCTGGCAATATGGCAAGAGTTGCGACCTGATACCCGGTGATAGTGCTTCCATTGAAGAGTTAACGGCCTATCTGCTGTCAGTCTCTGATATTTCATTTTTCAGTGACCAGATGATGAAGGATTATGGCTCTCATTATTACCAATCTGCTACAGAAATGGGTTATTACGGTTACGAAACGAAGGATTTCAAAGGGCTTTTAAAGGCTTTACCTACGAATGCCAATCCGCATGCCACTTTTTTGCCGAATAAAATGAAGTACACCTTTGATGGCCAACTGTTAAAAGATGTAAATAAATGGCTCAAAACCGAGGCCCATAAATTCATTTATATCTATGGCGCTATTGATACCTGGTCGGCCACAGCAGTACGGCCCAATAAGAAAGTAGATGCCCAATGGTTTTTTATGGAGGGTAAACATCATGCAACTGCACGCATTGCGAACATGAACGATTCAGAAAAGAATAGACTCATACAGGCCTTAGAGAAATGGTTAGCGATTGACATAGAAAACACAACGCTTGTTGAAAATTAAATGCAATTCAACAATAACAAACGGTACAACGATTACTCTTCTTTTATCAAGAAGCAATTTTCTGAACGTGTTCAAAAAATTTCTCTGGATACGGGTTTTACTTGTCCGAATAGAGATGGCACAAAAGGAGTTGGTGGTTGTACCTATTGCAACAACAATACTTTTAATCCTAAATATTGTAAATCAAGTAAAAGCGTCACTCAACAATTGGATGAAGGCATTGAAATCTTTGCCAAAAAATATAAAACACAACAATATTTAGCCTATTTTCAAGCCTACACCAATACATATGCAGATATAGATTTAGTGAAAAAATTGTATAATGAGGCTCTACAGCATCCTAAAGTGATAGGACTGGTAATTGGTACGAGACCAGATTGTATTAATAAAGATCTCATTAATTTTTTATCTGAGTTATCAAATAAGTACTACATTTCTTTGGAGTTTGGAGTTGAAAGCACCTTGGATAGTACACTAAAAATGGTGAACCGCTGTCATACTTTTAAAGAAACAGTCGCCGCTTATGAACTCTCAAAAAATAAAGGGTTGCATTTAGGGGCCCACATGATCATTGGCTTGCCTGGTGAAAGTAAAGAAGATATTTTGAATCATGCAAACGAGCTTTCAAAATTGCCGATCAATACATTGAAGCTACATCAATTACAAGTGGTAAAACATACGATGATGGCCATTCAATTTAAGGAAAAGCCAGAAATGTTTAGCTTCTTTTCTGTAGAAGAATATATAGATCTAATTACTGATTTTGTGGCACTGTTAAGACCTGATATTATTATTGAGCGATTTATTAGTCAATCTCCAGCGCATCTATTAATTGCTCCAAAATGGAATGGGTTAAAGAATTTTGAGATCGTAGCAAAAATTGATAAAAAATTAGTTGAAAAGAACCT
>CAZJCZ010000331.1:0-2223 GCA_964544575.1 uncultured Flavobacteriaceae bacterium | reverse complement strand
TCTTTATCAATTGAAAAAGAAGCTCCGTAATTATTACAACCCGCATTACCTGATATTTTTTTAGCATCTAGATCTATATCAAGGGTAGGTGATTTAGTGAGACTATCAATTCCAACCAATTTCGATACTTTCCACTTTCCTTTCAAACCTAAATCTTGTTGAATTACTTCACTCTTCTCTTGATAAATAATTTGAACCAATTTGTATTTTAAAGAAGAACTATGAACTGGTGGATTTTTAATTTTGATAACATCGACTTCAATTTTGGACGTAAAACCTTCTTTATAATCAAAACCTTCTATGGGTTGGCTTAAGAGCGTCCATTCATCTTCTTTATTTTCTTTTACCTGTAAACATTTTTGACCAGCAACACTTTCGCAATCTGTCATTGTATCAGCAACATAAATTATCTTATTCGTGCCACATGAACTTAGAAATATAGGTAATAGTACAAATAGAATTGCTTTATTCATGATATTAAATTTAGGTAAGCATTTTTTTTGCCTTCAGCAAAGCTTCTGCTAATTTATCAATTTCTTCTTTAGTATTATAAAAGGAAAATGATGCACGAACCGTACCAGGTATTTTATAAAAATCCATTATGGGTTGGGCACAGTGATGTCCTGTACGCACAGCTATACCTAGCTTATCAATTATTGAACCAATGTCATAAGGGTGTATGCCCTCAATATTAAAAGAAATTACTGAAGTTTTATAAGGAGAAGTGCCATATATCCTTAATCCCTCTATCTCTAGTAATTTCTTGGTACCGTAATCTAATAACTCCCTTTCATAGCGAGCAATATTATCAAAACCAATAGTGTTTAAATAATCAATTGCAACTCCAAAAGCTATTCCACCCGAAATATTTGGCGTGCCAGCTTCGAATTTATGGGGTAGATCAGCGTACGTAGTTTTCTCAAAAGTTACTTCTTTGATCATCTCGCCACCACCTTGATAAGGTGGTAATTTGTTCAACCATTCCTCTTTACCATAAAGCATTCCGATCCCCGTGGGTCCACACATTTTATGTGCAGATGTAACATAAAATTCTACATCCAATTCTTGAACATCAGGTTTAATATGAGGGCAGGCCTGAGCCCCATCTATTAAAACTGCGGCTCCAACATCATGTGCCTTTTTTATTATTTTTTCAATAGGATTTATAGTACCTAATGCGTTGGAAATATGATTAACAAAAACCAATTTTGTTTTATTTGAAAGTAACTCTTCATATATATCAAGTAAGAGTTCTCCTTCTTCGTTCATAGGAATAACTTTCAATATTGCTCCTGTTCGTTCACAAAGCATTTGCCAGGGCACTATATTAGAATGATGTTCGAGTGTAGATACAATTACTTCATCCCCTTTTTTTAAAAAGGAGCTGAAACCGGACGCTACTAAGTTGATACTATGGGTTGTGCCTGAAGTAAATATTATTTCGTGTAAATGCTTAGCATTAAAATGTGCCTGAATTTTTTGCCTTGCTTGCTCGTAGGCAACAGTTGCTTCCTGACTTAATGTATGTACACCCCTATGAATATTAGCATTGTAATTACTATAATAATCAACAATAGCATCAATTACAATTTTGGGCGTTTGCGATGTTGCGGCATTGTCAAAATATACTAACGGTTTACCGTTAACTTTACGTTTAAGAATTGGAAAATCAGCCCTTATTTTATCTACATCAAACATGTTTCTTTTTTAGAATCGTTCTAAATACAAAACTACAAAACATCCCCTAATTTGATTTGATTAATTTATATTAGTTTTATGACGATTATAATACTAAATAAAATGATTAAAAGGTCAATTAAAATTCTTTTTATATTGCTTATTCTTGCAATTGTTTATATAGTTTATGCAAATTATCCCCGACTAAATATTATGTCAGGATATTCGGCTAAAAATATGAGCTCATCTGTTTTTTTAGCAGGTAGAGATTTTGAATTTACTGATAGTAATGATAATAATTTTTCTCCAATTGATATTGCTGATGATGAGGTTGATCATGAATCAAAATCAGCTACTGCCTCAGTATACGGATTTATGAAAAGAAAGGCTATCTATCGTGAAGGATTAGGAAGTGTTTTAGTAACCCATGATTTTGATGAAAGCGAACCCTATTTAATCCCTAAAAGAACAAAACTGAATACTAATTTACCGTTCCCTTATGGAGAGTTGAAGCAGAAAGATACGGTATTTACAAACGTTGATTAT
>CAZJCZ010000330.1:0-2231 GCA_964544575.1 uncultured Flavobacteriaceae bacterium | reverse complement strand
TTATAACCAAAATCGTCATCTGGCAATTCAATTCCCAATTGACATATAATATACCCTAAACTTGCAAAATGATGAATAGCATGACTATGTGCCTGGATCAAAGCTGAACCAAGTGTATATTTTTGAACAATTACTCCTTTTCCAAGATCATCAGATACTTCAACTATTTGATCTAAGTTGGCATTTTCCAACTCTTTTAAATTGCTTAAAATCCTATCAAAATAATCTAAAGCAACGGAAATTTTAATTTCAGCAAGCTCATTGCGTTTTCTTGCTGCAAGATTTATTTGTTTCGATTCTAAACCATCAAAAATACAATCAAAAATATCCAAAATGTGACGGATATGACCTCCAATACTTGAATGATAGGGCGCTACAGAAGTATCGCTAAATTGATTATCGCTTATAGAATTTAATAGTCTAACACCCCTTCTAAGATTGTGTTCAATAGCTTTAATCATACTTGTTCTATTAATTTTTTATGCTTAGTCGCAAATATAACAATTAATTTACGCGTAAATATTTTTTCCAGTTTACAAATAAATAAAAATTATTAACATTAACTTCCTTTAAACAAAATTTAATATTAATCTAATTGATAAATTTCCATAATATTCTTCAAAATAGTATCAAAATCTATTTTTAGATCAATTAATTTACCTGTATACACATCAAAAACCCAACCATGAACTTTGAGCCCTCTGGCCCTATAAGCCTTTTGTACTGCCGCAATTTTAATAAGGTTTACACATTGTTCTTGCACATTCAATTCAACCAGTCTATCATATTTTTTCTCGTCATTTTTTATAGCGTTAAGCTCATTATTGTGAAGACGATACACATCACGGATATTATGCAACCAAGGATTCAAAATTCCTAAATCAGCCGATTGCATCGCCGCTTTTACTCCTCCGCATGCCAAATGCCCACAAACAACTATATGATTTACTTTAAGATGTTCAACTGCGTATTCAATTACAGACATAACATTTAAGTCTGTACTAATTACCATATTGGCAATATTGCGATGTACAAAAACCTCTCCTGAATCAAGACCCATTAGATCTTCTGCTGCAACACGACTGTCTGAACAACCTATATAAAGTAATTCTGGGTTTTGCCCTTTTCCTAAATCATCAAAATAATTGATATTTAGAGCTAATTTTTCACTTATCCAATTTTGATTATTTTGAAATATTTTATCTAAGTCCATTTTCCTTTTTTTATCCAATCTATTGACGTCTTAAAAATATTAAAACTATATCCTCTTAAAATTATAAACGACAGTTGTTATATAGAAAATTAAATGTTTATATCATTTCTATCTTAGTCATACCAAAAATTTTACAAATGCTACCAAGCCTAAAAATAAAAATAATATGCTTAAAATATAATTAATGTTTTTAGCTATAAATTGTGCTCTATTTTGAATAACAGTTGCAAAACTAGCATAGGTTACAAATAAACAAAATGCTCCTAAAACTGCCCCAACAACAAAAACCGTTATGTGTGGTTGCTCTAAAATAATTTGTCCTTTTGTGCTTAAATACGTACTTAAACCTAAATAAAATGGAATCGCTAACATATTCATTGATGACATAAGGAAACCGATTAAAAAATAATTACCTTGTTTTTGTTTTCCTTCAGCTTTAAATTTTTTTCGAGCCTGTATAAAAAAGAAAATTGCCAATAAAAAAAATATTAAAGTACCTGCAATTTTTAAATTCTCTATTATTTCTGGATGGTTATGCAGATAATTAGCAAAAATTAAGGCAATTGATGCTTGTACAAAAACAAATGAAGCGGCTCCGGCAGAAAATACTATTCCCGCTTTTTTACCTCGTTCAATACTCGTTCTAACGGCTGTCATATTTAACATTCCAGGTGCTAAAAGCCCTCCGAATGCCATTATAAACCCGAAAAATAAATGAGAAATATATGTCATACTAAATCTTTAAATTTACTTACAAATTACGCTATTTCTTTTTATTCTATATGCGAATATACAAGCTAAGATTCACTTACATATTTTATTTTGGCACGCTCTTTGAAAACTTATTAGAAAGCGGAAGCCGAAAAGCTCAAAGAGTAGGCATAACCCTAAAACCATATATTATGAAAAAAGGGATACTATTTTTATTAGGAATGTTCATGATGGTTTCTACTGCTGAAGCCATAAATGGCAAAACATCGAACAGCAAACCGGGTTATTACAGCTACTATAAAGCAAA
>CAZJCZ010000329.1:0-2246 GCA_964544575.1 uncultured Flavobacteriaceae bacterium | reverse complement strand
TACGTTCAGTGATCTTTTGATTGATCTCTTTTCGTAAGTCATCCTGATCACGTGACAAGCCTGTATCCTTCAGTATTACATAACCGTAAAGTGCATTTCCTTTAATATCATGCGGGAAACCTACAATAGCAGATTCAGCAACAGCCTGGTGCTCGTTAATGGCATCTTCAATTGGGGCTGTACCTAAATTATGACCTGAAACAATGATAACATCGTCTACACGACCTGTAATTCTGTAGTAACCAACTTCATCGCGCAAAGCACCGTCACCGGAAAAATAATGACCTTTATACGTTGAAAAATAGGTTTCTTTATATCGTTTATGGTTTCCCCATATGGTTCTGGCAATGGCAGGCCATGGAAATTTAAATGCCAAACGACCGCTTATTTGATTATCTGTAATTTCATTTCCTTCTTCATCCATTAAAACAGGTTGTATTCCGGGTAATGGCAACGTAGCATATGTAGGTTTGGTTGGAGTAGAAAATGGAATTGGCGAGATCATAATACCTCCGGTTTCCGTCTGCCACCAGGTATCCGAAATCGGACTGTTTTTCTGTCCAATGTTATCGTTATACCAGTGCCATGCTTCTTCGTTAATGGGTTCACCTACAGAGCCCAATACTTTGAGAGAAGAAAGATCATACTTTTCAACAAATGAAATATCTTCCTTAGCCAATGATCTGATAGCCGTAGGTGCCGTGTAAAATTGATTTACTTTGTGTTTTTCAATAATTTGCCAGAATCTTCCCCAATCCGGATAATTGGGTACACCTTCAAACATCACAGTTGTAGCACCATTTGCAAGAGGTCCGTAAACTATATAGCTATGTCCTGTTACCCACCCAATATCTGCAGTACACCAATACACATCTTCTTCTTTATATTGGAAGACGTTTTTAAAGGTATAGGCAGTAAAAACCATATAGCCGGCAGTAGTGTGCATCATTCCTTTAGGCATTCCTGTTGAACCTGAAGTATACAATATAAATAATGGATCTTCCGCATCCATGATTTCTGGTTCACATTCTGAAGATGCCTTTTTTAACAAAGGTGACAGCCACTTGTCACGACCATCTACCATGGGGATATCTGAATTAATTCGTTTAGCAACCAATACAGATTCAACACCCGGGCATGATTCTAATGCTTCATCTACGATCCCCTTTAGATCAATTGCTTTTTTACCTCTATAAGAACCATCAGATGTCAATACTATTTTACAATCACAATCATTTATTCTTGTTGCTAATGCTGAAGCAGAAAAACCTGCAAATACTACTGAATGGATAGCTCCAATTCTTGCGCAAGCCAAAACAGAAATAGCTAATTCAGGAATCATTGGTAAATAAATACAAACACGATCTCCTTTTCTGATGCCTTGTCCTTTTAAAACGTTCGCAAATTTGTTAACACGCTCATAAAGGTCACGATAACTAATATGTTGTGCTTTTTCTTTTGTGTCATTTGGTTCCCAAATAATAGCCGTTTTTTCTCCTCGAATTCCCAAGTGCCTGTCGATACAGTTTTCAGTAATGTTCAATTTGGCTCCTTCAAACCATTTAATTTCTGGTTTTTGGAAATCCCAACTTAATACGTTGTCCCATTTTTTACGCCAAACGAAATTTTCTTCGGCAATTTCTTCCCAAAAATTTTCGGGTTCGGTAATTGATTTGCGATAAACTTGAAAATACTCTTCTAAATGTTTAATGTGATAATTGCTCATGTTTTAATGAATTTTTATTGTGGAGGGTATATAATTAGTCAAAGCGAGTAATAGAAATTCAAGGTTTGAATTCATAATATAAAGATAAGACATATTCTCATAATAAAGAATTTTTTACATGTCAGTTTTTCAATTATTTATTTACTGATTATTCAACCAGATCCACTGACACCAAGCCCTATGTTTTTTTGATATTTAATTGATAAATTTTATATAGACCATAGCATAAATTGAAATCAACAAGGATATTATTTGCGATAAGAAAATTTTTATTAAAACCATAATGTTGGCCACCTTTTATTGTTGGATCAAAGGTTGTCTTTTCAATAAGGTCTTTGTGCGTGTTTTCGTTCTGAAATTTCAATAATTTGTTATAGATAAATCATTGCCTGTAATGTTAGCGTTCCAGTTTTTGAACTACCGAATTTCTGATTCTTATATTCTAAAGTGAGTTTTGAATTATGACCGCTCATATAAGCATTCATTCCAATTCCTAGAACGTTTCTGTTATCATCAACGG
>CAZJCZ010000328.1:0-2249 GCA_964544575.1 uncultured Flavobacteriaceae bacterium | reverse complement strand
TCACTTTGATTATTCATTTGTCCATGACTAGAATCATTTCCTGTGATAATAGTTTTCAATACTTTCACATGGTAGTCTGCTTTGATTAGAGATTTATGATATAAATAATATGCCATGAACCTTAAAACGTACATAAACGAACTTAAAAGACGTAATGTATTTAGGTCGGGGATTGCATATTTAGTTTTGTCATGGATCCTGATTGAGGTATCGGCAACTATTCTACCAACGTTTAATGCCCCTGACTACATTTTTAAAACATTCTTGTTTATTATAAGTATTGGATTTCCTATATGGTTGCTGTTTTCCTGGGTTTATGAAATTACACCAGATGGAATTAAAAGAACGGAAAATATTCATCCAAAAAAATCCATTACGCCACAAACTGGTAATCGTCTTAACAAAATAATAATTGCCTTATTATCGATAGCCGTGGCGATGATGCTTTTTGATCAATTTTGGCCCGATCAAAACATTCAAGCCCATAATACTGAAAATAGTTTGCTTACTGAATCGCATTTTGAAACTAAAAAGTCAATTGCTGTGCTTTCGTTATTAAATCATTCTAAAAATAACGATGAAGATTATTTAGCCGATGGTATTACAGAAGCTATAACCATAGAACTTTCAAAAAACGATTCCTTACGTGTTATATCAAGAACCTCTTCCATGAGCTTTAAAGAGGGGGGCAAACTTTCATCGGATATTGCTAAAGAACTTGGTGCGGATTATTTATTAGAAGGCTCCGTACTCTGCGATCGCGACAGTATTCAGGTATTAGTTCAGCTTATAGAACCTTTACCGCTGGAAAAACATATATGGTCTCATAGTTATAAGCAAAAACTTGAAAATATTATACAATTGGTTGGGAATGTATCCATAGATATAGCGAATGAGATCAATAGTATTATGACCCCGACAGTAACTGCATCTAATTTACAACAAGTGAATGCCAAAGCCTACGATCTTTATTTAAAAGGGCGGCATTTATGGAAACAGCAAACAGACCAAACTATTTTAAGTTCCATAGAAAATTTGACGGAATCCATAAAATTAGATTCAAGTTTTGCCCCTGCTTATGTAGCCCTAGCTGAAGCTTATATTACCAGAAATAAATTTATCCATAATAATGAAGAGAAGCCATTGAACAGAGAAAAAAGCAGGGAGGCTATTAATAGAGCAATAGAATTGGATAACTCTTTAGGTGAAGCATATATAACCAAAGGTAACATTCTTGGAAAATTTGACTGGAATTGGAAGGGAATGAAAAAAATGGTCGATAAAGGCCTGCAATTAAACCCAAACAACGCCTATGGACATAAATTACTATCAGATTATTATTTGGTGAGAGGTGACTATAATAAGGCCATTAACGAGGCCTTGTTAGCTGAAAAGCTAGACCCACTTAACCCTATGATCGGTTTACAAGCAGGAAAATCATACTACGTTGCTAATCAGTATGATAAAGCCAAGGACCAGTATTATAAATTGTTGGAACTGTTCCCAGGGTTTAGAGATGCAAACTCTCAACTGGGATTTGCACAGTTAATCACAGGAGAAAAAGAAGAAGCTAGAAACACGTTTATAAAATTTCAGGAATTAAGGGACAACCAGACTATGGTTAAAGTATATAAAGAAGAATCCTTCGAAGATGCACTTAATTTTGGGCTTCTAAGTGTAAAAGAAGAGGATCCTAAATTTTGTACCTGGCCTGGCCTAACAGCTCAAGTATATATGATAATTGATAAAAAAAAGAAGGCATTGGAATATCTTGAAATTGCCAATAAATATCACAATGAAAATTTGCCTATTATGTTATTGATGCCAGAATTTAAAAATTTACACAGCGATCCGCGATTTAAGAAATTGGTTAAAAGAACCGGGGTTATTATAAAATAGTAACAATGGTATCAAGCATTTTAGAAATTTCTTAGATATGGAAGAAAATAAACCAAACAAAAATAACATCTGCAAATTTCTTCGCGCTAGAAACCCTTATGGAATGATGGGAGCAGCCATGGCTCTTAATGGATGATGCCAATACGATATGCTGGTGTATCAATGCTGCGGGCGCTATGGGTCCTGATAATGGTTTGGTATCCCCAAAGGAATGTAAGGAAGGCCGCAGTTGTTTTGTTTCCCAGGAGTAAAATTCTATTGGAAATAGCTAGCAAACTGTGGGAAATTCATTCCTCTATAAATTCCCCTTTCTCATTGGCAACGGTCATTCCCCATTCTGCAATTGATGT
>CAZJCZ010000327.1:0-2260 GCA_964544575.1 uncultured Flavobacteriaceae bacterium | reverse complement strand
AATTAGAATCAGCAGATAATTTTTATAAGTATGAGATCGTAGAGCCAACAACAAGTGAGGCCATATACGCATCACATAATAAAGGAAAAGAATGTACTATAGACAAGACAAAAATTGTGGCAGGTACGTATGACTTACGTTTATATACTTCAAGTTTTGTGATCACATCTAAGATTACGGTAACTGCAGCAAGAAAAATGCGTTTGCCATTACAACCAGTAGGCGATATTATAGCCTCTAATGAATAATCATCAACGAATTAAATGCATGAGTAGTAATAATAACAATAATTCTCTCTCCTAAAGTAGAGAATTCTGTAACCAGGAATTCTAAATAAGAATAAGTTTAATTATAAAATTTAGAATCATGAAAAAAGTAGTTTTAACAGCAGTAGTATTAGTATTAGGATTAGTAGGGTTTGCACAAACAAATTCAAACGCACCACAGCGATTAAAATATGTAACCACAGGTCCGGATGGTTCAGTAGCCATGACAATTTATGACGATACCCGTGAGGATAGCATGAAATTAGAATCAGCAGATAATTTTTATAAGTATGAGATCGTAGAGCCAACAACAAGCGAGGCTATATATGCATCACATAATAAAGGAAAAGAATGTACTATAGACAAAACAAAAATTGCAGCAGGCACCTATGACTTACGTTTATACACTTCAAGTTTTGTGATCACTTCTAAGATCACGGTAACTGCAGCAAGAAAAATGCATTCACCATTACAACCGGTAGGCGATATTATAGCCTCTAATGAATAAAAATTGCTAATAACCAAAATTACTGATCATGAAAAAGTCAACATATATAAAAATTGTAATTTCAATTTATACCATTATTTTATTTAGCACCAAACACAATGCGCAGAGTTTTAAAACGTTAGACAATGTACCACATGATATTTCCTACTTCAGAGAAAGCAGAGTGATGTCTCCCGTTATAAAAGTAATTTATGGAAGACCTAGTTTAAAGAAAGCAAAAGCTTTTGGTGAGCAAGTGCCTTTTAATAAACCTTGGAGAACGGGTGCTAACGAAGCTACTGAAATAAAATTTTATCAAGATGTTATGTTTGGAGATCATTTTGTTAAAGCTGGTACGTATGTGTTGGTAACAATTCCCGGAGAAAAAGAATGGGAAATTATATTAAATAATAATTTAGATGTTTGGGGAGCATTTCAATATGAGCCTGAAGCAGATATAGCAAGAATTAAAGTACCTGTAAGTAAAGCAGAAAGACTTCAAGTATTTTCCATAGCCTTTAAGAGAATTAAACACGAAATACACATGGTTCTGGGCTGGGACACTACAAGAGTCAAGATTCCTTTTAAAATTGAGGAAACAGTGGTTGCTAAATTATAGGTCTTACACCAAACCATCATTTTTCTCCGATGGTTTGGTTCTTTTTTATTAATCTAAAAATCGCATTTGTAATTCTTTCGTTGGAATCATGCAAACTTCTCTTTTTCCAAACCATCGATATCTGTTCTTAGCAATTATTATATATACATAATCACGAATAAATTTAGGTATAATAATAAATCCATAACTTATTTTCCACATACCGTTTAAGTGTTTGACTATCTTTAAAATAGCGTCAGATTTTTGATAAATTTTTCCATTTTCAATGAAGAGTATTGAATCCATTTCTGAATTTTTCAATTGAAACTGTAACAAAATATCCCGTGCAGCGTCAGATTGTAATGAGGTGAACAAAAATCGTTTCTTTTTGTCTCTTTTAATAATAAAATGAACGGAGTTATTGCATAAATTACAAACTCCATCAAACAAAATAATTGAGTTGTTTTCTTTTATTATCATAGAGCAAAGTTACAAAATGAAGTTTGATTCGTCTTTTAACATAATATTAGGAATATCTAAAAGTGCCAATTCTTAATTTCGTAACAAAATTTATCAAATGATCAAGATTGAAAAACTCCATAAATCCTATCCAATTGGGAAGGATTCCCTTCATGTTTTAAAAGGATTAGATTTACACATTAAAGAAGGTGAATTTGTATCAATAATGGGATCTTCAGGATCCGGCAAATCAACATTGTTGAATATAGTTGGATTGTTAGATGGACATGATGAAGGGAAATATTATTTAAATGGGCAGCTCATAGAAAATTTAGATGAAAAGAAAGCAGCAATTCTTCGGAACAAATTTTTAGGGTTCGTTTTTCAATCATTTAACTTAATTACCTATAAAACTGCGCTCGAAAATGTTGCTCTCCCATTATATTATCA
>CAZJCZ010000326.1:0-2269 GCA_964544575.1 uncultured Flavobacteriaceae bacterium | reverse complement strand
GCTCTTCTCCTTTTTACAAGGTCGTCACTATAAACATTGCACATTAAGTTTTGAAATTCATTTTCTAATTCGGTTACCGTAAAGTTTTTAGGGATATAGGTAACATCAAACAATGTACATTTATTCCAATAATCGGTCAATAATCTATCTTCGCTTTTAAGTTGATGATACAGATCAGTACAAGGGAACGGGGTTAAAATGGTAATTTGAACATCTGACAAGTTGCATTCCTTGATAAATTTTTCAGTTTCACGGAACGTCTCTTTGGTGTCAGAATCAAAGCCCAATACAAAACATCCGTTCACAGAGACTCCGTATGACTGTATCTTATCAATGGCCTTTGCATAATTTTTAAAATGTTTATACTTCCAACCAGTATCAAGACCCTTGATGCTGTTTACATTAACAGATTCTAGGCCTATCAAAACTTGCATGCAATTTGATTGTGCCAATAGTTCTAATAACTCATCATCATAGGCAATGGAAATATCCGTTTCAGTAAACCATTTCATTTTATAGTTTGCAAAAAGCCTGAGTAATTTTTTAGACCATTTTTTATCAACAAAGGTATTATCATCAGCTAATTCTATAAAAGGCTCATCCCATATTTCAAAGATCTTGTCCAGCTCTTTTTTAATTAATTTTATGGGTTTCTTTTTATAGCTACTTATTGTTCTTGATGCTGCACAAAAATTACAGTGGAGCGGACAGCCTCTGGTTGTCTGAATAGTTAAGCGGTTGTAATTGGCAATATCTAGCAGATCGTATTTAGGGACCTTTGCATTCTTGACATTAAAAACAAAGTCAGGGTTAGACAGTGAACTGTATATTGGTTTCAACGCGTTATGCTCATAGTCATTAAGCAATGCTTCCCAACAAAGTTCACCTTCGCCTTGTACTACGACATCCGTGTGCTTAGCCGCTTCCTCAGGAAGGGCAGAAACATGTAATCCACCCATTACAACTGTTATTCCATTTTCTCTGAATCTGGCTGATAATTCGTAGGTTTCATATATTCTCGCCGTTAAGGAAGATAAAGCGATGATATCAGGTTTTTCATTCAATAGTTCACTAATATCATCTTCAGTGTAGGTATCCAGTTCTTTGTAGATCACTTCCCAATTATTGGGTGTATGGGCTGCCAAAGTTAATAATCCCAGACTGGGTAGGCTGGCGATCACTTGGCTTCTGTCAACGAAACCCGGCAGGGTTAATCCGGTGCTGAATAGTTTTTCATTAACCACCCTTACGCCACTCATGGCTATTAAAATTACCTTAAACTTTTTTTTCATAGGATAGATTTTTGAAAGTTAGATAATCGTATGCTATCAAAGTTACTGTTATTAAGATAAAATTCCTATCAGAAATGATAGATATATTTTGTAAAGGTGTTGACAGTCAACTATTTATAATGAATCTAAATTATATTGTAGCGACAAACAAAGCATCAATATGCGTATCTTTATATAAAGGCTAGATTATTAACTTAAACCAACATATTATGAGCGAATCTAAATTAAAATACTACAAAGGCTTGTTTTTAATTGCCGCTGTTTATGATCTTATTTTAGGAGTTGTTTTTACCTTCTTTACAGCATCGGCGTTCGATCTTTTAGGGATACCTGAAAAATTACCGGAATTTCCAGGGTATCTTACGTTAATAGGTGCTTACTTACTTATTATTGGAGTAGCATATTATTTGATTTACAAAGGAGATCTTCACAAAAATCGTGATCTGATCCTCATAGGGGTATTGTACAAATTCGCCTATTGTACCATCACCTTTTATTATTTCATAGTAGGTGATATACCGCATATTTTGTTTTTAGGCTTATTTGGAGTTATTGATGTGATTATGTTTGTTTTGATGGCTGAATGCTATCTTACAGTCATCAAGAAACAAGATGATAAGTAAAATTTATTAACTTAAAATTAGTAGTATGACTGAAATAAATTTATATGCAGCATGGATTGGTATGTTGTTAGGAGGAATTTTTGGTGCCCTTCAGGGCCTATTCTTTCATAAGGAAGAATGGTTAGGAGGCTATGGATCATGGGAAAGAAGGATGACGCGTCTTGGCCACATCTCTTTTTTTGGTATTGCTTTTATAAATTTTGCCTTTGTTGGGACGGTGTTCATTTTAGGTATTGAACAAGAAGTCTTTATTCCGTCCGTTCTATTTATTATTGGAGCTATTGGAATGCCTTTGATATGCTATTTATCAGCGTTTAAAAAGTTTTTCAGGAATTTTTTCTTTATACCGGCACT
>CAZJCZ010000325.1:0-2276 GCA_964544575.1 uncultured Flavobacteriaceae bacterium | reverse complement strand
ATTTTCAACTATTATTCTTTAGTAAAAACATTTTTAGAATAAGTAAGGTAAAAAGTGATATTCGTAGAATTGTTAACAGAAAATTTAATGAAAATCAAATTACCATACCATTCCCTCAAATGGATCTGCATGTAAAATCGAATATTGCTGATTAAAGCAATAAAAAATAACACGGCAATGAAAAAACCGTTGTGAACCAACCAGTTCTCGATACACCCAATCTATTTAAAGTTATAATGTTCATCCCTGCGCCAGCTTTATCCCTGTCTCACCTGGCCCATAGCTTGCGCTATGTCCTGCTAAAAAGGTGTACTACACCCTTTCTCAACGCTCCGCCGTACTCGAACTGACGGGCTAACTTTTAAACGTCACTTCTAGTAGGACGGAGCGTATAAAAAACATCTGGCAGTTGGTTTTAGTCCCGAGAACTCGGGAGGCCAGCCGGAGCTAGGGTTAGGCGACGTGGTAATCTGCCAAATCTGAACTCTATGTGATGAGATTTCTCGTCGCTCGTTTCACTCACTCTGTCGAAATGACAACTAAATTATAAATTGAACTTGTCCTCGAAGTTTTCTCAGAACTAGCTGTAAATCAAACGGAAGTGCGTTCCGATACAATCGGAAAGAAGCATGAAGTGTGGATTTAGCAGTGGTTTTGCTTGCAAAAAGTTCCTTGAAAACTTCTTGATTTTTTGGTTCGTTTTGTGTCAAGACAAAATGAACGATAAATATAAACATAGGAAAACCTGAGCTAAGATTTAACATCCCAAACTTATTAATTGAGTCAACCTGACCCTTTCACTAACCAGATGTCATGCCGGCCACCGCTAAGGGTGGCTTGCGCACATTACCCAATTCTTTTAGCCTGCGATAATGAGAAGCAAGTGCACTAAAAACATTGGGTTTCAGGTTATAAGTGAACCCATATTCTTCAGCCGTATTTTTGATAATAGCGGCAATGGCAGGATAATGAACATGACATATATTTTGAAATATATGGTGCTCTATTTGAAAATCCAATCCGCCAATATACCAGCTAAACAGCCCGTTCTTTCTTCCAAAATCTGAAGTAGTACGCAATTGGTGCACCAGCCAATCGTTTTTAATTTCTTCGTTTTCATCGGGCAGTAACTGATCGGTACCTTCTACCACATGTGCCATTTGAAATACCGTGCTCATGATCATCCCTGCGGTTACATGCAGGGCAACAAAGCCAATTAATATTTGCCAAAAAGCAAAATCTGTAAACCATAAGGGCAAGCCAATGATCACCCCAAAGTAGACGATCTTAATAGCGATCAATTTTACCAGTTGCCATGTGGGATCTAATTGTTGCTCCTCGGTGATACCTTTCCTATTATACTCGAGCAATACGCCTATTTCACCAAACAATCTCGCAAATGTCATAAGGCCATATAGCGGAAAGGCATAGAATTGCTGAAAACGATGGTACTTTTTAAGCGGACCGTATTCGCATAAACGGATAATCTTTAAGTTAGAAATATCAGGATCATAGTTGAAAATATTGGTAAATGTATGATGCTTAATATTATGCTGTATTTTCCAGTTAAAGATATTACTGCCCATGAGAAACATAGTAGATGAAGCAAGATCATTGACCCATTTTTTTGAAGAATAGGCATGGTGTACTCCATCATGCATGATAGACATCCCCACACCGGCTTCGCCAATACCCATGATAATTGCCAAACCCAGCGCTGCCCAGAGTGATACATGCGTAGTGAGCAACATGATAAAAGGCACCAGATAAACGACTAAAATAACAACCGACTTGAGGTACATGTTAAAGTTGCCATAAATAGACTTATTATTATCTTTAAAATAGGCACGTACCCGTTTTCGCACCTCATAGGCAAACTCCCGTTCTTGGTTATTTTGCCTTACGAACTTAACTCTTTCCATAATAATACTTTTAATGAATTTTAACCCTCTAAAATAATTGAAACTACTTTACGATGCAATGATTTTGGTCAGTTATCCATAAAAAATTGGAAAGATACTAGTGTTAAAAAAGAATCTTAGAGAAAAAAATTATTCTTGAAGTTTTCTCAGCCCCAGATGTATAAAACAGAAAGATTTAGCTGCGCTGAACATAGATTTAAAAAATTGAAAAAATCAAAAGAAAAAAATATTACTTTTGACAACATATGAAACTCAAACCCTATATAGAAGAACTCAAAAGGCGAAACGTCTTTAAAGCAAGTATTGCCTATTTAATAGTTGCCTGGTCAATTGCAGAAATAGCTTCAATAGTAC
>CAZJCZ010000324.1:0-2277 GCA_964544575.1 uncultured Flavobacteriaceae bacterium | reverse complement strand
TATATTAAAAATAATACCAATCACATCGGATATAGCGACTACAAAAAATAATATGGTAAGATTCTTGGTCATATTTTATTTCATTTAGGCAAGATACATGCTTTACTTATGTTTAAAAGTAATGGATCTAAGCCAAATTCGATGGTCTTTTTCATGATCTTTGAATTATCTTTATGACATTGTAAACATGCACCAACCAAAAGAATTCGTTTTTGTTCGGTAATTGTAAATGGCCTAAAATCAGTTCTGGTAGAAAACACCTTAGCTTTCTGTTTTTCTAAAAAGGGTATCCAGGCATCTTCAGGTAAATTATCATTAGGATTTAAATCGTATTTAGGTGAAAACAACCATTCTCCATATCCATTCGTAGTATTGTAGACTAAACTTCCTTCACCATAACCAAGAGCTACCGGGTTTGAATGGCATGATTTGCAATCACGGGTAGTTTTAGATATGGTGTGTGGCGAATTAGGAGCATATAGCCTATGAAAAGAAGTACCGGTTTTTTTATCATTTTCAAAACTATCGTGATCAATAGTTAAAATCATACCAGGTATTGCTGGCTCTATTGTACGTTTATCACCATCCATTCTAACTCCCATGGATGGTTTATCTACCCCAAATTCAAAAACATGTTCTATCCATTGTCCTGTCACCATTTTTTTATCTAAAAGGTCATATCCACTTTTGTCATTTTCATCAAAACTATTATGGCAGCCAATACACTTCGGAGCCCATTGGGCATGGCAGGTTGAACAACTTACGTTTTTATGAGCGTTATCTCGTGAGCAAATTTCTGATTGCTTTTTTACTTCATGCAATTCACCATCTTTTTTACCTATCAAAAAAACTTCATCATTATCATTAACGAAAGTGTTTACTAAAGGATGCCCATCCTTTTCAGCAATTAAAATTCTTTTATCAGTATGTTGATATTTTCTATGCAAAAAAACCAGAGAGGATTCTGTATCTAACTCTTCAAAAGCAATTGTATTCGGTTTTTCTTTAAAATGACAATCTGCACAACTCAGCGAAACAGCTTTTTCCTCATGTAAATAATCTTTCCCATCCCCCATGACCTCATGAGAACTATGGCAGTCTATACATAACATTCCTTTTGCATGATGTACATCTTCACCTTGATAACTATAGACACGCTTATCTTCAAACACCTTAAATCCCTTTTTATTCAGGATTTCTTTTTCGTCCAATAATGTTTCATGCCAACCTTCATAATTAGTAGAAATTCTACTTGAACGACTATGACAACCAAAACAGTGTTCATTTTTCACAAAAATATCAGTTGAAGGATGTGCTTTAGGTAACTCTTTCTTATTTGAATTTACATATTTATCTAAATCGATTATTGCATTTTCTGAATAGTTTAAATGACAGGCGTTACATCCTCCACCTCTACTTAATTGATTTATAGGGCCTAATTCGCTTTTTTCTGCTCCCAAGTGGCAATTTGCACATAGATCCCTTAGGTGCTTATCGGCAGCAGTAAACTTTAAATCTTTAATATGGTATTGATGATCCGGTGAATCGGTTTCCTCAAAAATAAACTTATCGACAGCTACTATTCCACTATTAGTAGTCATTAATGAATGCTTAATTTTATTCAACTCGTCGACATGACATTTCCCACATGTTTTATCAGCATTGGATAAATTACCTGGTATAAGAACCATTCCTTTATGTGCATCTTCAATTTTTAAGCTGTTAGGATTCCCTAAGTGGCAACTAGCGCAACCAATTAAATTAGGGTTATGATATTCAGAATAGCCCGTTGTATTCTCATGACAACCCAAACAAGATTCTTTTCCAATATTCTCTATGATAAAATATTCGGTTTCAGTTTCAGCGGACAATTTAGAAAACCAATCAATCTTTAAAATAAAGAATACCGTCAACGTTAAAAGTATAATTACTAAAAGCCAATCTTTGGGATCTTTGAATTTCATAAAAACAATCTTATAGCAAAATTACAATAAATTAAAATTTGGACACTATTTCTTCAAAAATCAGCTAAGTAATTGATTTACAGTTCGATGCAACTAAGATGAGATATTCGTGAAATAAATGATAAATAAAATAATGATTATCAACTTGTTAATGTAACTATTGTTACCATGTTAAAAACCCATTTATGACTTTTATCATGTCCTCAATTTTATTCTATAAATACCTTTACACCGGAAAAAAATTAATTATAATTATGTCTACTTCAAGAAGAAAGTTTATAAAAATTTCTGCTTTAGGCTTAGGAGGTGCAGC
>CAZJCZ010000323.1:0-2304 GCA_964544575.1 uncultured Flavobacteriaceae bacterium | reverse complement strand
TAAATATTAGTCTAAAATATGACGTTCTGGTCAACACTTGGGACAAAAATAAATCAAGAGTCAGAGGAAATAGCGAAAAAACACGCATAATTAACTATTATCTGGATCAGGTTTATTCAAAATTATTCAAATGTTACCAAGAATTAAATGCCGAAGAGAAACTGATTACCGCCCATGCAATTAAGAATCGTTTTCTAGGAATCGATGATAAACATTACTCCATGCAAAACTTGATCGATTATCATAATGATAAAATGGTACATAAACTCCATAAAGACACCATGCGTCATTATAAAACGAGTCAAAAGTATATTCTATTACTAATAAAAAAACGCTATAGAAATTCTGATCTCTATTTAAAAGATATTGGTTATGACTTTATTATTGAGTTTGAAAATATGCTTCGATCATATAATCAAGGTTCGATAGCTAACAATACGGTAATGAAGCACATACAGCGTCTACGAAAAATGATTACGATGGCGCATCATATGGAATGGATTGACAGAGACCCATTTGCTAAATTCAAGGGGAAACATGAAAAAGTTGAAAGAGGCTTTCTAACAAAAGCTGAGCTAACTAGTATCGAAGAACTACCCTACTCTATTGAACGAATTCAAACCGCTAAAGACCTATTTATTTTTAGTTGTTATACGGGTATTGCTTATGGAGATGTTATTCTTCTAACAAATGACAATGTTGTGCATGGTTTGGATGGGTATAAATGGATAGTGACCAAACGACAAAAAAATGGAAATTCTGTAAAGATACCTTTGCTACCAAAGGCATTAAGTCTGATCGAAACCTACAAAACACATCCAAAAGTAATTAGAAATGGCACGTTATTTCCTAAGATATCAAATCAAAAGTTGAATAGCTATCTAAAAGAAGTTGCTGAATTATGTGCTATTAACAAGAAGATTACCTTTCATATGGCTAGACATACCTTTGCAACAACAATAACGTTGAGCAACGGTGTACCCATAGAAACAGTATCAAAAATACTAGGTCATACAAAAATTACTACTACACAGATTTATGCAAAGGTTATAGAGAGGAAAGTAAGTGATGATATGTTCATTCTTCGAGAGAAACTGGGTCAAGACAAAATTGCGAACGTGTAACCTAATAGCATTCTACTTTACTTTTCATTTGTAATTACTATTTATTTTATTAATCCTATCAAATTATTGTATTTTTCCTATCATTTATGATAGGATTAAACTAACTTTGTGATAGGAAAAGAGTTAAATTATGAAACTTAGCAATAGGCAACAGGAAATTATAAACATTATTTCATCTCATGGGCAAGTCGCTATCTCCCAGATAAAAGAACTACTAGGGGATGCTATTAGTATTCCCACTCTTAACAGGGATATGGCGAAGCTTGTTGAGAACAACTATCTACAAAAAACGGGAGCAGGCAGAACAACCGCATACATTATTGCCCCATACTACAAATTATTTGTACCAATAGAACCCAATACTTACTTCGATCTAGATCCTGATACGCGTGGAGCTTCTACAGCGTTTAATTATGGACTCTTTGAATCTTTACATACAATTACTTTTTTTACCACGGAAGAACAAAAATTTCTTGAAAGCCTAAAACAAGAGTATCAAACCAATATAATCAATCTTTCTCCTACTTTGTACCAAAAAGAACTGGAACGTCTGACTATTGAACTGAGCTGGAAATCATCACAAATAGAAGGAAATACCTACTCCTTATTAGAAACCGAAAGACTTTTTAAAGAAAAACAAGAAGCTGATAATAAAACCAAAGAAGAAGCTATCATGCTTCTTAACCATAAGGATGCAATTACTTACCTTATGGACAACCAAAATCTTGCCCAAACACTTGATTTACGTCTTTTAGAAGAAATCCATTCCATTTTGATGAAGGACTTAAAGGTGAGTAGGAATATTCGCACGCGCGCGGTAGGTATTACAGGGACAGCTTATAAACCGCTAGACAATGAACACCAGATTAGAGAAAACCTTCAAGCCATGTGCAATTTAATTAATGCCAGAAAGAATGGCTTTGAAAAAGCGTTGCTCGCTGTGGTACTTATTTCATATATTCAGCCCTTTGAAGATGGTAACAAACGTACAGGGCGTATGATTAGCAATGCCCTACTCATTGCCTATAATACTTGTCCCCTATCTTATCGTAGTGTTGACTCATTGGATTATAAAAAAGCCATGCTCCTTTTTTATGAACAAAATAATTTATTTGCATTCAAAAAAATATTTATCGAACAAAACGAATTTGGTGTAAAAAATTACTTCCAGTAGCACAAT
>CAZJCZ010000322.1:0-2335 GCA_964544575.1 uncultured Flavobacteriaceae bacterium | reverse complement strand
GAAGCATTAGAAGTTAAATAAACACATATTGAAATCCAGAGTTGAAGATAAAATTGCATTAGCAAATATTTAGTTGGTGTCTGATACTCTGGTTTTTTTAAGTAAAATAAAATCAGAATGAATATAAAAGCACCTTATTATCATACAATAGGGAAAGAAGTAGAAGTATTTAATCATTCCTATAGGAACAAGATTCCTTTCTTGCTCAAAGGACCAACTGGAACTGGTAAATCACGTTTTATTGAGTATATGGCTCATAAGCTAGATACAAAGCTAATAACTATTTCTTGCCACGAAGAAACATCTTCTACAGATTTAATAGGTCGATACATTATAAAAGGTGCAGAAACGGTTTGGTTAGATGGACCATTAACAACAGCTGTTAAAGAAGGAGCTATTCTGTACTTGGATGAAATTGCTGAAGCAAGACCAGATGTAATCGTTGCTATACATTCACTCACAGATCATAGACGAGAATTGTTTATTGATAAACTCGGACTTTTAGTTAAAGCTCATGAGAATTTTATGCTTGTTGCATCTTTTAATCCTGGTTATCAACGAGGTTTCAAGGAATTAAAGCCATCTACAAGACAACGATTTGTGGCGACATCCTTCGATTATCCAGAACCAAAAATTGAAGCAGAAATTTTAGTATCAGAAACAGAAATTGATGCTGATAATGCTAAAAAATTAGTGAATATTGCTACTAAAATCAGAAACCTTACTGAATTAGGTCTTTCCGAAACTGTATCTACCAGATTATTAGTCGATGCTGCAAAATTGATCCATACAGGTTTACCTAAACGCCTTTCAGTTCTTGTAGCTGTGATAGAACCTTTGTCTGATGACCTTGAAGTTGTAGCAGCTCTTAAAGATTTGAGTGATTTAATGATTTAACACTGAAAAATGTTTGAGTTCGAGCCAGATGAATATATTTTCACAAAATTTGCTTTCTTTTTTAAGAAGCGTAAAAAGAAACGTGAAGCTGAACTTGAGTATGCAGTAAATTTAATTGATATCAAACCTCGATTAACGATTTTTGCAAGAGCAATTACAGGTGAATCCATCGAAATTTATGAAGCAGAAAGAGAAGGGGGATATAAGAATAATAACTTTTTTCTACCAAAAAAGGTTGTTGAATTCAATACATTAGAAGAAAATTTATCATTCTATTTATTTAGGGTATTATACTTATCAATTCAAAAAAATCAAAACTTAAATTGGACTGATGATAATGAACATGAGGTATTAGAATCTCAACAAAACGCAAAAGATACTTCTCATCTTGTCTTAATTGATTTATTTAACCAATTTCCTGTTACTAAAGAATATCACGAAAAATTTGTCGCTCATTATTCAGGTAAAACTGATAAAAAACCACCCGTAGATTATTCTTTTATCTATGGTAAATGGATGAGAAATAATCCTGTAGAAGATTCAAATAACCCATTAGAGAATTTCACAGATAAAGTTAAAAAAGCGAAAGAAGAACTGCCAAAAACTATTTTAAAATCCAATGCTGTTGAGGAAATAATTTCAGTAACCATAGACCAAAAACAAATGGAAGATGCAGTTCTGCAGCATCAGTTTGAAAAAGTTGAAACAGCTGAAGAATTTGGAGGTAACTGGAAAGATTTGGATGGTGATGATGAACTCGACGATCATTCAAATGCTCTGGACGAAGTAAGCATGAAGCACACAGTTCGTATAGATGATATTGCACATTCTGTATATCAAGCTGATTTTATTGAGAACACAACAGTATCAGAAAGTGCTGAAATGGATAATACTGGATACCATATTAATTATGATGAATGGGATTATTCTAAAAGAACATACAAGGATAATTATTGTAAAGTCTATCCCAAAACACTTTTAAAAACAGATGTAGCCTATTACAAGAAAACAATTCTTGAAAATAATTCAACACTTATTGGTTTGCGTAAAATGTTAACTACGGTTAATAATAAATATCAACAACAGCGCCGGCAAACTCAAGGTAACGAGTTTGATATTGACGCTATAACAGATTTGTACGTTGATGTTAACTCTGGTCATACACCATCAGAGAAAATATATTTGTCAAGTAGAAAAAAAGAAAAAGATCTATCAATTTTATTATTGTTAGATATTAGTTTATCTAGTGATGGATATGCAGCAGGAAACAGAGTCATTGATGTAGAAAAACAAGTGTCTATATTGTTTGGAGAAATATTGAACGAATTCAATATCGACTTTTCCATTGACTGCTTTTATTCTAAAACCAGAAACCATTCAAGTTATATAACCATTAAAGATTTTGATGAAGACTGGAACAGAGCAAAATTTAAGGTTG
>CAZJCZ010000321.1:0-2337 GCA_964544575.1 uncultured Flavobacteriaceae bacterium | reverse complement strand
CAAATGCGGCTTTTCTATGTGGGGAAGAAACGGCAATGATTACTGGTATATCACCAATATGCAGTTCTCCCTCAGCATGATGAATGGCAATTTTTAAAATATCAAAATCTTTTAAGGCTTTATCTGCAATCATCTTCATTTCTTTGATGGCCATGGCTTGATACGTTGAAAAATCTAGTAGTGTAACAGATTTATCTTGTGTTATATTTCTAACAGTTCCAACAAATAATGCAATACCTCCGCAAGAGGCGTCTTGAACAAAATCATAACAGTTTTGAATGTTCAGTTTATCGGATGTTATTTTTATAGAAGAATTACCTTGCATTTTTTATTGCTGTGATTGCAAATTTAACAATTCAAAATATATCTTTGCACACTTTATTTAATTTGATTGAAATGTTAAAAATATTTAGGCTTATTAGTTTTTTAGAGGGTGTTTCATATTTATTGCTACTTTTTATAGCAGTACCCATAAAATATCTCGCAGAAAATGAAGCTTATGTAAAAATGCTAGGGATGCCACACGGCCTTTTATTTTTAGCTTACATAATTTTGGCGATCATGCTTAAATATGATCTGAATTGGAAACCAAAAATATTTTGGAGTATTTTGATAGCTTCAATAGTTCCTTTCGGAACGTTTTATATTGATCGAAAATATCTAGCCTCCTGAAACGGGTGGTATCAATGCGACAACATCATTAGGTTGTAAAACATAATTTAGATCAACATATTCTTCATTAACAGCTATTGAAAAATTACTGTACTGCTGTAAGTTATTATACTTTTTTAATAAATCCTGTTTCAATTGCCCTATTGAAATTTCTTTATCAAGATCAAATTTCAAGGTGTTTTCCCCTATTAAATCTCTGATGATCCCAAAAAGGAGTACTGTAATTTTCATTTAGAAATCTTTAAAGGATAAATATAAATATTTAAATTAATTGGGAACCATTTCGTCATACAGTTGTTTATAAAGATCGATTATTTTTTCTACAAATAACTCAGAAGAGAAATTGCTGATCAAATATTCCTTCCCCTGTTTTCCATGAGCTATTCTGTCTTTTTCATGTGTATTATAATAAGATATGGCTTCAGCTATGGCAATATGATTTCCAGACTCAACAATCAATCCTGTTTTTTTGTGATCTACTAATTCAGTCGGCCCTGGAATGTCAGTGATAATTAAAGGTACTTCTTGGGCCATTGCCTCCTTTAATACTCGAGGTAGACCATCTCTTAATGATGGTAGGACAAATAGATCTGCATGAACCAGGTATTTGGCCGCATTAGGTAAAGGTCCTAAAAAATGAATTGAGTTAGATGCAGCCCCGTTATCAGCGATATCTTTGGATGTCTTACCGTAATTTCCGATAAAAACAAAATGAATACGAGGGTCATTTAAATGATGAATTGCTTCCGTAAGTATATCAAGACCTTTAAAAGGGCGATTTTTTGTTTGGGCAATATACATGACTACGAAGGCATCCTTAGGAACTCCATCTATAGTAGTGTTTTCTTTGGTCAACTCTTCCGCCCACTTTATATCATAGCCTTTGTAATTTATCAATAATTTTTCAGGACGATAAAAGTTGCACATATAATCATAAATTGTCTTATTTACACAAACAACTTTGTTGACTCTTGGATTTAAAATTCCTAACCAGTAAGTAGGGTCATGACGTCTAATTTTGGCCAAAGTACCGCGGTATCCTATAATTTTCAAACGTTTTCCGTAGGATGCCCAGATTGCATTTGCCAATCCAGAACTTGGAGTAGCATGTAGTATATTGAAACCTTCTTTATTGATGAGTGATCGAATCTGTCGAATCAATGCCCAATTCCATTTTGAATTATAATCTTTACAAGGGATATAAACACCTGCTTCTTCAAATTCTTTGCGATATTTTGAATTTTCGGAAGCGAGAATTTTAATAAAAATCCCTTTCGCATTTATTTTTAAAACCATGTCTAGCTCCGATCTATCCGGATCAGAATTTATGAAAAGAATACGCATAGGGCAGATAATAAATAATTAGTCTCAATCACTTGTTTTAACTAATGTATGTGTTAATTATGAATTTCTAATCAAAAAAATCTTAAAACATGATGTCAATTAGAATTCAAAAAAAACAGCACTATTCATAATGACAAATATAATTCGTTATGTATCAAATTGACGGCAATTAAGTAACAAAAGTTACAAGTTTGAAACGTATTTTGTTTAACTTTGATAGTTAAGCTAAAGTAATAAATCAACCAATATAAAACATACTAAAACTAATGAAGTACGGATTTATAATTGATAACCGAAAATGCATTGGTTGTCATGCTTGTA
>CAZJCZ010000320.1:0-2344 GCA_964544575.1 uncultured Flavobacteriaceae bacterium | reverse complement strand
GTGGTGGAATTTTTACCATTCTTGGAATATCGGTTTCAATGATTGGCAATTTAACCCCAATTGCGATAATTATTGGTGGATTTATAGCATCTTTAGCAGCCTACTCTTATGTTAAATTAGGTTTGTATTACAGAGACGAAGGAGCGACTTATTCATTTTTCAAACTGACCTATCCAAAATCACATTTTAAAGCTTCAGCCATTGGCTGGTTCATCATTTTTGGCTACATCAGCACTTTAGCCTTATACGCCTACACATTTTCATCGTACGCAATTAGCAGTACTGATTTTGCAGATAATATCTGGATTAGAAAAACCATTGCAATTGGAGTGATCGGACTATTTACCTTGGTCAATGTATGGAGTGTGAACGGAATGGGAAAAATCGAGGACTTTATGGTGTACACCAAATTGATCGTTCTGACCATTATCTCCGTAGTCCTAATGCAACACGGAACCACGGATTTTGGAACATTCATTGACAATATGGCAATGGATGCCGAAAATTCAACAATTTTTTCAATTCTAATCGTTGCTTCGTTGACATTCGTTGCTTATGAAGGCTTCCAGTTAGTGATAAATGCTGTAAACGAAATGACCAATCCCGAGAAAAACATTCCGAGAGCCATCTATTCTGCCATTACCTTAGCAATCATAATTTATGTGGTAATTGCAATGGGTGCATTATTTGCCATACCAACAGAAGAAATTGTAAAGAATAAAGAATATGCCCTTGCCGCTGGTGCTGGAAATATTCTGGGTAATTTAGGAACTAATCTAGTGATCCTTGGAGCAATTTTAGCAACGAGCAGTGCGATAAGTGGAACGGTGTTCGGGGCATCAAGGCAATTGGCTGTAGTAGCTCAAGATGGTTATTTCCCAAACTGGCTATCTATCAGAAAAAATAATAGTCCACAGAATGCAATTGTTGCAATGGCAGGGATGGCAAGTATATTAATAATTATCGGTGGTCTTGAACTGATACTTGAATTTGGAAGCATTACCTTTCTTCTAGTATCGTTATTAATGGCAATAGCTAATTATAAAATTAGAGTCAAAACGAACTCATCAAAATTTCTAACAGCATTGTCTATTGTAGGATTGGGAATTGGTGGAATACTTATCTTATACTATGAATTTACGACCAAATGGGAACAGATGATTTTTATAATCTTTCTCTATATGCTATTGGCAATAGGTGCTTGGAAATATTCCAAGAATAAGAAAGAAATAAGTAAAAAAAGGGCATAACACGATGTATAGCGCATTGCTTCTTAACGTCAGCAACGACACCATACACAAACCGATAAGCGAAAAGATATAAATTTTTAATCTATTTCAATAGCATACTTCTCTAGCAATCCGCTGACATTTTGTATTGAGAATTTAGCTTTTTTAAGCCTGTTCCGTTCCGGGTCTATAGAAAAATTATAGGCGGTTCTTAAGTCGGCTTTTTCTAAGTTCGTATCATTAAAAACAGCTCTTTGCAGATCACAATCAGTCAACATACATCCTTTTAAATTAGCTTCGGTAAAATCTACCTCTTGCAAACTACATTTGGTAAATACCACATTGCTTACATTCACTTGATAGAAAGAGGATAAATTCAGTTGGCAGCCATCAAAACGTGGTGAAAAAGTAAAACCTCCACAACTGTTAAAAAGAATACCAACAAGTTTGCAATTTATAAACGTAACATCATGTAACGAAACGCCATTCAGTTTGGCATTGGTCAGGTTACAATCTTCAAACACACAATCTATAAAGCCAATGGTTGAGAGATCACTATTTTCAAAATGGCAATTGACAAAACGGCAATTGTCATATTCAGCCCTTTCCAACGCTGTAGTGGTAAAGTCTTTGTTTTTAAAAACCTTGTTGTTTACAAATGCACTCATTTAATAACGATTACTAATCTACCCATTCGGCAATGAACAAATTCGTATCACGACCTCCGCCGTTATGTCTATTGGAAGAGAAAATTAACTTTTTGCCATCGTTAGAAAATACAGGGAAAGCATCAAAGGTTTCGCTATGAGTAACCCTTTCAAGATTTTTTCCGTCAATGTCTATCAAATATAGATTAAACGGAAAGCCCCGTTCTGCTTCAAAATTAGATGAGAATAGTATTTTCTTACCGGACGGATGAAAAAATGGACTCCAATTTGCATTACCTAGGTATGTTAATTGTCGTAAATCGCTGCCATCAGCATTACAAATGAATAATTCCATTTCTGTCGGCTGAACCAACCCTTCAGCTAATAAGTCTTTGTATTCTTTAATTTCTTCATCAGTTTTTGGCCTTGATGATCTGAAAATAATTTTTGTTCCGTCAGGAGAAAAGA
>CAZJCZ010000319.1:0-2346 GCA_964544575.1 uncultured Flavobacteriaceae bacterium | reverse complement strand
CCGTTGATGATAACAGAAACGTTCTAGGAATTGGAATGAATGCTTATATGAGCGGGCATAACTCAAAACTTACTTTAGAATATAAGAATCAGAAATTTGGTAATTCAAAAACTGGAACTCTAACGCTACAAGCAATGGTTTATCTATAAAAAATTATTAAAATGTCAGAATAACAAAAATATGCAATGGCCAATTGGATAGAAAATCTTTAATACAGCAATAAATAGTATCCAACATATTGCTTCTAATAAAGTTATTCGGATCTTATATAGTCATCTTGCTGATTTTATTTTATTCTATGATAAGGATAGAATTTTACAAGAATTGACAATATTATTATCGAATGCAATTAAATTCTGCGAGCCTAAAAAAGGTGTCATTACTATTGATTATAAAATGATCAATGGATATATGGAATACATGTTCATTATAACGGTAAAAGAATACCTGAAGAAGATTTTGAATATATTTTTGATAAATTTTATCAACCGAAAAATCAAAAAAAATAATGCTCTTATTTAGAGAATATATCTTATCTTTATGTTATGAATTCAATCCTTGAAATTCTATTACTCATTTTGACTAATTATATACCCTCCACAATAAAAATTCATTAAAACATGAGCAATTATCACATTAAACATTTAGAAGAGTATTTTCAAGTTTATCGTAAATCAATTACCGAACCCGAAAGTTTTTGGGAAGAAATTGCCGAAGAAAATTTCGTATGGCGTAAACGATGGGATAAAGTATTAAGTTATGATTTTTCAAAACCAGAATTTAAATGGTACGAAGGAGCAAAACTTAATATTACTGAGAATTGTATTGATAGACATTTACGAACGCGCGGAGATAAAACGGCAATAATTTTTGAACCGAATAATCCGAAAGAAAAAGCAAAACACATTTCGTATAATGAATTGTATGAAAAAGTTGGAAAATTTGCCAATGTCCTAAAAGGACAGGGAATTCAAAAGGGAGATCGGGTTTGTATTTATTTACCTATGATTCCAGAATTGGCTATTGCTACCTTAGCTTGTGCCCGTATTGGTGCAATTCACAATGTTGTTTTTGCGGGATTTTCAGCTTTGGCATTGGCAACTAGAATAAATGATAGCCAATGTAAAATTGTATTGACATCTGATGGTTCCTATAGAGGTAAAAAAACAATTGATCTAAAAGGTATTGTTGATAAAGCTTTAGAAGAGTGTCCTACTGTCGAATCAGTGTTGGTTGCAAAAAGGATCAATACGGATATTCCTATGAAACCGGGTCGCGATAAATGGTTACAACCTCTTTTAAATAAAGCTTCTACTGAATGTGAACCTGAAATAATGGACGCCGAAGATCCTTTATTCATATTATATACTTCCGGGTCTACTGGTATGCCTAAAGGGATGATGCATACTACTGCCGGCTATATGGTATTTACAGCATATACGTTTAAAAATGTTTTTCAATATAGGGAAAAAGATGTGTTCTGGTGTTCTGCTGATATTGGTTGGATTACAGGGCACAGTTACATTATATATGGCCCTTTGGCCAACGGGGCGACAACTGTAATGTTTGAAGGTGTACCCAATTATCCGGATTGGGGAAGATTCTGGCAAATTATAGAAAAACACAAGGTAAATCAATTTTACACGGCACCAACGGCTATCAGATCATTAGCCAAAGAAGATATTTCATTTGTTAAAAAGTATGATCTTTCATCACTCAAAGTACTGGGCTCAGTAGGTGAACCCATTAATGAAGAAGCATGGCACTGGTATAACGATAACATTGGACAGAAAAATAGTCCGATTTCAGATACCTGGTGGCAAACGGAAACTGGAGGTATTATGATCTCGCCGATTCCATTTTCTACGCCAACTAAACCTACATATGCCACATTACCATTACCAGGAGTACAACCCGTTTTAATGGATGAAGAAGGGAATGAAATCAAAGATAATCAAATAAGCGGTCGTTTGGCATTTAAGTTTCCATGGCCTGCCATTGCAAGAACTATATGGGGAAACCATAAACGATATAAAGAAACTTATTTCTCAACGTATAAAGATCATTATTTTTCCGGTGACGGAGCTTTGCGCGATGAAGTTGGTTATTACCGTATCACCGGTAGAGTTGATGACGTAATTATTGTATCTGGTCATAATCTTGGATCTGCACCTATAGAAGATGCAATTAACGAACACCAGGCCGTTGCGGAATCTGCGATAGTAGGCTTCCCTCATGAGATTAAAGGAAATGCCCTTTATGGTTATGTAATACTAAAAGACATAGGATTATCACGTGATCAGGATGACTTACGAAAAGAGATCAATCAAAAGATCACTGAACGTA
>CAZJCZ010000318.1:0-2350 GCA_964544575.1 uncultured Flavobacteriaceae bacterium | reverse complement strand
TGCCTGATCTAACAGAAAAAAAAGATATTGCGGTAGTAAAAAAGTATTTGAAAAAATTCTATTCGCAATTAAACTGGAGCGAAAACTGAATAAATTATAAAAAAACAACCATGAAAAAATATATTCTATTTACCCTTTTAGTTATAACCATGGCAAAATCATTGGTTGGACAAGAAATTACCCCTTTTTGGTTAGACGAAAGAATTAATGAGGAGAACCGTGAACCAATGCATGCCTCATATTTCGTATTTGAAAATGAAGAATTAGCCTTAAAGAATGATTGGCGCTTATCTAATAATTATATAGATCTGAATGGATCGTGGAAATTTAAATGGGTAGAAAAACCGGCGGATCTACCTGAATACTTTTATAAAACCTCATTCAATGATTCAACATGGGATGATTTTACAATTCCGGCAAATTGGGAAATAAATGGTTATGGTTACCCCATTTATGTGAATCAGCCTTATGAGTTTAAAAATTTAATAGAAATAAATCCTCCACTTGTTCCTACAAAATATAATCCCACGGGCGTTTATAGGAAAGAAATTGTCATAAATAAAAAATGGTTACAAAAAGATATTTTTCTACATGTAGGTACTGCGAAATCAAACCTGAAAGTTTGGGTTAACGGAGAATATATAGGATATGGTGAGGATGGTAAATTACCACAGGAATTTAATATCTCAAACTTCATAAAAGAGGGTAAGAATAATATCACCATGAAAGTAATGAGATGGAGTGATGGATCATATTTAGAATGTCAGGATTTTTGGAGAATGAGTGGTATCACCAGAGATTCATACCTATATTCAAGGAATAAAGTACATCTAAGAGATTTTGAACTAATTACAGAGTTGGATGATTCATATTCTGATGGAACTCTTAAAATTTTAACTTCTTTTTCAAGTCCAACAAAAAATAATAAATACAGGCTTGAAATTCTTCTCAAAGACGACTCAATTATTATTGCCAGCAAAGAATTAATGATAAATGAATTAGTCAATGATCCAATGGTGGAATTTTCTGTAAAAAATCCAAAAAAATGGTCTGCAGAAACACCCAACCTGTATACAGTAAACTTTATTTTAAAAGATAAAAAAGGTGAAACAGTAGAGACAATTCCTCAAAAAGTAGGTTTCAGAAAAATAGAAATTAAAGGAGGACAGCTGTTGGTTAACGGGCAGCCAGTTTACATAAAAGGAGTTAACCGTCATGAGACTGATCCTACAACAGGGCAAACTATTTCTAAAGAAAGAATGGAACAGGATATTAAAGTGTTGAAAGAATTTAATATCAACGCGGTTAGGACATCCCACTACCCTAACGATGATTATTTCTATGATTTATGCGACAAATATGGTATTTACGTAGTGGGTGAAGCGAACATAGAATCACATGGTATAGGATATAGAATTACCAAAACCTTAGGCAACAAACCTTCATGGGAAAAAGCACATTTGCAGCGTATGCAACGTATGGTTGAAAGAGACAAAAACCATCCTTCAATTATTATTTGGAGTATGGGTAATGAAGCTGGAAATGGGTATAATTTTTACAGAGGTTATTTATGGATAAAAGATCGTGACCCATCTAGACCCATACAATATGAAAGAGCAACGGCGGCGGCATGGACCGGCAAGGGAATGAAATTCGATTGGAATTCTGATATCATAAGTCCTATGTATAGCCCACCTGATGGAATGGAGGAATATATTAAGGAAAACCCAAACCCAGATCGCCCATTCATTCAGTGCGAATACGCCCATGCAATGGGGAATTCGTTAGGAAACTTTAAGGAATATTGGGATCTTATAAGAAAACATGATAATTTTCAGGGTGGCTTTATCTGGGATATGCTCGACCAGTCAATTTATAAAACGAAAGAAGATGGAACAATAATTTTTGCTTATGGTGGCGATTTTGGACCGAAAGACGTTCCTAGTGATAACAACTTCTTAAATAATGGCGTGTTTTCACCCGAGCGGAAACCAAATCCTCATGCCTTTGAAGTTAAAAAAGTGTACCAGAATATTCATACTACCTGGGCCGACAAAGAGTTGACGACGATAGAAATATATAATGAAAACTTTTTTATAGATTTAAGCAATGTGACCTTAAAATGGCAATTACTATTAAATGGTAAAATAGCCGATGAAGGGCATATAACTGACTTAGATGTAAACCCGCAACAAAAGAAAAATTATAAACTGCCAATCAATTCGCTTGAATTGGCTAACAAAGAAGTTTTTGTAAATATTGGTTATCATTTAAAACAAGAAGAACCTTTTTTACGAAAGGATTATAAAATAGCAGAAGAACAACTTTTACTGAAAAATAGTTCAGCTAA
>CAZJCZ010000317.1:0-2358 GCA_964544575.1 uncultured Flavobacteriaceae bacterium | reverse complement strand
GGTTCAGAAACTTTTAGTTGTTTATGTTGAAAATCAAGTGTAATCATAACTATGGGCACATTTGCTCCCTTGGCAATATAATAAAACCCTGTTTTCCATTTCGTTACTTTTTGTCGCGTACCTTCAGGTGACATAGCTAAAATAAATTGCTCTTTAGCATTAAAAACATCAACAATAGCCTGTACTTTATTATCACTTTTTGCTCTATCGATGGGAGCTCCTCCCAATCCTCTAAAAATAAAGCCAAAAGGACCATTAAATAAAGAGGCTTTACCAATATAATTGGCCTTCAGCGAAACAGCGAATTTTGCCATGATGGCAATTGGAAAATCTTGCCAACTTGTATGTGGTGCAGCTATGATAACATATTTCTTTAAATCAGGAAAATCATTAATTACTTTCCAACCCATAATATGCAATAATATAAGCCTTGACAAAATCTTCATAGTTCAATGATACAGTTTTAATAACAAAAGGACAAATTATTATCTATACTTCCCCAGAATTTTGTAATATTATTGCTTGAAAAAAAATGTTATGAAAAGAACTATTAATTTACTATTTCTCTTATGCTTAAGTGTGGGATACGCCCAACAAACAGGCCTGATCATTGAAAACTCGGGAAGTGTATATCGCGTAGAAAATCCTGACCTTGAATTTGAAAAGGATAAAGAGTATAAAGCTATTTTTGACGTTTATACGGACAGTCCAAGCATTGACATGGATAATCCTATGTTGAAAACAGTGGCGCGTTATTTACAAATACACACCCAATATGGTATTCCAAGAGAAAATTTAAAGATTGCAGTAATTATTCATGGCGTTGCATCAAAGAATGTCCTTAGTGATGAAGCTTATAAAAAAGAATTTAAAATTAAAAATCCCAACACCGAATTAATTAAAGGGCTTAAAGAAAACGGTGTTGAAGTGTTTGTTTGTGGACAATCTTATGCGGGTAAAGGATATGATGCAAAAGATAAGTCATCCAATGTGAAAATGGCATTATCAGCTATGACGGCTCTAGTATGGTATCAAACAGCAGGATATCAAATTATAAATTTCAATTAATTAATGGAACAGTATTTCATTTTTATAGTCATCTTTATTGTTTCCTTATTGATGGGTGGTTTTATTGGTAAACTTTTATCTAGAGTTTCTTTTGAAAAAGATAAAACCAGCCTCCAGGAACGCAATGCTGTATTAAATGAAACAAAAATATCAGCTGAAAAGACCATAGTAGACCTTCAGTTAGAACAAAAACAAATTCAAAGCGAAAAAGAAAATATTATTCGTGTAAATATCCAACAGGATGCTGATATTAAAAACTTAAGTGAAAAATTAAGTGTTCAAAAAGAAGAACTAGAGAATATACAGGAGAAATTCACTAAAGAATTTGAAAACCTTGCAAATAAGATCTTGGATGAAAAATCTACTAAATTCACTGAACAAAATAAAGAAAATATAAAGCAAATATTAACTCCGCTTCAAGATAAGATCAAATTATTCGAAGATAAGGTTGATAAAACACATAAAGAAAGTATTGATTACCACGCCGCCCTACGCCAACAAATAATTGGTTTAAAGGAACTTAATGAACAAATGAGCAAGGAAGCGGTTAATCTTACCAAGGCTTTAAAGGGCGACAGCAAAACCCAAGGGAATTGGGGTGAATTGATATTAGAGCGTGTGTTGGAAAAGTCCGGATTAGAGAAGGATAGAGAATATGTATTAGAAAAAAGTTTTAATACAGATGAAGAAAATAAAACAAGATTAAGGCCTGATGTTATTATCAATTTACCGGATAATAAAAAGATGATCGTAGATTCTAAAGTATCTTTAACGGCGTATGAGCAATATGTAAATAGTGAAAATGAAGATGAGAAGGTACAATTCTTAAAAGAGCACATCACATCTCTTAACAGACATGTTACGCAATTAAGCGAAAAGAAATATGAAGATATTTATGAGATCGAATCTCCTGATTTTGTATTGCTTTTCGTTCCTGTAGAACCTGCCTTCGCAGTTGCCATCAACTCAGATGATCAGCTATATAATAAGGCATTTGAAAAGAATATTGTCATTGTTACACCTTCTACCCTTTTAGCAACCCTAAGAACAATAGACAGCATGTGGCAAAATGAAAAACAACAACGTAATGCCATTGAAATAGCTCGTCAAGCTGGTGCCCTATACGATAAATTTGAAGGCTTTGTGAATGATCTTACGAGAGTTGGTAAAAAAATGGATGAGGCAAAAGTTGAATATAGAGGTGCTATGAATAAGCTTGTTGATGGTCGAGGTAATTTAATTACCAGTGTCGAAAAGATCAAAAAACTTGGAGCTAAAGCAAAAAAGTCA
>CAZJCZ010000316.1:0-2359 GCA_964544575.1 uncultured Flavobacteriaceae bacterium | reverse complement strand
GTGAAAAAAAGTTTGCTTATACACCACAAGAGAAATACAACAAATTATTAGAAAAGAATGAAGCTCTTGCTAAATTGAAGAAGGCATTTAAACTTGACCTATAAATTAAGGGTTTTAGATCATTCACTCCTTCATGGTTAATCTTAACACAGAACAAGCAGAACTATCAGCAAATTTATCTTTACCTGTCCCAAAAAGCACATTTAACCAATTATCTAATTCTGGTGTACCTAGTATTAATAAATCATAATCTGCCGATATTTTTGAAATAGCTTCTATTGAGTTATTGGCTTTATAAATTATTACTTCGGTTTTTGATATCGCTTTATTTAAAATTTGATTTGACAAGTCTTCCATTTCTTGTATTGACTCAGGTGGAAAATCTTCAGGAACAATATGTAATAATGTTAAAGAAGCATTATAAAATTGACATACCCTATCAGCAATTGCCACAAAATTCTTATCTTTTCTTCCCGGCCTCAACGCTAGTAAAACTTTGCTAATATATCTTACGCCATTGTCTTTAAACAAAGCAAAATCAGAGTTTATATGTGTCATCAACCAACCAATTGGATTACTTACCAAGATTCCATTATATGCCTTGCCTTTCCAACCAACAACCAACCAATCACAATGTGCCTGATCACTTAACTCATAAATTGTTTCTGAAAGATTATGTGTAACTACCGCTTCAAATTCAATATCAAGATTTTTTGATTGAGCAAGTGCAGAAATTCTTCTTCTGAGGGAGGTTATTTTTGAGCTTTCCTCCATTAAAGCATCCAAAAATGTTTGATTAGGAACCTCTGTGAGGTTTACCGTAAGTAATTTGGTTTTTTTGTTGATGGCTGCACCTATTTCTGCCAACATTTCAGGTGAATTTTCATTTCCCAATAACGGTACAACAACACCTGCTTCTGAAATTAAATTCTCTTTAAGTATGCCGTTATTATCATTTTTTATATCAATTTTAAATTTTCTATTTTTATTTTTTCGATTATATAATAAATACGACGCCGGTCTATGTCCATATTGTTTCAATACACCGGTTCTAGCAGATTTTGTTCCATAAATAAAATAGATTATAGTTCCTAAAATAAAGGTTGCAACAACAGATAAAAACGGCAACAAACCAAGCAAAACAAGCAACACTGCCCCACTTATAATACCAAATAACTGAACAAAAGGATAAAGTGGTGATTTGTATTTTGGGACATACCATTGCACGGCTGTTTCACGTAAAATAATAACGCAAGTATTCACTAGAATAAATGAAGTCACCATAAAAGCGCTCGCTAACTTCGCTATTTTTTCAACATCCAAAAAAAGAATAGTTAGCGCCATAACAATACAGGTCATTACTATAGGTATAACAGGTGTAAGTTTTTCCGGGTGCAATTTACCCATAAATTCAGGGAATAATTTGTCTCTAGCCATGGCAAAAGGAAACCTTGAAGAAGCAAGAACTCCAGAATTTGCCATTGAAACCAAAGTTACAACTCCCAATATAGCAGCTGCATAACCGGCATATTTACCCCCAATTTTAAAGGCCAATGAATAAATAGGTTTAATATCCGTTCCTAATTCATTCAAAGGGATATTCCCCACCAAAGTAAATGCTATGGAAACATATAAAATCGCCATTATTAACAACGAAAGTATCATTGCTGATGGTAAATTTTTACTCGGATTTTTTATCTCTCCTGCTATAGCAGCAACTTTCGTAACCCCTGCGTAAGAAATATAAACAAAAGCTACTGTCGAAATAAGCCCTATATTACCTTTTATAAAAGCAGGTTCAAGAAGATCAGGTTTTACATTTGGTAAGCCAAAAATTAAGAGTGCTATTAATCCTAATAAACTAAACCCCACGATTACTATTTGCACCTTTCCAACATTTTTAACTCCATAAATGTTCAGCATCATAATTAATGCTAGAAAAAATATGGCTATATATTTAGTATAGCCAAAATCTATGTCTATTAAGACTGTTAGATAAGCTCCAAAACCGACTAATGCAAAGGAACTTTTCAATAACAAAGAAAGCCACAAACCTATACCAGATATTGTTCCTAAAATTGGACCAAAAGTTCTTTCAATATAAACATAGGTACCTCCGGAAGAAGGCATAGCTGTTGCTAATTCAGATTTTGACAAGGCTGCCGGCAAAATAAAAATGGCTGCCAACAGGTAAGCTAACCAAACTGATGAGCCCGTTTTTGCAGCAGCTATCCCTGGTAATACAAAAATGCCGCTACCTAGCATTCCTCCAATACTTATAGCAATAACAGAGGTTAAACTTAAACTACGCTCTAATTTTTTCAAATATTTAAATTTTCTCTAAAATAGTTTTTTTTTA
>CAZJCZ010000315.1:0-2369 GCA_964544575.1 uncultured Flavobacteriaceae bacterium | reverse complement strand
ATACCTCAAGTTAAAAGCATTAAAGGAAGAGGATTGATGTTAGGACTTGAATTTGGTTTTGAGGTAGCTGAATTAAGAAAAAAACTAATCTATGAAAAACATATTTTTACGGGAGGAGCAAATAACAAGAAATTATTGCGAATTTTACCCCCTCTGACCATTCAAAAAGAGCATGTTGATACTTTTATTGAAGCTTTGGTGGAGTCTTTAAACGAATTAAAATAAATAAATTACCTATTGTTTTAAGAGATATAAGATGATTAATAAATCAATAGTACATATTGTAAAAATTGGAGGAAATGTGATTAATGATAGTCATCAGCTGACATCGTTTTTAGCGAATTTCGCACTATTGGATGGAGATAAAATTCTTGTGCATGGTGGTGGAAAAAAGGCTACTGAATTGTCAAATAAATTAGGGCTGGCTCCTAAAATGATGAACGGTAGACGAATTACTGATCATCATAATTTAGAGGTGGTCACAATGGTTTATGCCGGATTGATCAATAAAAATATAGTTGCCCAATTACAAAAGAATAATTGTAATGCTATGGGATTATCTGGAGCAGATGGTAATACTATTGAAGCTCATAAACGGATCGTTAAAGATATTGATTATGGTTTTGCAGGAGATATTGACACCGTAAATCACAGCACGATTAAACTATTGTTAGAAAATAAAATAACACCGGTGTTTTGTGCAATTACCCATGACAAAAAAGGGCAATTATTAAATACCAATGCCGATACAATTGCTTCTGAAATTGCTTCAAAATTATCTAAAGACTATCAAACAATTTTAATCTATTGTTTTGAAAAAGATGGCGTGTTAAAAGATGTTAACGATGGTAATTCAGTAATTGAAAATATTGATTTAAAAAAATATGAAGAATTAAAAAAAGATCATATTATTTCGGAGGGAATGTTGCCAAAATTAGAGAATTGTTTTTTTGCGTTGCAACATGGAGTATCAAAAATTATTATAGGAAATCCTTCAATAATTGCAAATAAAGATCAACTGAGTACAACTTTAACATTATGATCAAACAACTAACTGAAGATGCAATAGTGTTATTGCAAAAATTAATTTCTAAACAGTCATTTTCATCTGAAGAGGATGAAACAGCGCTTTTGATCATGCAATGGTTTTCTACGCATGACATTAAGTTTGATAGCCGTAATCACAATGTTTGGGCAAAAAACAAATTTTTTGATGATTCAAAGCCAACTATTCTGTTGAATTCTCATCATGATACAGTAAAACCAAATAATGGTTACACAAGAGATCCTTTTAAACCTGAAATAATTGAAGATAAGTTATATGGTTTAGGGAGTAATGATGCGGGTGGATGCCTTGTTTCCTTATTGTCACTTTTCACCAACTATTACAATGATGATAGTTTAAAGTACAATTTGATTATCGTAGCCTCTGCTGAAGAAGAGAGTTCAGGGCAAAACGGACTTAACAGTGTTTTGCCGTTACTACCAAAAATAGATTTTGCCATTGTTGGGGAACCTACCTTAATGCAGTTAGCTATTGCCGAAAAAGGATTATTGGTCTTAGACTGTTATGCTCATGGAAAAGCGGGACATGCCGCACATGGCTTGGGAGACAATGCAATTTATAAAGCGATGAAGGCTATGAAATGGATTAAGACCTTTCAATTCCCCAAAGAATCAGAAACTTTAGGAAAAGTTAAAATGACGGTTACCCAAATAAATGCAGGTTCTCAACATAATGTGATACCTGCTGATTGTCATTTTGTTGTGGATGTTCGGGTAACGGATAAATATAGTAACCAGGAGGTCTTAGATATTATAAACGAACATATGGATGTGGAGGTAAAACCACGCTCTTTACGATTAAATTCATCATCCATTTCGGCAGAACATTCTATTGTAAAAGCGGGTGTTTCTTTGGGTAGAGATGTTTATGGATCACCTACATTATCTGATCAGGCTGTGTTAAGTTGTCCGTCCTTAAAATTGGGGCCAGGAGATTCATTAAGATCACATACTGCTGATGAATTTATTTATGTTCATGAGATTGAAGAAGGAATACAGATCTATATAGATTTGTTAAGTAAAATATTATAAAAAAAACAACAAATGAAACTTTGGGATAAAGGCTTAAGTACTAATAAAAAAATAGATATGTTCACTGTTGGAAATGATAGAGAATTAGACTTGCTGTTGGCTAAATATGATGTGATAGGATCTATTGCGCATGCTAACATGCTATACAAAATAAAATTATTGACCGATCAGGAAATAAAAGATCTCAACAAGGAACTAAAAGCGATATTACAGAGTATTGAAAAAGGAGAATTTATCATTGAAGAATCCTTCGAGGATGTACACTCTAAAGT
>CAZJCZ010000314.1:0-2369 GCA_964544575.1 uncultured Flavobacteriaceae bacterium | reverse complement strand
TTTTATACGAGCTATATGCCGGATACCGAAAAATATCTGGAATATGCATTAAAAGGGGTACAGTTGGATATCGCTTCGAATGATTCAATTACGGCAAGTTATATTTATTTGCATTTAAGCAATGCCTTTATACAATCTGGTTTTGTTGAAGAAGCAGAAAAGCATCTTAACAAGTCATTGGCCTATAACCCAGAAAATATATATTCAGAATATGTAAGGGCCTATGTATTATATGCCAAAAATGAGGACCTCGCACAGACCAGAGACTTGTTGGTTGCCACCCTTGCTAAAGACACTACGCGTTTAGACGTACTACAAGAAGTTGCAAAAATATATTATTATGAACGCGATTATCAAAATGCCTATAATTATTACAAAAAATTTACGGACATTAAAGAATCTCAGCAACTGGATATATACCCTTCAGAAGATGCAAAAATTGCGATTGTTTTTGAAAACGTAGGGTTGAAAGCTGAATCTGACAGGTATTTTGAATCTTATTTGAACTATGCGAATAATGATAAATCTATCTATAAAAATTTAAGTTTGTCCGTGTATTATGCCTATAAGGGTGACACCGAAAAGGCGCTGGAAGAGATGAAATTATTTGCCCAGCAGGACAATTACATGTATTGGGCCCTTCTATTCTTAAAAATAGATCCTCAGATAGATCCTATCAAAGATAACCCGGAATTCCAGCAGCTCTTACAAGAGATAGAAACTAAGTTTTGGAAAGATCATCAACGAATTAAAGGATCACTGGAGGAGAAAGGGTTGCTCTGATTTTTGAGGTATGCTTTTCGTTCTAGATATATCACGAGTCTATGGTCTTTTCTTAATATTTGCTGATGTATTGGATTTGCACGTTAAATTCAAGTGACAAATTAGAAGTATGCACTATATAGGATATTACCTGCATCTTCTATTTTATATTATTATTGCTTGGTTTAGAACTACCTTGATAGCACCCAAAGTCTGCACTAAATTCTGTATCTTTAACATTAAATTATTGATTCGTTGATTCTAATTATCTTCCCTTCGCACAACTGTATTGCGAATTGCTGAGGCTTTCTTTTTATAAGCACTTATTTGATTGATGAAACTCTAGTGGTCAACGTAATGCCTGATTATTAGAATGTAACCTTCTAATAGAAATTTTAACCTAACGCTTTGCATATTTCATTAATCTGCGATCCGTTTCAACTCAAAATATAATCATATGAACTTATTAAAAATGGGAGTTATTGGAACTTCTAAAAAGGAAGACGAAAGGCGTGTCCCAATCCATCCTGAACATTTAAAAAGACTTCCAGAATATATTCGTCGACAGCTCATTTTTGAGAAAGGGTATGGTGCTCCTTTCAATATAGATGATAAAGAAATCAGCGACCTCACCGGAGGAATCGCTACACGAAGTGAAATATTATCCGATATTGGGTCTGTCATTATTGCCAAACCAGTTTTGTCTGATTTGGAAGAGCTGAAAGAAGGTGGTATTTTGTGGGGATATCCGCACTGTGCCCAGCAAATGCAGATTACACAAACGGCTATTGATAAAAAATTGACTTTGATTGCATTTGAAGATATGTATGTGTGGCATCCTGATGGGCATATTGCTAGGCATACTTTTTATAAAAACAATGAAATGGCTGGTTATTGTGCGGTCATACATGCACTCCAGCTAAAAGGAATTGATGGTCATTATGGAAATCAAAGAAAGGTCATCATATTTAGTTTTGGTGCAGTCAGCAGAGGAGCCATCTACGCATTGAAAGCCCATGGTTTTAGAGACATCACCATTTGTATTCAAAGACCAGATCATGAGGTAAGAGAAGAAGTTCTGGACGTGCATTATTCTCGAATTAGAAAAGGAGAGGGTGACGAACCAAGACTGATAATAGTGGAACATGACAAGTCAGAACGACCATTATTAGATTTGATCAATGAATCTGAAATCATAATTAATGGGACCTATCAGGATACAGATAATCCTATCAACTACGTAAACGAAAATGAAAAAACCATGCTCAGGCCTGGTACATTAATTATAGATGTGAGTTGTGATGAAGGCATGGGGTTTTATTTTGCCAAGCCTACTACTTTTAAAAACCCGATCATAGCAGTTGATAAGATTGATTACTATGCTGTTGATCATACGCCTAGTTATTTATGGGAAAGTGCTTCAAGGTCCATTTCGGCTGCATTGATGGTATACCTTCCTGCTGTGATAACTGGCCGGGAAAGCTGGAAGCAAAATGAGACCATTAAAAACGCCATAAATATTGATGAAGGTGTGATCGTAAAAGATACGATTCTTAGATTTCAGAATCGCAAAACAACCTATCCTCACAAGGTGAATGAGTCAGTGA
>CAZJCZ010000313.1:0-2392 GCA_964544575.1 uncultured Flavobacteriaceae bacterium | reverse complement strand
ATAAGACATTGCTTTTTCTACCGCATTTTTGGCTACTGTATAAACGTTTTTACGTCTGCCAAAATAACCTTTGGCTTGTTTTAATATTTTTTTTCTGCGAGCCCTTTTGGCTACTGAATTTACCGATCTTGGCATAATTTTCTATTTTTTTGAGTTAGGCAGATGTGTTTCAATCATTTTTATAGCTCTAACACATGGTTAATAATTTTTTACCTAATAAACACCTTGGTTTATTTTAATTTTAACATTTTTAACACATTCATTTCATCAGCTTTATGAACTAATCCACTATGCGTTAATTTAAGCTTTCTCTTTTTTGACTTTTTAGTCAAAATATGACTTTTGAAAGCATGTTTTCTTTTAATTTTACCAGTACCTGTTAGCTTAAATCGCTTTTTGGCACTAGATTTTGTTTTCATTTTAGGCATCGTATTCCTATTTTTAACTTGCTTATTATTTCTTTTTTGGTGCTATAAACATAGTCATCCTTTTACCTTCTAACCTTGGCATTTGCTCAAGCTTACCGTAATCTTCAAGTTCTTGGGCTAACCTTAATAATAAAATTTCACCTTTGTCCTTATAGATAATTGAACGACCTTTAAAGAAAACATACGCTTTTAATTTAGCTCCATCACTTAAAAACTTAATAGCATGTTTCTTTTTAAATTCATAGTCATGATCGTCTGTATTCGGACCAAAACGAATTTCTTTTATTACAACTTTTGTTGCTTTAGATTTTAATTCTTTTTCACGTTTCTTTTGTTCGTAAAGAAACTTTTTATAGTCAATTATTTTACAAACAGGAGGTGTTGCATTCGGAGATATCTCAACTAGATCTAACTCTAATTCTGCCGCAAGTTCTTTTGCCTTTGCTAAAGGGTAAACGTCAATTTTGACATTGTCTCCAACCAGACGAACTTCAAGTGCTCGAATTTTATCATTAATTCGATGTGCATCCTCTTTTATGATTCTCCAAGGCTTTCGGCCTCCTCTTCTTCTTATTGCTATGACTTTAAATTTTGTACTATCTTAAGATAGTGTGATTAAATTAAAATGGTTGTAACGTATTTTCTATTTCTTTTGTTAATAAAGCTTCAAAAGCCTTAACTGTCATTTTCCCTAAATCTTCACCGCCGTGTTTTCTTACAGAAATGACTTCTTCATTTTCTTCTTGCTCACCAATGATGATCATGTACGGAATCTTTGCTACTTCAGCGTCACGTATCTTTTTTCCGGTTTTTTCATTCCTATCGTCAACGAGGGCGCGAATTTCGTAATTTTCCAGCACATTTAAAACTTTTTTAGTATAATTTTCATATTTCTCGCTAATAGGTAGTAAAATAGCTTGCTCTGGGGTCAACCAAAGTGGGAAATTACCACCAGTATGCTCTAATAATAGCGCAATAAAACGCTCCATTGACCCAAAAGGTGCTCTATGAATCATTACTGGCCGATGCATTTGATTGTCAGATCCTTTATAAGTTAGATCAAAACGTTCAGGTAAATTATAATCGACCTGTATGGTACCTAATTGCCAGCTTCTTCCCAAAGCATCTTTAACCATAAAGTCTAATTTAGGCCCATAAAAAGCAGCTTCGCCAATTTCGATCACATACGGAAGCCCTTTGTCATTTGCTGCATTAATAATAGCTTGTTCTGCCTTATCCCAATTTTCAGTATCACCAATATATTTATCAGGATTTTCTGGATCTCTTAAAGAAACTTGCGCTGTATAATCATCAAAACCTAATGAATGCAACACATAAAGTGACAGATCTATTACATCTTTAAATTCTTGATCTAATTGATCAGGCGTGCAAAAAATATGGGCATCATCTTGTGTAAAACCTCTAACTCTGGTTAAACCGTGTAGCTCACCACTTTGTTCATATCTATACACGGTACCAAATTCAGCAAACCGCTTAGGTAAATCTTTATATGAATAAGGTTTATTATTATAAATTTCACAATGATGAGGGCAATTCATAGGTTTTAATAAAAACTCTTCTTCATCTTTTGGTGTATGAATTGGTTGAAAACTATCTTCACCATATTTGGCATAGTGTCCCGAGGTAACATATAATTCTTTTTGACCAATATGCGGTGTCATCACCATTTCATAACCAGCCTTTTTTTGCACCTTCTTTAAAAACTGTTCGAGTCTATCGCGTAGCGCAGCTCCTTTAGGCAACCATAAAGGTAATCCTTGACCTACCTTTTGAGAAAAAGTGAATAATTCAAGTTCCTTACCTAACTTTCTGTGATCTCTTTTTTTGGCTTCTTCTATAAGTTCTAAATAAGCTGTAAGTTCTTTTAGTTTCGGAAATGAAATACCATATACACGAGTTAACTGTTTATTTTTTTCATCACCACGCCAGTATGCACCGGCAAC
>CAZJCZ010000312.1:0-2408 GCA_964544575.1 uncultured Flavobacteriaceae bacterium | reverse complement strand
CCAGGGGTCATATATGGTTACAGATGATGGTTTTTATGAAACCAATATCAACACACTTTTCATAGATGCCATGTTTAAATATAAAGGCTTTTCATTTATGGCAGAATATGCAGACAGAGATGCGGATGACCCATTTGCTAAAAACGCTGACGGAACATTAACAGGAGACGAAGTACAAGTTGGAAATGGATTCAACTTACAAACAGGCTACTTGTTTAAAAACAATTGGGAAGTATCAGGCCGTTATACCAATATAGACCTTGATAAAATGATTACCGGAAAGAACCCCGAAGATCAATATACGCTGGGTGTATCTAAATTTATAGTTGGCCATAAATTAAAAGTACAATCAGATATTAGTTATTTATCTATAGATGGTAGCAATAATGAATTAATGTACAGGTTACAATTTGATATTCATTTTTAATTGTATCTGTTTGTAATTTTAGTTGAGGAGAGCATATTGCTCTCCTTTTTGTTGGAAAATTATTTATAAATGCTGTCAATTCATATATTGATAAAATACATACTAATTTTAGTTTAACATAAGAATAATTATAACTCAAAACTGATTTATAATCAGTCATTATGTAAAATTGTGGTAAGTTATCACAAATAGTAAAAATATTCTAATTTACAAATTCTTAAAAACTGCAAAAATAAGCACACCTTTCTCTTTACCTTTAAGAGTTATGCTACTAAGTCTATCAAATGCAAACCCGTTATTTCCCAACTTGTTTTTTAAGTTCTCAGATATCAGTAGTTCTTGCTTTAAGTCATTGCATTTACCTTGAATTCTAGCAGCTGTATTAATTGTATCACCATGATAAGCAATTTCTTTTTTGTATTTACCAACCTCAGTTACCGTAACAATTCCCGCATTAAGTCCAGCTTTAAAAAATGGCTTACAATTGTAGTTTCGGAGGTAATATTCCTGTTTTTTGACTAATTGTTGTTTGAAATTGAAATAAGCGTTGATACAATTCTGGTTTCTTAGTCCATCTTGTAGTTTCCATGTCAAGATCACTTCATCACCTACGTACTGGTAGATTTCTGCTTCATTCTCAACAACAACACCCAAGTCATTGAAGCAGTCTTGAATCATCATGCTATATTTAATATGGCCTAATTTTTCAGCAAGTTGTGTTGAAGATTGTAAATCAAGAAACATAAAGATTCGGTCTTCTTCCCTGGGTGTATAGAATTTCCCCCTTAATAGTTTACTAAGATTATTGCCCCCGAGGAGCAAGTTTACCTGTCTTAAAATAACCATAAAAATATCGACCGACAGAATGTATAAGTAGATGGCAAAACTGCCTGGTTCAAAAATAAAATCTATCAAACCTATCTTTGCCTTGAAAATCAAGGTTACCATAGCGTAAGATATCAATATAAGTGCTGTTAAAAAAAGGATGGCATATAAAAGCCTGAGGCTCAACAGTTTTTGAAGAGAAATTCGCTTATAAATACGCTCTTCGGTCAGTACTTGTGCATATCCCGAAATGCTACCGAAAAAAAAACCAAAAATAACAGAAACGAGTATGCTCTGCCAAAGCTCAAATTGCACAGAACCCCTCTCTATAGTACCCGAACCTCTAATAATGGACAAAAAGATGAATGCAAGCACCCACCCTATGATATAGCCCTTAATTACTTGCAATCTTCGTTTGTTTCTGTATTTCATTATATGTTTAATTCGAGAAGTTGAATATAACTATTTTCAAATAATTATATATACCTGATAGTAAATCTCTTTTTTAAGTCATTCCACACACCTGCCTGCGGCAGGCAGGCAGGCATTTACTCACTCACATTGTCTATTGTTGAAATAGGTGTTCGTGAACCTCATTCTTCGGTTTTGCTTCTCTCCTATGATTACTCGCTCCATTCAATCTCCATGCTAGTTAACACAATCACCACCTTATTCATATCAATTTCTTCATTATTTGTTAACCTTCTCTTAATATTAGAAGTGTTTATTTGCATTGCAAAAACAAATGAAAAACAAATGAAGAAACTTATTATTATTATGTTCGTAACGCTCTTAGCGGTATCATGTGGAGAAAAAAAAGAAAAAACTGAAGACAGTAACAACAAAATAACGGCCTTATCAGGAACCATTAAAGTAGATGGGTCCAGTACTGTTTTCCCAATTACAGAGGCTGTAGCCGAAGAATTTAGAGCTGTACAACCAAAAGTAAAAGTAACCATTGGCGTTTCAGGAACAGGTGGAGGATTTAAAAAATTCTCAAGAGGCGAAACTAATCTTTCAAATGCTTCTCGTCCTATTAAAGATAAGGAAAAAGCTGCTTGCGAAGAAAATAATATCAACTATTTAGAATTAGAAGTAGCTTATGATGGTTTAGCGGTATTAGTGAATCCTCAAAATGATTGGGTAGATAGCTTTA
>CAZJCZ010000311.1:0-2423 GCA_964544575.1 uncultured Flavobacteriaceae bacterium | reverse complement strand
CTTTCAAATGCAGGACGTTCTGGTTTATCTTGAACCGTATCTTTTTTCATTTCTTGTGAAACGACCAATAAGGGAAGCATTAAAAAAGCAAAAAGTAATATTATATAATTTTTCATGTCTATTTTGTTGAAGGTTAATTATCTAAAGCTCCTTGCTCAATCCAGCTTTTGACCAAATTTATATCTTCATTTGATAAAGCTCCACCTGGTGGCATAAGCTCGTTAGGGTCAGTAGTAATAAGGGTTTGATATAATACACTGGCATCTAAATCAAAAGGAACTATATCAACATTAATTATATCCTCATATGAATTACCTTCTGTTAGATCTGGTGGTCCAGCAACTGGATGACAGAAAGCACATTCCCTGGTAAAAATAGGCTGAATCTCAGTCGCAAAGGAAACAACTACACCAGGGTCAGGCTCTACCTCTGGTATAACTACCTCCTCGTCGTAATAACAACTAGATAAAGAAAGCAAAAGAATCAGCACAGTTGCTTTGCTTATTAATATTAATATTTTTTTCATAATTGTAAATTTAAAAGGTGAAAAAAGGCAATGACCAAAATCAAATTTTGAATTTGAAAGTTAAATTTCAGTCATTGCCTGTTCTATCTAAATGTTATTCTTCAAATTTTAAGGTCAAAGATGCTTTCGTACCATGTGCTATGGCTGCATTGTTAAATGTTGCGATTCCAAAAGGATAATCTTCAAGTGAAGAAAAATCAACATCTGCTCCTGTAATATCCCCAGTTGAAAGTTTGCGTTTAAATTCAAGTATCCAACTAGAACCAGTATATACGCCTATAGCAGTAATATCTCCTCTACTACCATTTGAAGGTCGTACCCAAACACTTGGCATACCAAATTTACCTGAAGTTGCACCATCACGGTGATAGCCGCTGAGAGGATCGGTAGGATCAATAGTACCAGTGTCATAAGTAAGTATACCTGTAGCGTCAACACCCGTTATAAGTTTAGCCTCACCAGAATTGATTTCGTCAATAGTGATCCAGTTATAATATTCCCTACCTGGAATAAAATACAAGGGTACACTAACATCGGCAGTTCCGTTATTTAAAGTTTGAGCGTTGTTAGTATAACCCCCCTGTCCTTCATCACTATGTCTTCCATTTGGTTGTGTCTCATCTTGTCTTTGGTCATCAAATTGACCATAAAAGCTAGTTCTTGCTTGTTTCCAGTGCCACATGTCAACAGTTTCACCAGCTGCTGCTGTATAATGACGAGCACCACCGTCTGCTGCAGGTAAACCTTCATGGCAGGTGGCAAAACAAGTTGCTGCAGGCCAACCTACTGTACTATTATTAACATCCCAAAGTATAGCAAATTTATCTTCGTAAAATGCGTCCCTTGTTTTATTACCAGCTGTATCAAATAATGGCCATCGACTTTCCTGTGCCCAAAGGCTTGTTGCTGGATCAAAATACCAAGTATCCCTGGTAGTGGACTTTTTTTCATCTTTCCATTCTGCTAAAAAGTAAATGTACTCATCGTCATAAAGCGCTCTTAAAGTAGATTCTTGGGTTTGACCTGCATATCCTCGAAAAATCTGTGTCCCGTCATCTGCCATGGGATCAAGCACTTCTGTAGTAGCCATAAGTATTTGTGCATCGGCCCAAGCGCCATCAATAACACCATCAATCAACGGACCGGTAAAGACTTTGCTTGCCAATAATTCTGAAGTACTTGTGCCTACGCCGGTACTTACCCCGTCTAGACCATCTTGACCGTCTAGACCGTCTATACCATTTTGACCATCTTTTCCCGGAGGTCCAGTTTCGAGATCACTGGTACATTGAATAAATAGTAAACTTGATGCTAGTAACATCAAGAAGCTTAAAAATTTTAAATTTTTCATAATATTTAGATATTTATATGTATAAAACTGAGGTAAAATTACAATTGACATTAAATAAAAAACATGACTTTTATCATATATTTAACATTTTAACTAGCTGAAAATCAAGTAATTAAAATAAAATTTAAAAAAATCAGATATTTTTATGTAACAATTGTTACTATTTATTGCTTCCAGAACGCGAAGAACATGACCTAGAACAAATAATCTTAAAAAATTCAAGGTGTTGAAGTAAATATTATATTTGAAGTTTACCTTATTGGTGATAAAAAAAGAACTTCTTAGTTCTTTAATCTGCAGAATGAAGAAGATTTATTGGTGAGCATCAAGTATGCTTTTAGCAGAATGCCACATAAACCCATAGACCAATAAAAAAGGCAAAAATAGTTTGTAGAATGCGTATGGCTTTCGCTAAAAACGAAGTTGGATTAAACTTTAACAAATAGTATTAAAGCTATTTAACAAGGGTTCCATTTTCCAAAATAAGGTCGTATTTATAACCTGCACCAAAATCCTTATTTAAAACCACGGTCGCCTTAATGGTAA
>CAZJCZ010000310.1:0-2440 GCA_964544575.1 uncultured Flavobacteriaceae bacterium | reverse complement strand
GTATAAAGGGTATAAGGTTATACAACGGGCGAAGACTTAATTATGTTGTGCTAGAAAATGTGAATTAAGTGTTAAAGTTTTCATTTTTTAATCAAAAGAAAAATTATTTGGAGGCTCAGCATTTTTTAAATGTTTGACAAAATAATCCCATTTTCGTCGAGTCATGTAATTGGTCATATTTCCATAACCATGCCTTTGGTTAGGAAACATAATAAAATCAAAATCTTTATTGGCTTTAATAAGCGCTTCAACGACCAACATTGTATTTGAAGGAGGCACATTGTCATCCATACTGCCATGCGTAATTAATAGTTTACCCTGCAAATTTTCCGCTAATAATTGGTTTGCCTGACTATCGTAATTTGAAGTACCATCGCCTTTATCTTCCAATTGACCTTCTTCTAGCATTCCATGCCATTTTTCTCCCCAATCAGCTTCGTAATTTCTGTTATCGTGATTTCCAGAACCAGAAACCGCAACATCATAAAATTCAGGATACCGCAGTATAGCACCGGTAGAAGCGAATCCACCACCAGAGTGCCCCCAAATACCAACCTTGGAAATATCCATTCCTTTGTATTTTAAGGCTAATTGCTTAATAGTAGTAATATTGTCCGGTAACCCATTATCTCCCATATTTCCATAATAGGCATCATGGAATGATTTTGATCTTCCAGGTGTTCCCATAGCATCTACTGCAACAACAACGAAACCTAATTCAGCCAGTGCTTGATTATCCCGTCTTGCAACTCTAAAAGAATAATTTCCTACTGATCCAGATTGTGGACCAGGATATATATAATTTAAAACAGGGTACGATTTAGACTCATCATAATGACTAGGTAAATACAGTAAACCGAATAGATCAGTTACACTATCTCTAGCTTTGACTGAAAATTCAATTGGCTCAACCCAACCATTTTCTATTAATTCTGAAATATCGGCTGTTTCTAAATCCATTATCTTTTCCCCTTTTGAATTTCTAATAACCGAAATAGGAGGATTTATAGTAGAAGAGTAAGTATCTACAAAATATTCATAATTTTCTGAGGGAGTGATAGAATGGTAACCTTTTTCAGGGGTTAAATTGATTAAATTATTACCATCAAAATCTACTTTGTAAAGATATTTATGATATGGATTTCCTTCTTCTTTGCCGCCGGCAGTAAATATTATTTGACGTTTTTCTTTGTCAACGTTTAAGACTTGTTGAACTGCCCATTCTCCCTTCGTAATTTGATTTTTTAACTCTTTTGAAGTTAAATCGTATAAATATAAATGACCCCAGTTATCTTTTTCTGAAAACCAAATTACCTCATTACTCTCGTTTAGAACGAACCAATTTTCTGCTCTAACGCCTGATTCAAAATAGGTTTCAACCTCTTCTTTTAAAATGGAAGTAACTTGACCAGTTTTTATATTTGCAATTTGTAAATGAGCAATTTTATGATCTCTTGAGGAAGAAACAAAACTTAAAGTATTACTATCATCACTCCATTCGGTATCTAAGAATTCACCATATCTATTAGCAATATGATCAGTTGTTGTTGATCGTTGAAAATCAGTGTCCATTTTTAATCGAACAATTTCAGGTTTGGGATCTAAATGAATTACAATTCGTTCTATTTGAAAAATAATTTTATCTCCCGGCAAAGCATATTTCCATGCTTCTAATGTCGGATGTCCAACCGCAGTGGATGTTAAATACATTTCACCTACCCCACGGGCATCTTGTTGAAAAGTTGCTATTTTTTTTGAGTCAGGAGACCATTTTAATACTGGCTTATCATTTTTGACCCAGCCGGCATTGTTTGTTGCATAACCATAATCTTTTATTCCATCGAAGGTTAATTGAGTTTTTTTACCTGAATGCAAATCTCTTAACCAAAGATTATAGTTATCAATATAGGCTGCTAATTTACCATTTGGAGAAACAAATTCGATCCTTTTAGCTCTCTGCTGGGTATTCTTAATTTTTTCTATAGAATAATTCTCTAAATTGCATTGGTAATGATCTCCTCCAATATTGAATTCTATAGATTTATGATCATTTGCATATTTAAAATTATAAAAGGGTAATTTATATGCCGAAATATCTTTACCTAAAACGGAAGAAAGACTAATTGCTAGTTTTTCCTGATCAAAAGCTCTAGATTTTTCTTTGGTGTCAATATCCACTCGCATAAATTCTTGACCACCTTTTATAGAATTCTGATATATAAACAATTGATCACTTTTCCAATGGCTTCTCGAAATGGAATTGTAAACATATTGGTTTAGATTTTTTCCAAGATGTCTGGCTGCATTTTCATAATCGATAAGAGTTACCTCATGTTTTTTTGTTGTGGTGCAACTATACAATATTATTACTACTACCAGTACGGTTAACCTACGAACATTTAAAATTGAGTTCAAATCGCTTATTGATTCATTTTTAATT
>CAZJCZ010000309.1:0-2453 GCA_964544575.1 uncultured Flavobacteriaceae bacterium | reverse complement strand
ATTTGTACTATAATTGTGATTATGTCCAGTAGTTTAATATTTATTTTTAATAAGAGTTTCTATTTCAAAAACTTTAAACGGATTCATCTAAATGAATTATCAACAATAGTTAAAAACATTACTTTTGGCGCTTATATTCACTAAAAAACATTACTTTTGGTGAATTAAATCACTAATATAATATGATAGAACGAATTTTAAAATCAAAAATACTTCAAAAGTTAAATACCGGAAAAGCCATAGTTTTAATTGGCCCAAGGCAAGTTGGAAAAACTACTCTTATCAATTCAGTTTTAGAAAATAAAGAACATTTATTTTTAGATGGTGATGATCCAACGGTTAGAAATTTATTAACAAATCCAAACACCGAACAACTTAAAAGTATTATTGGAAATTACAAGATTGTTTTTATCGACGAAGCACAACGAATTGAGAATATCGGAATAACATTAAAAATAATTACCGATCAATTTAAAGAAGTTCAATTATTGGTAAGTGGTTCTTCAGCTTTTGAACTTAACAACCAAACAAACGAACCATTAACCGGTAGAAAATGGGAATATAAACTTTTTCCTATTTCTTGGGAAGAACTTGAAGATAATATTGGGTATATAAAATCTGAACAACAAGTTGAGTTGAGAATTCTGCATGGTATGTATCCTGAAGTTATAAATAACCAGGGGGATGAAATTGAGGTACTAAAAGAACTTACCAATAGTTATTTATATAAAGACATATTGGCGTATAGTGGGATAAGAAAACCTCAATTGTTGGAAAAATTATTAAGAGCACTTGCATTACAGATCGGAAGTGAAGTAAGTTATAATGAGCTAGCCCAATTAATAGGAGTTGACAAGAATACCGTAAGTAATTATATAGATGTATTGGAAAAGGGTTATATTGTCTTTAGACTACCTAGCTTTAGCAGAAACTTAAGGAATGAGATTAAAACAAACCAAAAGATCTTTTTCTACGATACTGGAGTAAGAAATATGATTATAGGTAATTTTAATTTACTTGATAGTAGAAATGATAAAGGAGCTCTTTGGGAGAACTTTTTAATAAGTGAACGTATAAAAAAAATAAACTACGATAATACCTTAGCCAATTCATATTTTTGGAGGACAAAACAACAACAAGAAATAGATTATGTTGAAGAAATTTCCGGAGTATTAACGGGTTATGAATTTAAATGGAACCCGAAGTCAAAAGTTAAGATACCTAAATCTTTTGGAGAAGCTTATAACTCAAAAGTTGAAATAATTAATAGAAGTAATTTTAGAGAATTTATTAAATCTAATCAAAATTTATAAGTGATTTTACCACTTTTTAAATTTTACCGCTTAGAAAATATTTGACAATTCGAGAGAAGGTAACTTATCAATGGCTTCATCTTGCAGCTTTTGTACATGATTTAAATATTTTAGAGTACTTCTGGTTGAGCTATGACCCATCGCATCTGCCACGGTCTTAAGGTTTGCACCATTGATTAACAGCAAACAGGCAAAAGTATGCCGAGCACAATAAAAGGTTAGATGCTTGTCGATATTCGCCCTTTTCGACCAGTATTTAATATCCTTATTTACCGAGCTAACGCTTAAGGATTGGAGATCAAAGATATATTTATAATTCTCTTTTCGTTCACCTAATATTTTTAGGGCGGTCAGGTTTAATCGGTTATTAATAATCTCACCTGTCTTTTTTCTGTTGGTGATCAACCTGCCGTTTTTAATATTCGACCATTTTAAATCCCGTATTTCTGCCATCCCCAATGAAGTATAACAGGCAAAGAGGAATGCTTTTTTAACTTCCTCATTACCGCACATTGTATTGGCAAGCTGTTGAAGTTCCTCCGCATCTACAACTTGTTTTTTTATTGTATCATTTTTGTTGGGATTCGTAAACCTGATGTGCTCTGTGGGCATCTCTTTTAAATAGCCCTTAATTTTGGCTGCTTTTAATACCTTTTTGAATCTTGTAAAATAATTATGTGGTGTTTCTCCAGATAGACCGGCATCATAGATTAAATAATCTTTAAACCTCTCCATAATGCTTGGAGATATTTTAGAAATAGGGAGGATTGAGAATTGCAGAAATTTCTTAAATTTTTTTATGGAACCTTCAATCATTCTACCGTCTTGTTTACGATAGTGACTGAGAAAATCTTCTGCAAAAACGAAAAAGTCAAGTTTTCTAAAATGTATGGGAATATGGCCAGTGTCTTCAGATAAAAGTTCCAGTTCCCTGTTAACCCGAATCTTTTCTATAATTTTTTTCTTTTCATTTCTTGCTGCATCATATGGATAAATAGTTACCTTTAAGAATTCTCTCCAACGTTGTCCGTTGTGATGAATATCTAAATAGTACGTTCTTTTTCCGGATTTTAGTGTTCTGAATCTTAATTTGACAGCCATAAAACAGGTGACGGTTTAGTGACGAAAATAAGGAAATAT
>CAZJCZ010000308.1:0-2455 GCA_964544575.1 uncultured Flavobacteriaceae bacterium | reverse complement strand
AGGATATTCATTTAATAAACCTTGATAGTCAATAGATTTCGATTTATTAATAAAATGATGAATAACTTTTGCAGAAGCAACGGTTATCGTTTTATTAAACTTTCTACCGTCTCCAAAATTTCTTTCAAAATCAGCTATTTGATAACATAAATTACTAATGGCTTTTCTAAGACCGTATTTCGTAACATGTATATAGGCTAATCTCAAATGTGCTTCATGTGTAAATAGAATAGGAGCTAGGGTGCAATTTTCGAATTTTTCTTCGAATTGCATATCGTTAAGGAGTTGATGCTTTTCGGTCATGATAGTTAGTTGGTGAACAAATATAAAATAAAGTTTGACAAACAAAAAGAATTGTTAATTTCTTATTACCCCAAGCGTTGCTCTTTGCCCTGTTAAGATATTCCATTCTTGTGAAGAAATTAAAGCACCATTTTCATCAAAAACCCTTAATTCAGCGGTATTAGGCCCTGAGTACCCTTCGTTTATAGCTTCAATATCAATCCGGTTATAACCTTTAATTAAATTAACATTAATGATACGAGAAAGGCCACTCAACATAATGTTCGAATTTATCAAATGCTCATTTACATATATTTTTATCCTGTCGCCATCTACTAAACTATGGTCGCGAACTTCAATTCGAATCGATTTTGAAGTACTTTGTAATGTTCCAAGACTATAATCGCTGGTTAGCTTAACATTACTCATGTCTTTTCCGTTGAAATGTTTTTTGACAAGAATGTCAGAATCAACTTTTTTTGGACTAGACATAAAATTGACTGGTTTTTTACGAGTATTAAAAGGGTCAAAATAATTTTGAGCATTCGGTTTAAAACCAATTAAGAATTGATTGGGTTCAAAATTCAAAATAGAATTGCTTTGAGAAGGATCAATCAAAGTTAAATTTAAAGGTTTTATCACTTTTTGACCGTCAAAAAAAAGGTTAGCAATTTTTGCAGTATCGGTTTTAAAAGAGGGTTCATTTTGTGAATACAAAAGTTCAGAAAAACATGCTATAAAAAAGAACACCCCAATTAATTGTATATAAGCCTTAGTTTGCATTTGTTAGACAGCATCAATTTTAATGCCGAACCTCGTTTTGATATGAATATTAATTTTCAAAAATAGAGAAAAATTATGCACCCATAAGAATTAATGATGAATTTATGAGAGTATTAACTATTGTAATTAAAAGAGAGGTATTATATTTGCCGCATAATTCAAAAATAAAATTTAAAAATGGCTGTATTAGTTGGAAAAAAAGCTCCCTTATTTTCTGCGCAAGCGGTAGTAAACGGTGGCATAATTGAAGAAAAATTTTCATTAGATCAATATTTAGGTAATAAGCATGTGGTATTGTTTTTTTATCCTAAAGATTTCACTTTTGTATGTCCTACAGAGTTGCATGCATTTCAAGATAAATTAAAAGAATTTGAAAAAAGAAATACGGCAGTTGTAGCTGTTTCTACTGACACTGAACAATCTCATTGGGGATGGTTGCAGTTACCCAAAAATCAAGGTGGCATTCAAGGGGTTACTTATCCTTTAGTAGCAGACACGAATAAAACGATCTCAAAAAATTATGATGTGTTGGCAGGTGATTATTATTATGATGATAATGATCAACTGCAAGCGGATGGAGAGTTAATAGCTTATAGAGGTTTGTTCTTAATTGATAAAGAAGGTGTTGTACGTCATCAAATAGTAAATGATTTACCCTTAGGAAGAAATGTAGATGAGGCGTTACGTATGGTTGATGCTTTGCAATTTAACGAAGAGAATGGTGAAGCATGTCCTGCAAATTGGAATGCCGATAGAGAAGGATTGAAAGCTACACATGAAGGCGTGGCTGAATATTTTAATTCCAACTAACGTTAAAAAAACATTAGTAAAGTGATAATAAAAACTCCCGAAACATTTCGGGAGTTTTTATTTTTGACGTATTTTTGATTCAAATAAAAACTTTAAATATGGCAACGATAACATTAAAAGGCAATACAATAAATACTATAGGGCAATTGCCTCAAATTGGGACTCAAGCGCCCGATTTCACACTAGTAAAAAATGATCTATCCAAATCAAGTTTATCTGATTACAAAGGTTCCAACGTTATTTTGAATATTTTTCCAAGTATTGATACCGGTACTTGTGCAGCGTCAGTGAGGCAATTTAATGAAGAGGCGGCAGAATTGGAAAACACAAAAGTACTATGTATTTCGAGAGATTTACCTTTTGCCCAGGCACGATTCTGTGGTGCCGAAGGAATTGAAAATGTGATTAATCTGTCAGATTTTGGCACTGGAGAATTTGGGAAAGATTATAGTCTACAAATTGTTGACGGACCTTTGGCCAATTTACATTCAAGAGCCGTGATTATTTTAGATGAATTAGGAAAAGTTATATATACAGAGCAAGTTCCGGAAATTGTTGATGAGCCTAATTATAAAGCAGC
>CAZJCZ010000307.1:0-2471 GCA_964544575.1 uncultured Flavobacteriaceae bacterium | reverse complement strand
AGCCATCCCTTTTTATAATTAGGAAGCCAATCGAATATAGGAAATGTTGATTTCAAATTCATTGATCACTCAAGTTTAGTGCTGCAAAGATATTGTATCTTCTAGTTTGTTTTGTAAGAAATGCTAGAAAGAATAAATGCTGTCAAGAGTAAATTTAAGCGTTACATTCATCAAAAGCTTTTACATCGCAAGGCTTGTCTATTTTTTTATGAATTTCAGCTATGGCAGTTTTTTTATCTTTAAAAAAAATATCACCTCCCATTTTGTCAATAAATCCACCGTTTTTAAGAATATCCTGGCTTACTAATTTTAATCCGGCAATATAAATTCCACCCCTGTTTTTTTGCCACTTTATAATTTCGTTTGTGAGCCATTCAGCAGCAGCTAAATCAATAAAATTAATACCATCGGCGGCAATTAAAACATGTTGAATTCTATTTTCATCATATAGCCTTGATAAAAAGTCTGATATTTTTTCAATTGAACCGAAATATAAGGACCCATCAATTCGTACTATTTTTAAATTAGAACATTCTAATGCATCTTTATCTCGTATGATGTTAACTAATCGTCTTTTTTTATCTACCGCTAATAGTGCAATGTTTGGCTTTGAAGTACGCTCCATATAGAAGAAAAAAGAAGTCAAAATACCAGCAATTAATGCAAACTCAAGATCGAAAAATAACGTTCCTAACAAGGTAATGGCCAATACAATTAATTCCTTCCCGCTACTTTTATAAACCTGTTTTATATGATGGAAGTCAATCAAATTATAACCCACTAATAAGATAATGCCTCCCATGGCAGCTTTTGGTAAAAAAGAAGCATATTGGGCAAATACTAATAAAACGATCATCAAAAAAACAGACGCAAATATGGCAGACATTGGTGTTTTTGCCCCAGCTTGATGATTAACACCAGAGCGAGTAAAAGATCCTGAACCTGCATAACTTGAGAAGAAACTCGCTATTAAATTAGATAATCCTTGACCGATAAACTCTTGGTTTCCATCTATTTTTTGATGAGTATGTAATCCAATAGCTCTGCCAATTGCTACCGCTTCGATCAATCCAAGTAAAGCCAAGACCATTGCCCCAGAACTTAATTTGCTTATATTTTCATATGAAAAATCTGGTATTCTAAAAGGTGGGAGGTTAGAGGGTATGTCTCCTACGGTTTGAATTCCGTTTGCCTCACCTCCTAATAAAATTGCCAATACACTCCCAAGCACCATAGCAATGAGCATATAGTATCTTGATAATGGTTTAATAAAGATTTTAATGACCAGGGCTATTACCAAGGTTCCAGTAGCTACTAAGAAAACGTACCAATTCGTTTCAGAAATATGATTTGCTATGTAGGTTACTATTTCAGCTATTGTGCTCCCCTGTGGTACTTTAATTCCGAAAACATGTTTTAATTGTTTAAATGCTATTAAAATTCCGGCACCAGCCGTAAAACCAATAATTACCGAATGAGAAACAAAATTTACGAGTTTCCCCATTTTTAACAGCCCCATTGCGAATTGAAATAATCCGGCTAAAAATGTTAGTACTAGTGCAAGAGACACAAAGGCTTCTAAATCAGTTTCTGGATTTACAAATTTTACCAAAGTAGAATACACAACTATTGAAATAGCTGTAGTGGGTCCAGAAATTAAATGGTATGAAGAACCAAACAAGGCCGCTATTATTGGTGTGATCATAGCCGTATAAAAACCATAGATAGGAGGTAATCCTGCAATCATAGCAAAAGCCACAGCCTGTGGAATCACAATAATAGTTCCCGTAATACCTGCTATCAAATCATCCTTCAAAGATCTTTTGGCAAGCGGTAACCATGTTAAGAAAGGGAAAACCTTTTTAAGCATTTACAAATTTAATCAATTCAACATTGAAACCCATTAAAATGAGATTCCCGCTTTCGCGGGAATCAGTAATCGAATACTATTTTTCTTCTTTTTCAATATAGTAACAGCCTCCTTTTGACTTGTCTGGAGTAAAAGCTCTTTCAAACCATAAAGGTCTTCTTTCTCCATTTGGCCCAGGAGCCGGGCGTGTCATTTCCATCCATTCTTTATAAACTTCATGCGACTTATTGGTGTCTACAAAAATATCTCCGTATTTTTCATCCTTACCAGGGACTTCAATTCTTACCCGTTGATGCCAACAATGCATTCCGCTAATTGGGTCTGGATGAACAGCATGTGTTATATTTTGATGTACTCCTCCATCTTTCCAGAAGATTCGTTTAGAATCGCTATCATGAGATTCAAATGGTTTAATTCCAGAAATGGTATTCATTTTCCATCCACCTTTTCCATCATTTTCAATATTCACCGTATTCGTTGCCCAACGGTTTCCAGTTTTATCTTGTGATCTTCTCCATCTTCCAATATGATGAGAACAAGCAACAACTCCTGGTTTCATACTTTGTGTTACCCAAACTTTATCTATAAAGTAACCAATATC
>CAZJCZ010000306.1:1406-2485 GCA_964544575.1 uncultured Flavobacteriaceae bacterium | reverse complement strand
ATGGCGGCAAAAGCCCGTGAATTAAAAGCTGAAGGAAAAGATATTATTAGTTTAAGTTTAGGTGAGCCTGATTTTAATACTCCTGATTTTATTAAAGAAGCCGCCAAACAAGCTATTGATGATAATTATAACTCATATTCACCTGTTGATGGTTATTTGGATTTGCGTGAAGTTATTTGTAGAAAATTTAAGCGTGATAATAAATTAGAATATACCCCTAATCAAATTGTAGTTTCTACTGGAGCAAAACAATCTATAGCAAATGCGGCCATGGTATTATTGAATCCTGGTGATGAAGTATTATTGCCTGCACCCTATTGGGTTAGTTACTCTGCTATTGCCATTTTGGCTGAAGCCAAATATATTGAAATCCCTTCAAGTATTGAAACTGACTTCAAAATTACCCCAGCGCAGTTAGAGGCGGCAATTACGCCTAAAACCAAAATGATATTTTTTAACTCACCAAACAATCCCAGCGGTACAGTTTATACTGAAAGTGAATACAGAGCATTTGCCAAAGTATTAGAAAAATATCCTGATATTTATATTTTATCTGATGAAATTTATGAGCATATCAATTACGGTGAACCAAACTTTAGTTTTGCAGCCATAGAAAGTATGTATGACAGAACGATAACAGTAAATGGTGTAGCTAAAGCGTTTGCAATGACCGGCTGGAGAATTGGTTATATGGGCGCACCTGCTTGGATCGCAAAAGCTTGTACAAAAATGCAAGGTCAAATTACTTCTGGCGCCAATTGTATAGCTCAACGAGCGACTATAACAGCATTAGACGCCCCAGTTTCAGACATCCAATATATGGTAGATGAGTTTTACCAAAGGAGAAATTTAGTGCTTACCCTGTTAAAAGACATTAAAGGAATAATTACGAACGAACCAAAAGGTGCCTTTTATGTTTTCCCCGATGTATCTTATTATTTTGGAAAAACCATTGATGGGGTAACTATTAATAATGCTGCTGATTTTTCTTTATTTCTCTTAGATAAAGCAAATGTAGCAACGGTAACGGGCGATGCTTTTGGTGCACCAAATTGTATACGAATATCTTATGCGGCATC
>CAZJCZ010000306.1:0-1306 GCA_964544575.1 uncultured Flavobacteriaceae bacterium | reverse complement strand
GCCGAAATTAAAATATATGCTGCCTGGATAGATTTAAAAAAGAGAAAGTTAACTGAACCGCCTGTGACGGTTGTAGAAACTTTTAACTCTTTAGAACGGACTGAAAATTATGAAGAAATTTCATTAACTAGGAATAGCACAGTTTGAAAAATAAAGCATTTATCTACCCTTTACTTATTTTATTAATAAGTCTGATCATTTATCTTTTTTATCCAACATCCTTGGAAGATAATAATGAACCCAATAAAAGTCAGGTTAATGAATCAACTTTTAATTATCTACCTACTTCAACTACGAATCAAATTATTTCACATGATCATTATACACTATCATATAATGAAAGATATGAACAGGCTGAATGGGTGGCATACGAGTTAAAAAAGGAACATCTTACCAATACAAACAGGAAACGTCCATACTTTATACAGGATAGAAAAGTAACCAGTAAATCAGCTCACTATAAAAATTATAAAAACTCAGGATATAGTAAAGGACACTTGTGCCCGGCAGGTGATAGAAAATTTTCAGAGGGAGCATTTAATGAAACTTTTTTAACTTCGAATATTTCCCCACAAAAACTTAAATTTAATGCTGGTATCTGGAACAGGTTAGAGCAAAAAACTCGTTATTGGGCGAGTAAAGAAAGAAAATTGTACGTTGTTACTGGTGGTGTATTGAATGAAAATTTACCAACCATTGGTACAGAAAAAGTTGGAGTGCCAAAATACTTTTATAAAATATTATTTGATAATACCGAACCAGAAGTAAAAGCAATAGCATTTTTAATACGTCATCATGAATCAAAAAAACCACTTTATGAATTCGTAGTTTCTATAGATCGAATTGAACAATTAACAGGATTAGATTTTTTCCCCGCCCTACCTGACACAATTGAAAATAGTTTGGAAAAAAGCTCAAATTATAAAAATTGGAGTTTTTAAATTACTCTCTAAATTATAAAAAGAATATTAGTTCAAAAAGTTTTTACCTTATTTATAAAACAGTAGAATAATACCCAATATCCCTATCACAATAAAAATAGCAACAGTCCATAATATCCGGGTAATATTTAATCTAATTCTATGAAGTTTGCCTTGAATAATTCTCTGTGACCAAAGCATTTCTAATTTATAATCCTTATCGGTTATCTTATCATATTTTTTGAAGAACTTTTGTTTATGTTTATCTTTTCCGTTTTGGTCCATTTGAGTTGATTCTTTATAAAAATTTACTTCTTTTCGGTTTAGATTTCAAAATTAAAAAAAAATATTTTGTTTTATTACGGTAAAACCGTAAAAGGATAGTG
>CAZJCZ010000305.1:0-2486 GCA_964544575.1 uncultured Flavobacteriaceae bacterium | reverse complement strand
GTTCAATAGAATCAATATTAGATAAGTTTGAAAAGGAATATGATTTCATCTCTCCGTTTTATGGAGAACTTTCAATTGGATATGCATTTTAAATATTTACCTGTAACTTTCAGGATATGAATTCGTCCTGTATAAAAACAATTAGCTATTAAAAGATCGCCATATAAAAGCAATTGAATATATCAAATACGGTGCACCAGAGGTGCCGAACTTCAAAGATGTTGCTAAACCTACACCTATATGACCATGAAGTTCTGATAAATCTGGTAAAATTGGTCTATTAATACATTATTTTTATTTGTTTATTTAAAAAACTAGATTTACCTTTCAATTATCTTATCCCTGAATACATTGACTAACTATTTAAATTAAATAAGCTTAAATTTCCTACTTATCAATGAGACTAAACTTTTCAAATATCAATACTTGGAACATTCAATGGAGATTAAAAGATGTTTTATTAGTATTATTGATTGGCTTCTTAACTACAGGCAGTGCCCAGGAAATAAAAATTGATAAGAAGGCTGAAATATTGGCAGATCAACTTCAGAATTGGTACAATAACGAAACGGGATTATGGGAAACAACTTCGTGGTGGAACGGAGCGAATGCCTTAACAGCCATTATAAAATATGGTCAATTAGCAGATAATGATTCTCTTATCAAAGTAGTTGAAAACACTTATTCAAAGACAAAACAGTTTGAAGTTCCAGCAAATGATAAAACTGATGCCTGGGTTTGCAACAATTATATTAACGATTATTACGATGATGAAGGCTGGTGGGCACTTGCCTGGTTAGACGCATGGGAATGGACTGGTAATGAAGAATATTTGAAAACGGCTAAGATAATATTTAAAGATATTACCCTGGGTTGGGATGAAATATGTGGTGGAGGTATTTACTGGAAAAAAGGCCTCAGTGGAAAAAGTACAATTAGTAATGAATTAACACTTTTACTAGCGGCCAGATTACATAGGGCAAACAACGATACTCTAAATGGGAAAAGCTATTTGCAATGGTCTGTTGATATTTGGAATTGGATGCTATCGGTTAAATTAATTAATGAAAAGGGGCAGGTACAGGACGGCGTAAATAATAGCAATGGGACTTGCAAAATAAACCCTAGAATTTGGACTTATAATCAGGGCGTCATTTTATCTGGTTTAGTAAATCTACATAAGATTACAGGTGATAATACTTATTTAAATCACGCCCATTCTATTGCAGAAGCCGCCATAAATAATATGATAAATGATAAGGGAATTTTATATGAAAAGCGTTGTGAACCGGATAATTGCAATGGAGATGCTGAACAATTTAAGGGTGTTTTTATGAGGCATTTAGCTGTTCTAAATCAATATTCCCCAAAAAATGATTATTGTGATTTTTTAAGGTTAAATGCCCAATCAATTTGGGAAAATGCCATGCAGAATGGATCTGTCCCTCCCGGAGTTTCGTGGAGTACATTTTCAGAAAAATCAAATGCAGCTACATCCTCTTCAGCCTTGGATGCCTTGAATGCAGCTTTATCATGTCAACAAAAACATTAAAGTAATTTTCTATGTTGGACCTCTCAGTATTATAATAGATGTATTTATAAATTAATATTACTTTTTCTCAAATAAATTTAGCACCATAAAAGTAGCCAATGCGAGTAACACCCACCCCAGACTATATTGAGATAAGGGGATAAAATTTTGAATTCCCTGCACCAAAGAACATTGAAAAAAGTGCAAATCCGGTTATGAAAACTTCTTTAGTTTTCTCCATTTAATAAAATTATTCAGTTCAAGTTAACTATTTTTGTGGCATGTACAGTTTTTTTAATTATAAGAACATAAAAATTCGATATCGGTCTGAAGGTAAAGGCACGGCTGTAGTTTTACTGCATGGATTTTTAGAGAATTTAACCATGTGGGATGCCTATACTTCAGAATTAGCTATGAAAAACCGTATTGTAACCATTGACCTTTTAGGTCATGGGCAAACGGAATGCCTGGGTTATGTTCACACTATGGAACAGCAAGCAGAAATAGTTATGGCTGTGTTGCATCATTTACGTCTACAAAAATTTATTTTGGTTGGTCATAGCATGGGTGGTTATGTTGCCCTCGTCATAGCACAAATGTACCCTGAAAAAATAAAAGGTTTGTGCCTGATGAACTCTACCGCGTTGCCTGATTCTGATGAGAAAAAGAAAAACAGGGATAGGGCTATAAAAGCCGTAAAACACAATAAAAAAACTTTTATCAAAGTTGCAATTCCCAATTTGTTTTCAGAACAAAATAAATCGGTTTACAGAAAAGAGGCTGCCGAAATAATAAAAGAAGCCTTGCAAATGCCTACGCAAGGTGTTATAGCCGCATTAGAAGGTATGAAGATCAGAAAAAGCAGGGCCTCTGTTCTTAAGAAGAATACCTTTAATAAATTGCTGGTGATCGGTAAACAAGACCCGGCATTAGAATATGAATCGTTGATAAAACA
>CAZJCZ010000304.1:0-2498 GCA_964544575.1 uncultured Flavobacteriaceae bacterium | reverse complement strand
AATCCAATTACGGCAATTTTTCCCATCTTAAATTAATTATTTGAAACCCTTGTTAATACTTCTTGCAAAATTTCCTCGGAAACACAAAGGGAAATTCTAATATATCCTTCTCCACCACTTCCAAATATTGTTCCAGGAGCCAAAAAAACATCCTTCTCATAGAGTAGCTCATCAGCCGTTTGTTCTGCTTTTTTCCCAAGAGGTAACTTGGCCCAAACAAATAATCCCGCTGTATCATTATCATAACTATATTGAAGAGTATCGGCAATTTTCCAAGCAATTACCCTTCGTTTTTTATAAATATCATTTAAATTTTTAAACCAAATAGGATTGCTTTCTAAAGCAGCGATAGCCCCTTGTTGAATTCCATAAAACATTCCTGAATCCATATTACTTTTTACTTGTAATACACTCTTAATATTATCTGCTGATCCTAGCACCATACCTACACGCCAGCCAGCCATGTTAAATGTCTTACTTAATGAATTAAGTTCAAGAGCTACCTTTTTCGCTCCCTTAACCGATAAAATACTTAAGGGCTTTTCATTCAAAATAAAACTATACGGATTGTCATTTACAAGAATTATTTTGTGCTGTTTTGCGAACGCTACTAATTCTGTGAATAATTCAATCGTTGGTTTCTTTCCAGTTGGCATATGTGGATAACTCACCCACATTAGTTTTACTTTAGTCAGATCGGTTTCAGCTAACGATTTTAAATCTGGAAACCAATTATTAGCTTCTGTCAAATCATAATAGACCGGTACAGCTTCTACTAATTTTGTAACTGAAGTATATGTAGGATAACCAGGATTAGGCAGTAACACTTCATCACCGGCATTCAGAAAAGCCAATGAAATATGCATGATGCCTTCTTTAGAACCCATTAGTGGTAATATCTCGTTTTCGGGATTTACAGTAACTTCATATTGTTGATTATAAAAAGCAGCTATTGCATTCCTAAATTCCGGCAATCCTTGATAGCTTTGATATCCATGAATATGATTTTGCTCTAAAGCATTCTGCATTGCCCTACTTACTGCCAAAGGAGGATCCAGATCAGGACTACCTATACCAATATTGATAATAGGTTTTCCTTCTGCTTTAAGCTGACGCACCTCTCTAAGTTTGCTAGAAAAATAATATTCTTCTACATGTTGTAATCTGTTAGCTTTGGCTATCATGTTTTCTTTTACTTTGTTTATACTCCCCCAATATTTTTAAATACCTTGTTTTTTCTCTAACCTCGGCTATGGCTTCATGGAATAAGGCATAATCATCAAAAATAACATCTGCAAAAAAAGCATAATTCCAAGGTTTATCTAAAATAGGCAATGATTGAATTTTTGATAAACTCATACCAAAACCAGCAAAGACATTTAAGACATCAGCCAGACTCCCTGTCTTATGTTTAGTAATAAACTTAAGAGAAGCTTTATTAATAATTGAAGGTTTATCTAAATTACCATTACTCTTTTTTAATACAAAAAATCGTGTATAATTTTGTTTTCGTGTTTGAATTTCATTTTCAATAATATGCAAACCATAAATTTCAGAGGCCTTTTTACTAGCTACAGCTGCAATCCCTTTTAATTGTTGTTCTTGAATTCTTCTAGCAACTTCGGCCGTATCTGACTCTTCTACAAGTTTAATATGGCGATGATTTCTAAAGAATTTTCGACATTGTAATAAAGCCATAGGGTGTGACCAAACTTCCTTGATATCAGATAACGACTGACCTTCTAAACCCATTAAATGATGATGGATAGGAAAATGCACTTCTCCCTGAATACTTAATTCATACTCATCAATTAAAGCATAATTAGGCAAAATAGAACCAGCTAAAGAATTTTCTATAGCCATTACTGCACCGTCAACAGCTCCTTCATTCAAAAGCTCCGGTATTTCAGTAAAAGACAAACATTCTTTCAAAGTGATATGCTCCCCAAAATATTGATTGGCAACTATGTGGTGAAATGATCCCTGTATTCCTTGAATGGCTATTTTCATTTTTGAAATTATGCTATAAAAAAAGCCTCGATATTTCGAGGCTTTAAAAATGTGTATTTTATTTTTTATATATTAAAAACACCAACAAAGCCTCGCTCCATTTTATAAAAATAAAAGAAGTAAAAAAATGCTTGCCAAGTGTTTAATGTTTTCATCATCGAAAAATATGCGACAAATCTATACTTAAATTTTTAAAAAACAAATTATTTTAAGAAGATGCATGATTTTTTATCATTTTAATGAAATATTAATGAAGTATTTATATAATTTACAATTTGTAAGTAAATTAAGGAAAGGTTATTATGAGTTTTAAGAGTAAAACGGAATAGACAGCTTATACTTTAACTCCTTTTTTAAACTAATTAATTAAAAATAGATTTGTTTTTAATATCTGAGCTCATAAAATAGAGGAAAGATTTGTTTCTTTGCGAAAATAAACATTTGTTACATGTCAATAGTAGTTGAAAACATAACTAAAAAGTATGGAA
>CAZJCZ010000303.1:0-2502 GCA_964544575.1 uncultured Flavobacteriaceae bacterium | reverse complement strand
TATGAAGCGGACTTTAAAAAATATCGACTATTTAGAAAGCACTGAGCAACTCGCCAGGTTTGCCAAGGCATTAAGTCACCCAACCCGCATAAAAATATTAAAATTGTTAGAAAGTCAGTCTTGTTGTTTTACGGGAGACCTGGTTGAAATACTGCCCTTATCGCAGTCAACCGTATCACAACATTTAAAAGAATTAAAAGATGCAGGCCTCATACAAGGGGAGATAAAACCCCCAAGAATTAAGTATTGTATCAACAAAAAAAATTGGGAAACAGCAAAATCTTTATTTAATAAGTTGTTCACTTGAAATAATAAACTAATTAGTTCGTTTATAGGCGATAAGCACTTAAACCAAAGACAATGCAAACCATAAAAATATTAGGTACCGGTTGCCCAAATTGCAAACGTACCGAAGCCGTTGTAAAATCGGTCATAGATGAACTAAAAATAGACGCAACCATTGAAAAAGTAGAAGACATTCAGGATATTATGCAGTATGATGTTATGCGTACACCTGCCATAGTTATCAACGAAATGGTCGTCTTGAAAGGCGGTGTACCCAGTTTTGAGGAGGTAAAAGACCAATTGGTAGCCCATTGTATCGATACCAATACTTCGAGTTGAGAATCTGTTAATACAGAAGGACCTGATAAGTATTGTTGAGCAAGGAGGATAAATGAAAAACGTCAGTTCGAGTAATTTTCTATAGAGAATATTATAGAGAACAACGCTTTTAAAATATTTTATTTGTTTTCGATGCGATCCCGGGTATGATAGTCCACTCGAACTGACGCAATATATAAATTATTAAAATAATAATAATCAATGTTCGATTGGATACAACAACTGGCTGATTGGCTGGTTTTTGATACATTCAACCTCAACAGAGGTAGCCATTTAGCAGAAGCGCTGAACTTCTTTATTTACGATACCATTAAGATCTTATTATTACTGATTGTCGTCATTTTTTTAATGGGCATTATTAATAGTTACTTCCCGGTAGAGAAGGTTAGAAATTACTTATCCAGAAAAAAATTATACGGCTTTGAGTACCTGATGGCTTCATCCTTTGGCGTTGTCACCCCATTTTGTTCCTGCTCATCTGTACCCCTATTTATTGGTTTTGTAAAAGGTGGTATTCCACTGGGCGTTACCTTTTCTTTTTTAGTGACCTCACCCCTCGTAAATGAAGTAGCTATCGGCCTTTTTATCGGACTCTTTGGCCTTAAAACAACCATTATTTATGTGATCAGTGGAATCTTATTAGGAACGTTTGCGGGCATCATTCTGCAAAAGTTACAACTTGAAAAATACCTGACCCCATGGGTGCAAAAAGTATTGGCCAATGCCGAGCGAGAACAAAATGATTTCATCGCAAAAAAAACACCATTTAAAGAACGGCTCCCCTTCATTGTTAGTGAAGTGAAGACTATTTTAAAAGGTATAATTCCCTATGTATTGGTAGGCCTCGCCATTGGTGGCTTAATGCATGGTTATATACCGGAAGGATTCTTTGAACAATATATGAGCAAAGACAATCTCTTTGCAGTACCCATAGCGACGATACTGGCCATACCCATGTATTCAGGAGCCTCTGGTATTTTACCGGTAGTTCAGGTATTGGTCAGTAAAGGGATTCCCCTAGGTACAGCCATCGCATTTATGATGGGTGTTGTAGGCCTGTCGTTACCAGAAGCCATGCTCTTAAAAAAAGTAATGACCCTAAAACTCATAGGGATATTTTTTGGTATAGTTACGCTCTGTATTATTATTTCAGGTTATGTATTTAATATCATTTTATAAAAATTAAAAATCAAATTCAATGAAGTATTCAATTTTTTTATCATTCGCTATTTTGAGCTTTTTCTTGTTCTCTACAAACATAAATGCACAGAGCAAATCCACTATTAATGAAATGACCAGGAAAATAGAGGTCATTGATTTTCATTCAACACATCGCTGTATCACCTGTAATGCTATTGAATTACATACTAGATATACATTAAAACAGTTCTTTGCTGCTGAATTAAAAAGCGGTAAAATAACTTTTCAGGTCATCAATATCGATAAAGAAAAAAATTATAAGTTGGCAGAAAAATTTGAAGCCTCTGGCACTTCGCTTTTTTTAAATGTTATCGCCAATGGTAAAGAAAGGCAGGTTAATTTAACCGATTTTGCCTTTATGAAAGGGCGTCAGAAAGATGTATTTATGAATGAGTTAAGAACAACCATAGAAAAAGAGCTAAAGACCTTATAATTGGACTATTTACAATCTTTGTTAGAGCAGACTAATATTCCCATTCTTACAGCGTTTGTACTCGGGCTGATGACCGCCGTTAGCCCTTGTCCGCTGGCCACCAATATTACCGCCACTGCCTATATTTCAAAAAACATTTCTGACAAAAAAGTAGTGTTTTTAAGTGGAGTACTCTATTCATTGGGGCGGGCATTTAGCTATACGGCTATTGGGTTGATCTTATTTTTTGGAGCCAGTAAATTTCA
>CAZJCZ010000302.1:0-2504 GCA_964544575.1 uncultured Flavobacteriaceae bacterium | reverse complement strand
GGATTTTGAATCCAGCGCGTCTACCAATTCCGCCACCAAGGCAAAAATAATTGGTCTGCAAATCTAAAAAATATTTTTTGTTCTACTGCCATATTTTATATTTTAACTGCTTCTTCTTTTTAAATAATCTTTACTTTTGTGAAGTATATCATAATGCAATACTAACATCACAACTTTTCACAAAAAATGAAACAAAAAATACCAAGGCCTAAACTCTTTGCTTGCACCCAATCTGCTGTTCTGGCCAAAAAAATTGCCAATGCCTTTGGATCCGAGCTAGGAAAATCTAGAAAAAATATTTTTAGTGATGGTGAATTCCAAGTTTGTTTTGAAGAATCTATAAGAGGAAGACGGATTTTTATAGTCGGTTCAACTTTTCCAACGTCTGATAACTTAATGGAAATGCTATTGATGATCGACGCCGCTAAACGAGCATCTGCACGGCATATAACAGCAGTCATACCCTACTTTGGCTGGGCCAGGCAAGATAGAAAAGATCAACCTCGAGTACCAATAGCCGCTAAAATGGTTGCGAATTTATTACAAGCGGCAGGTGCTACGAGAGTTATGACAATGGACTTGCACGCCGATCAAATTCAAGGCTTTTTTGAAAAACCCGTAGATCATCTATATGCTTCCACAATATTTTTACCTGCAATTAAAGCTTTAAATTTAGACAACATCATAATTGCATCTCCTGATATGGGAGGTTCTAAAAGGGCCTATGCCTACTCAAAATTTCTCGAATGTGAGGTGGTAATTTGTTATAAACAACGTAAAAAAGCGAATGTGATTTCACTTATGGAATTAATTGGTGATGTAGCCGGTAAAAATGTAATACTAGTTGATGATATGGTAGATACTGCCGGAACGTTAACTAAAGCTGCTGATTTAATGATGGAAAAAGGAGCTATAAGTGTACGTGCGATATGTACGCATGCAGTTCTTTCTGGAAAGGCGTATGAGCGTATAGAAAACTCTAAATTAAAGGAGTTAATTATAACAGATACAATTCCCTTAAAAAAACAAATTTCTAAAATAAAAGTTATATCTTGCGCCCCTTTATTTGCTGAGGTGATGCATAAGGTTCATAGTAACCAATCAATCAGCGGTCAATTTTTAATGTAATTTAATTTAAGTAAAATAATGAAATCTATTACGATCAAAGGATCTCAAAGAGAAAGCGTGGGCAAGGTAGCTACCAAAGCCTTACGTAATGCTGAAAAGGTTCCTTGCGTGTTATACGGAGGAGACAAAGCAATTCACTTTTCAGCTGACGAAATATCGTTCAAAAATTTGGTTTATACTCCGAACATTTATACTGCAACGATAGATATAGAAAATGGCGAAAAAGTTAAAGCCATATTGCAAGACATTCAGTTTCATCCAGTAACTGACAAAATTCTTCATGTTGATTTTTATCAATTATTTGATGATAAAGAAATTACCATGAATATTCCTATCCACTTATTGGGAAGTGCTCCCGGCGTAGTTGCTGGTGGAGTATTGCGATTCCCTAATAGAACATTAAGAGTAAGAGCATTACCTGCAAACTTACCGGATTTTATTAATGCAGATATTTCTAAACTTGAAATCGGTGATAAAATATTTGTTTTGGATTTAAAAAACGATGAATTTTCAATTTTACATCCTGATGATATGGTCGTTACACAAGTAAGAATGGCACGTGCAATTGAAGTTGTAGAAGTTGATGAAGATGAAGAAGGTGAAGAAGGTGAAGAGGGAGAAGAAGGTGCTGTTGAGGGTGCTGAAACTACCGCTGAAGGTGGTGGAGCTCCTGCAACTGATGGAACGCCAAAAGGTACTCCAAAAGAGTAAGAAAAGAAGTAAACAAATAAGTTTATTAAAAAGAGCTTCGCAATCGCGAAGCTTTTTTTATTTTTACCTAATGAAAATCCTATCTCTGATAAAAAATATATTTAGTTTTAAAAAAGATAGTGCTGATCTTATGAAAAAATACTTAATTGTTGGGCTTGGTAATATTGGTTCCAAATACGAGAATACCAGACATAATATAGGGTTTAAGATTTTAGATGAAATTGCCGTAAAGGAAAACGTCATCTTCGAATCTCAAAAATTAGGTGCCATTACTAAATTTAGATTTAAAGGAAGAACATTCATTCTATTAAAACCAGCCACCTTTATGAATTTAAGTGGTAAGGCCGTAAAATACTGGTTGGGTAAAGAGAAAATTCCGTTAGAAAATTTATTGATAATATGTGATGACCTTAATATTCCTTTCGGAACAATTCGTTTAAAATCTAAAGGTAGTGCCGGAGGCCATAACGGTTTAAAGGATATAAGTGATAGTTTACAAACTCAAAATTTTTCACGTTTTAGGTTTGGTGTTAGTGATGAATTTAAAAAAGGAAATCAAGTTGATTATGTTTTAGGAGAATGGAGCGCTGAAGAAACAGAAAAACTACCAGAAAGATTAGAGAAATCATACGACCTGGTCAAATCTTTCGGAACTGCCGGTATTG
>CAZJCZ010000301.1:0-2512 GCA_964544575.1 uncultured Flavobacteriaceae bacterium | reverse complement strand
TCTTATTTTCAAGATCAAGTTCTAGTGAACCACTTTATAGAAATGATAATCAATTTCTTTAATTATTATTAATTACGAGTTGAAAAAACTGTAAATTAGTATCTGTTTATTAATATTCACTTTTAAAATCGTTTGTCTATGACTCCTTTACTTTTATTATTCGGTATAATTATACTCATCGTAATTTTGTTGATTGCTATTTTTAATCGTTTTGTAAAAAATAGAAATTTAGTAAAAGATGCCTGGAGTAATATTGATGTAGCTTTAAAACGAAGATATGATCTGATTCCCAATCTGGTTGAAACGGTTAAAGGTTATGCAAAACATGAAAAATCAACGTTAGAAGATGTAATTAATGCCCGAAATGCAGCTATGCAAGTTCCTAAAGGTGACATCAATGGGCAAATAAAAGCAGAAAATCAACTTCAACAAACTTTACGAAGTATTTTTGCATTGGGTGAAGCATACCCTGATCTGAAGGCCAATGTAAATTATCTTGATTTGCAGGAGAAACTGAATGTAATTGAAGAAAATCTTGAACGAAGCCGTCGTTATTATAATGGTACCGTTAGAGAAAATAATACCTATGGCGAAAGTTTTCCTGGCGTTCTTTTTGCTAGCATGTTTAAGTATCAAGATTTTGATTATTTCGAAACAGACCAGGCGAGTAGAGAGAATGTAAAAGTAGATTTTTCTTAATTTTTTTTGAAGCTTGAAGTTACAATTCATATCAAGTATCTTAATTGAATTCCGCAATAATTGTAAAAAATAAATTTTAACTGGTGAAAAAAATTCTTTCAGTTCTTTTTATAATAGTTTCTATTTCTATAGGATATACGCAGGACTTTACGGTTAATAATTGCACGGTAGATATATATATCAACCAAAAAGGCTACTTCGAAGTGGTTGAAAATTATGATCTTAATTTTGAAAAATCTAAGCATGGTATTTATAGGACCATCCAAACTGATTATGACCTTTTAAATTTTAAGGGCCAGAAAGAGAAGAGGAAGATTAAAATTAGTAATATAAAAGTGCCAGGATACAAGTTCGACACTCCTTTTAAATTTGCTCAAAAATTTAATAATGAGATAAACATTAAAATAGGAAACAAGGATATTACACTTGTCGGTCCTCAACATTACGAAATTAAATACCGTGTTCACAACGCTTTCCTTTTTGAAGATTCTGCTATTCGTTTTTATTGGAATATAAAACCAGACGATTGGATTGCAGATTTTTATCGAATTAATTTTAGGGTCCATGTTCCTGAGAACATTCAGTTGAGTACTGAAAATTGTTTTGTTTATTCGGGAGCCCGGGGTACTACTGCTGTTAGTAGTGATATAGAGGTGCAATATGAAAATGGTGTATTCGAGGGTGCTAGTATTGAAAATTTTATCTCACGGCCAGGTCAAAGCGTTACGGTTTTAATGAACCTTCCGGTAAATTCTATAAAGGAAATTAAACCCTTATGGCCATTTTGGAACCAATACGGGTGGATATTTATTATTGTAACACTTATCGGTGGATTTTATACCGTTTGGAAAAAATATGGCAAAGATGATAGAGTTGTAAGTACTACCAGTTATTATCCGCCTGATAATATAGATCCGGCAATGGCAGGATTTCTCATTAATGATAGTGAAGACAGTTCTGATCTGATCTCTTTATTGCCCTATTGGGGTTCCAAAGGATTTTTAAAGATCGAAGAGATCCCGAAAAAAGGATTGTTTAGTTCAGGAGACACAAAACTAATCCGGATCAAGACATTACCGATTGACGCTCCGGTATATGAACATGAAATATTTAATGGTCTTTTTGAGAGTGAAAATAAACCTGAATTAGGAGATTTTTTCCAGTTGAGTAAAAAAGGTAAAACATTAGATTTTGTAAGTAAAATATTTGGTGTCGATAAAAATGAAGTTAAACCGGGAGAAGTGCTGGTAAGTAGCCTGAAAAACACTTTTTATAAAACCATGAATAGCGCGCAGAGTAAATTAAAAGATAAGGCACAGCCTTATTATGAAGCTAGATCGAAAAAAGTACGGAACATTACTTGGGGAGTTTTAATTCCGTTGACAATTCTTCTTTCAGCAGTTGGATTATTTTTCTGGGGACCGGTGGCAGCTGTTTTCATATTTATTACTTGTGTTGTTTTAGCCATGTTGAATATAACTATGATTAAAAAGAATGCCATTGGTAATCGATTATTTTCTGAATTAAAAGGATTTAAGCGTTTTATTAAAATGGCGGAAGAAAATAAATTAAAAATGCTCATAAAAGATGACCCCGGTTACTTTGAAACTACTATGGGTTATGCCTTAACATTCGGTCTATTCGAGAAATGGGCCCGGAAATTTGATGCATTAAATTTGGAACCACCTAGCTGGTACGCTTCAAGTACTCTTCATAATTTATCAATGCATAATTTTTCAAAATCATTCTCAAGTGCTATGTCAGGTGTAAAATCTAATATGGTCAGTTCGCCATCCAGTAGTGGCAGCTCTGG
>CAZJCZ010000300.1:0-2514 GCA_964544575.1 uncultured Flavobacteriaceae bacterium | reverse complement strand
GATCACTTGAAGCGACATCGTTTACTTTTTTATCGCCAATAAAAAGCTCTCCATCAGTAATTTCTTCAAGCCCTGCAATCATTCTTAAGACAGTAGATTTTCCACAACCTGATGGACCAACCAAGACAAGAAATTCTTTGTCTTTTACAGCAAAATTTATTCCTTTAACTACTTCTGCACCACCTTTATATGTTTTTTTAATATTGGTAAGTCTTACTTCGCCCATAATTATTTATTTTAAACTACTCTATTTTAATATTTCTTTAACTCAACGGATATAATGGTCTGCCAGATGCAGGTTCTTGAGGATACTTTTCACATAATTCTACCAAAATATCTTCATGTGAAATGGCAACATTCATAACAGTATCATTTCCTCCATAATAGATATGAATATCTCCGTTATCTTTTCTCAAAGCCCCACAACTAAAAACAACGTTTGGTACGTGTACATAGGTTTCATCAGTAACAATACAATCTGCTTTAGAAGGAAATAGTATTGGAATATTTGACACTTTTACTTGTTTAGGATCTTGCAGATCATGCAAGGCAACCCCTAATACGTAAGGATTTCCGTCCATAGTACTTCGCACCCCATGAAAAATATTAATCCAACCATATTTCGTTTTTATCGGTGTTGCACCAGGGCCAATCTTGTCTGAAAAACTACTCGGACCGTCTTTTTGTAACATTATGGGTTGTTCTTGAATATGCCATTTTCCCACTTCAATATTCTCTGTAAATCCTATTTTTATTTGTTTGTAAATTCCTCCCGTATGTTCTTGAGTATTATCATTAGGACGAAATAAGCCATAATATTTCCCTGTTATTTCCTCAGGAAACAGCACCACATTTCGCATGTCTTTTTTTAATAGTGGCCCATGTCTTTTAAAACTTTTAAAATCTTTTGTTGTTGCTAATGATACTCTTACTCTATGTGCAATAGTCGGATGATAAGCGCTATAAGTAATAAAGTATGTGTCTTCTATTTTACTTATACGAGGATCTTCTATGCCACCTTGTTCATTTTCTATTAACTCATCTATATTGGCCCCAATGGCAAAAGTGTCATTTACAGTACATGGCAACATTGCTGGAGATTTATCTATCCGCCAGTTATCCAGACCATTTTTGCTCCTTGCAATTCCCAATACAGACATGCCATTACGCAAATGAGAACGAAATAGCATAAGAACGTCACCATTGTATTCTGTAATTCCGGCATTATGAACAGTAATGGTTTGTAATTTTGGATCAGTCCATACTTTATTCACGTCGTAAGCAGTTACAAGTGGATTTTCCTTATAACGTATAACCGGATTAGATAAATTTAGCTTTCTCATCCTTATTCTAATTTCTTCATTTCCAACATGATTAATAAACTTTCTATAGTTGATTCAGCTCCAGAATTTCTACTAACTTCCTCTTTACTTTTGATCCCATCAAAACAAATTCCTGTTTCAGGATTATACATAACCGTTTTTGCATCATTATTCCCTGATAGCCAAGATTCTAGATCTTTGGAAAGTTTTAAATACTTGGCGTTTTTTGAATAGCGATATGCTTCAGAAGCAGCCCAAACCATAGGACGTAATCCATACGTAATTTGAGGATAGTTGTTTCGCTTGATCTCTTTGTATTCATTTTCTGCAGTCTTTTGTATCCAAAAAGCTTCAGCAAAGCCATTTTTTAATAGATAAGGATAAAAATTATCAATTTCCTTGAGAGCACTTTCAATATATTCTTGATCATTAAATTTTTGACCTACTTTCAACAATGCATAAGATTGACTATTTCCCCATGCATGCCATAAGTTTTGCCAACTCATGAAAGCTCCATACGGATAATTCTCGGCGTCTCCTTTTTGCATGACCATGATTCCTTTTGCCAAAACGTCTAACAACAATTTAACATCATTATCAGTAGTTCTTTCATAATTTTTTAATAGCCCTAGTATTAATAAAGCTGATTGATCAGAGGCATATTTTTGAGGTAACCAGGTGGGTACTTCTAAAGTTTCAACAATTTCTACTTCTAAATTATTTATAGGAATATCGTTTTTAATATTTACGAGTAATTTTTCTGAAGCCACTGCAATTCTGTTTGCCAAGTCTTTGTCTGTCTTCAATAGATCATATGCAGATTCCAATCCCCACAACGCCCTAAAAGACCACCAATTAAGTTCGGCAACCGACGTTTTATACGTTTTATTTATCGATAGATCATTCCAAATAAAATTATTAAAATATCCGTTATCATTTTGCATTTGTAAGACAAATTCAGTAAGCAATTTCATTTTATTGAGAACGTCAATATCATTTTCGTTCTCTTCTAAATATTTTGACAGCATCACAATTGCTCTGGCAACATCATCCACACAAGTAAACCCCTCATTTGGTTCTATTTCAAAGTCATAATTTGGATATTCGCTATAGATATGAACCATTCCAACTTTTTTCCCATTTAAATCAATTTCTTTATACAAATGATTAAAATGATTAAAATTGATATTAT
>CAZJCZ010000299.1:0-2519 GCA_964544575.1 uncultured Flavobacteriaceae bacterium | reverse complement strand
TAAGGCTATTGTTAAGGCTGTAGAAAAAGTTTTAAAAAGAAAATAGTATTTTTTTTTGCGCAACCTATTCGAACTTTTTCATCTTATTATAATAAATGATTATATGTATGAAAAAGTTAGTATTTATAGCGATCCTTACCATTTATTCTATTTCCATTAATGCCCAATTAGATATAAATTATGGGCTCAAAACAGGCCTGAATTATAATTCTTACGGTAGCTTATCAATTTATGGTGGCTTAGCTGGTCTAAATGAAATTGTAAAAAGCGAACAAGATTTTGGTTTTCATGTAGGTGCCTATGCTCAATATAACTTCACAAAAATTTATGTAAGACCTGAATTGGTCTTTACTAAAACAAAAAGCACTTATAATCATATTTTTTCAACATCTTCAGAATTTAAGGTTTCAACACTTGAAATTCCTGTCTTGGTTGGTTTTAAAATAATTAAACCAATAAGTCTTTATGTTGGCCCAACATTTCGATATATTCTAGATAATACATTTTCATCTGATTTCGATTTAGATTTAGACAATAATCTTGTTTTGGGGTTAAACATTGGTATTGGATTACAATTACAAAAATTGGGTTTTGATTTACGATATAGCCCGGGATTATCTGAAAATTTAGCCGTTTTTACAGATGATCTTCCAGTCGATGGTCTTGCCTATTCCATCAATACAAAAGCTGATCAAATCATATTTAGTTTTTCATATCAATTTAATTAACATTTAAAAAATGAATTTTGGTACAACTTTTGCTTTTGATAAATAATTATTAATTGGGTCATAGCCCTTAAAAAATCATTTATCATGAACTTTTCGAAGAAAAATCACGAACTCAGCAAACCAACCTTGAGCAATGTGAGTAAAAAATTAGTATTAACCCTACTTGCCATTACCTTAACAACAACTTTTTTATTTTCACAAAAAATTGACTTTGGCGCAAAAGCTGGTTTAAATTACAACTTTGGTGGTGATTTATCAGAAGTTATCCAGGAAACCGGTAATAATTTTGAGAATGTGTGGGCTGGAGCCGACAATAAAGCCGGTTACCATTTTGGCTTATGGGCTAAAGTTCGTTTACTCGGTTTGTATATTAGGCCAGAAATAGTGTACACTCAATTAAATAATTCTTACAGCAGTTCAGTTGAAAATGTTGACACTGATTTAAAAACAAAAAAAATAGATGTCCCAATTTTAATTGGCGTAAAACTTTTAGGCCCCTTACATATTTACGCAGGACCATCTTTTCAATATATTACAAAGTCAGATTTTAGCCAAAATGAATTTGAAAATCTTAGTACGAAGGATATCAGCGTTGGTCTACAAATTGGAACTGGTCTTGAGATAGGTAGATTAGGAGTTGATGTTAGATGGGAAAAAGGATTTGAAAATGATCTTGATGGAGAATTTCTAGGTTCTAATATAAATGTAGATAATAGACCCAATCAGATTATCTTTGGAATCTCTTATAGGCTAAATGAAAGGGACAAATAAAATACTAAATAAAAAAAAAGCTTCTCAATGAGAAGCTTTTTTTTTATTTAGTATCAGGATCAAGGTAGTCAACTATTCCATCCCCATCTGCGTCTTCTGTAATACTTTCATCTTTTGTTAAAGTTCCATCACCATCATCATCACTATCCACATAATTAGGGAAACCATCTCCATCCGTATCGTCATCTGAAGTTTCGCCATTACCGTCTATGTCTTCATACATATTTAAAACCCCATCATTATCATTATCTGCTGTCACGACAAGGGCTAATTCAGTGTGAAATAGTAAGGGAGCATTCGGAGGTATGGAAGAAGCCCCTGAATTTCCATAAGCCAATCCTGATGGAATAAATAATAGCCCTTTTCCATTATCTTCAAAACTAATAGGTTCACCAGGTTCTGAAACGTTATTTCCACTTTTAAAATTCGGAAAACCATACTTCCAACCCTGAATTACACTATTTAAATCTAGCCATGATCTCGTAGTATTAAAATTAGTTGATTCGTCAAATTTTACACTATCTAATCGAAATCCTCTGTACTTTACAAAAACTGAATCATAACGTGTAGGGCTATCATTAACTCCCTGATCTATCAATAAATAATACAGATTATAACTGATATCATTATGAGTTATATTTTGAGTTTCAACTTCTCCATACAAAGATGGTTCGTTATTCATGAGGGTATCGACTGTACCGAAAGGTTCATTATCTACGGCCGGTATATAATAATGTGACTGTAAATAGTCAACTAATATCTCATCATCTATAATGGCTTGTGCAGCGGCATCAAAAATTTCAGTATCATCATCATTATCTTTATTGCATGAAAAGAATATAATCAATAGGGTTAAGATTGGAACCAAATATTTTAATTTCATCTGTTATTCTTTGTTTTTTAGTGATAAGGTGTTATTTGACAATAGACATATAGCTTAATATTAACTATTTTTTTATGGTTAATTTTCAGGCCGCAATTTACTGCAAAATTCTATACAATTTGTATGAAAGTTTATTT
>CAZJCZ010000298.1:0-2524 GCA_964544575.1 uncultured Flavobacteriaceae bacterium | reverse complement strand
ATATCAACGGGAAAAATACTGGAAGAAAAGTTGAGCTTTCAGATGCTATTTTTGCTATAGAGCCGAATAAGCATGCAGTTTATTTAGATGTAAAACAGTATTTGGCCAATCAAAGACAAGGTACCCATAAGGCTAGAGAAAGAGCTGATATAAAAGGAAGTACCAGGAAAATTAAAAAGCAAAAAGGCACAGGAACAGCACGGGCAGGGAGTATTAAGTCTCCAATATTTAGAGGTGGTGGTAGAGTTTTTGGACCAAGACCAAGAAATTATGGTTTTAAATTGAACAAAAATTTAAAGCGATTAGCTCGTCAATCGGCACTGTCTATTAAAGCGAAAGAAGATAATATTGTAGTTGTTGAGAACTTTAATTTTGAGGCGCCAAAAACAAAAGATTTTGTGAATGTTTTAAAGGCTTTAGAGCTTGAGAACAAAAAATCTTTATTTGTATTGGACTCCTCAAATAAAAATGTATATTTGTCGTCGCGCAATTTGAAAAGCTCAAATATTATAAGTGCCTCAAGTTTAAACACTTACAATGTTTTAAACGCAAATAAAATTGTGCTGTCAGAAACATGTTTAGAAGAAATTGAATCTAATTTTAGCAAGTAATAGTTATGAGTATTTTAATAAAACCTATTATAACAGAAAAAGTTACAGACCAAAGCGAGCTGTTTAATCGCTATGGGTTTGTAGTTGATATGAAAGCTAATAAGATTGAAATAAAGCATGCTGTTGAGCAAGCTTATGGAGTATCGGTGAATAATGTTAGAACAATGATTTACCCTGTTAGTCGTAAAACTAAAAATACCAAAAAGGGTATGGTTGTCGGTAAAACAGGAGCTTTCAAAAAAGCGATTGTTGAACTTGCTGATGGAGATAATATTGATTTTTATAGCAATATCTAAGACAAAAAAAGATGTCATTAAAAAAATTAAAACCAATAACACCAGGTCAACGTTTTAGAGTAGTAAACGATTTTGATGAGGTCACTACGAGTAAACCGCAGAAAAGTTTAATAGCTTCAAAGAAAAGATCTGGAGGAAGAAATAATGATGGTAAGATGACTATGCGCTATGTAGGTGGAGGTCACAAAAAGAGATACCGAATTATTGACTTTAAAAGAAATAAAGATGGAATCCCTGCTACGGTAAAGACGATTGAATACGATCCTAACCGTACAGCAAATATCGCATTGTTGAATTATGCTGACGGTGAAAAGCGATATATTATTGCTCAGGCGGGAATAAAAGTTGGACAAACTGTGATTTCAGGAGAAAATGTTGCTCCAGAAATTGGTAATGCAACCACTTTAAATAATATTCCATTAGGTACTGTAATATCATGTATCGAGTTGCATCCAGGTGAAGGAGCTGTTATGGCTCGAAGTGCTGGTTCTTTTGCACAATTAATGGCGAGGGAAGGTAAATATGCAACTGTAAAATTACCATCAGGTGAGACTAGAATGATCTTAGTGGCTTGTAAAGCCACAATTGGAGTTGTTTCTAATTCTGATCATCAATTATTGGTTTCTGGGAAAGCAGGTAGATCAAGATGGTTAGGGAGAAGGCCACGTACAAGAGCAGTAGTTATGAATCCTGTAGATCATCCAATGGGTGGTGGTGAAGGAAAAGCTTCTGGTGGACATCCAAGATCTAGAAATGGAATTCCGGCTAAAGGATTTAAAACTCGTTCTAAATCTAAGGCAAGTAATAAACATATTATAGAACGTAGAAAAAAATAAGAGATAAAGTATGGCACGTTCATTAAAAAAAGGACCTTATGTTTTCCATAAATTGGAAAAAAAAGTACAGACTAATGTAGATTCTAATAAAAAATCTGTTATCAAGACCTGGTCAAGAGCTTCAATGATTACTCCTGATTTTGTGGGTCAGACAATAGGTGTACATAATGGTCGCCAATTCGTTCCGGTTTACATAACTGAAAACATGGTAGGTCATAAGTTAGGAGAATTTTCACCAACTCGTTCTTTTAGAGGACATGCAGGTGCAAAAAATAAAGGTAATAAATAGTAGGAATCATGGGAGTTCGAAAAAAATTAAGAGCAGAGCAGCTTAAAGAAGAACGTAAAAATAAATTTTTTGCGAAATTAAATGGCTGTCCTACGTCACCAAGAAAAATGCGTTTAGTAGCTGATTTGGTGAGAGGAGTTGAAGTTGAAAAAGCACTTGCTATTTTGAAATTTAGCCCTAAAGAAGCGGCACGTAATTTAGAAAAATTAACATTATCAGCAATAGCTAATTGGCAAGCAAAAAATGAAGATGCAAATATTGAAGATGCAGGTTTGTTTGTAAAGGAAATTTATGTTGATAGTGCAACAATGTTAAAAAGATTAAGACCTGCACCACAAGGTCGTGCTCATAGAATTAGAAAACGATCTAATCATGTCACGTTAGTATTAGGTGCAAAAAATAATGTAAGCAATTCGTAAATAGTATGGGACAAAAAACTAATCCAATAGGAAATCGTTTAGGAATTATCAGAGGATGGGAATCTAACTGGTA
>CAZJCZ010000297.1:0-2535 GCA_964544575.1 uncultured Flavobacteriaceae bacterium | reverse complement strand
TTTTTAATGATGCAGGTTATTTTGAAGTTGAAACACCTATATTACAACCAATACCAGGAGGTGCTGCAGCCAGACCTTTTCAAACACATCACAATTCCTTAGACATTCCAATGTACATGCGAATTGCATGCGAATTGTATTTGAAAAGATTAATTGTTGGAGGATTTGACGGTGTGTATGAATTTGCAAAAACTTTTAGAAATGAAGGTATGGATAGAACTCATAATCCAGAGTTCACGATGATGGAAATTTATGTAGCCTATAAGGACTATAATTGGATGATGGAGTTTGTAGAAAAGTTACTAGAATACTGCGCAGTTGAGGTCAACGGAATAACAAAATCTACATTTGGTGAACACGAAATTAATTTTAAAGCTCCATATGTAAGAGTAACAATGACTGATTCTATCAAACATTTTACTGGATTTGATATTACAGGAAAATCAGAAAACGAAATTAGAGACGCTGCAAAAGGCATGGGAATTGAAGTAGATAATACCATGGGGAAAGGAAAACTCATCGATGAGATTTTTGGCGAAAAATGCGAAGCAAATTACATACAGCCAACATTTATTACTGACTATCCAAAAGAGATGAGTCCATTAACAAAAGAGCATCGTTCTAACCCTGACCTTACTGAACGTTTCGAATTAATGGTTTGTGGTAAAGAAGTTGCAAATGCCTACTCTGAATTAAATGATCCTATTGATCAGCGCGAACGTTTTGAACATCAATTAAAACTAGCTAAAAAGGGCGATGATGAAGCTACAGAATTTATCGATTATGATTTTTTGCGTGCTTTAGAATACGGTATGCCTCCAACTTCCGGGTTGGGTATAGGTATGGATAGATTACTAATGTTCTTAACCAATAATCAGTCAATACAAGAGGTTTTGTTCTTTCCTCAAATGAGACCGGAGAAAAAAGAAATACCCATGACAGATGAAGAAAAAGTTATTTTCAATATTTTAAAAGCCAATTCGCCTATAGAATTAAATGATTTAAAAACTCAATCTGAATTAAGTAATAAAAAGTGGGATAAGGCCATTAAAGGCCTTACAAAAAACAAATTAGCTTCTGTTAATAATACTGAAGAAGGTTTATTTGTTGAACTCTCCTAATTAGAAACGTCATGCTGAATTCATTTCAGCATCTCATTATATTTTGAAGGATGTACCTAACCGTACATCCTTTCTTTTTGCCTTTTAATTAGCAGATTGTAGCAGATAGCCACCTATTTCGTGTCACGAATTCGTCACATTTCAAGTTTTTGAATTATTAAAGAACTTTCTTTAACATAGATATATAAGGAATCAAGTTAAAAGCTTAAATTTATAACCGTATTTTCAAATTTAATAATAATGAAAACCTCAAAATATTACCATTTTTCTGGATTGGCGTTGATTATTATTCTTTTCATTGCACTTAACTCATGTGAAAAAGAAGATGAAAAACCATATGCTATCAGTCCAGATATATATACAGAAGATACTGATTTTAAAATCGTTGGCTACCTTAGTGTAGGTGGATTAGATAAAATTAATAATCTTGAACTTAAAAAACTAACCCACCTAAACTTAGCCTTTGCAAACCCCGACGAAGATGGTAAACTTATATTTAGCAGAAAAGCTGATATTAAACCGGTTGTTGAGAGAGGTCATGCTGTTGGACTAAAAGTATTTATTTCATTGGCTGGTGGTGGCAATCCAGATACAACTGTCTGGAATTCCGTATTACAGCCGAAAAAAATGCAAGCCTTTGTAAAAAGTATTTTAGATTATGTAGATGAGAACAATCTGGACGGAGTTGATGTGGATATTGAAGGTAATCTATTACCATATATTGGTAATGCATATACACCTTTTGTTCTTGAATTAAGAGATGCATTGCATGCGAAAGGAAAGGGTATCTCTTGTGCTTTGGGAGCTGTTGGATTTCATGAAGCTGTAACCCAGGAATCGTTAGAGGCCTATGATTTTATAAATGTAATGGTATATGATAAAACCGGACCTTGGAGACCTGATAATGTTGGTCCACATGCTCCCTTTTCCTATGCAGAGGAAGCCATAAAATTCTGGGTTGAGGAAAGAAAAATATCTTCAGATCGAATTGTACTTGGCATGCCTTTTTACGGATGGGAATTTTCGAATCCAGTCCGATCCAACACCTATAGAAACATTGTTAAAGAAAACCCGGCACATGCATATATGGATCAGATTGATAGTTTATACTACAATGGGATTCCTACAATTGTTAATAAAACTCAACTGGCAAAAGAAAAACTTAATGGTGTAATGTTCTGGGAGATTTCTCAAGATACGGTCCATGAAATGTCATTGTTAAGGGCGGTTGTCCAGACCCTCCAGGCTGGAGATTGTGATGTAACTACATTTTACAAGGATGAAGATGGCGATGGATTTGGAGATCTAACTAAACCTTATCAGGCATGCACATCGCCAGACGGATATGTATCAAACCGCGATGATTTTGATGATACAAATCCTGAAATCAATCCACAAACTTCTGAAAAGTCAA
>CAZJCZ010000296.1:0-2544 GCA_964544575.1 uncultured Flavobacteriaceae bacterium | reverse complement strand
AGGCCTAAGGGACTCTTTGGTAGAGTCTACTGGTTTGCGGTTTCACCTTTTCATGCTTTTATTTTTAATGGTATGATAAATCGCCTTGTTAAAAATTAACATTTCATTAATACTTCGTTTGTTTAAATTGTTTAATTTTACATAAATAAAGTTAAACAATAAATGAATAAATATCCTGCTCATAAAACTGCCATTATCAGAAGAGAGCATTTTAATGCAGCGCATAGACTTCATAATAACCAATGGAGTGAAAAAAAGAATCTCGAAATTTTCGGAAAATGTAATAACCCGAATTATCATGGGCATAATTATGAATTGGAAGTTAAGGTTATCGGTTTTTGCGATAATCAAACAGGATATGTAATCGACACAAAAAAATTATCAGACCTTATTAAAGAGCATATATTAGATAAATTAGATCATAAGAATCTAAATCTTGATGTGATGGAATTTAAAGAATTAAACCCTACTGCAGAAAATATTGCGAGGATAATTTATATGACATTGAGACCACATTTAGATACAAATTTAGAATTAAAAATAAAACTTTATGAAACACCCAGAAACTTTGTTGAATACCCTTATTAACGGAAATCAACTTAACGGATTTACAGAACATGAAATTGGTGATGATCATTTGTATACAGGTTTAGAGACTCCTTTAAGAGAAGATGCTTTCGATCTTTCGGATGCCGAAAAAAAAGAGCAGATCTCTTATTTGTTTGGAGAAATAATGAATGTAATGGGTCTAGACCTTACTGATGATTCGCTTCAAGGTACTCCAAAAAGAGTGGCAAAAATGTACATTGATGAAATATTTTCTGGTTTAAACCCCGAGAACAAGCCAAAAATAGCTTTGTTTGAAAATAAGTATCAATATAATCAAATGCTCGTTGAAAAAAATATTACATTTTATTCCAATTGCGAGCATCATTTTGTTCCAATTATCGGAAAAGCTCATGTAGCATATATTTCGTCAGGTAAGGTCATCGGATTATCAAAACTAAACAGAATAGTACAATATTATGCGAAGAGACCTCAGGTTCAGGAACGTTTAACAAATCAAATAGCGACTGACTTAAGCAAAATTTTAGAAACTGATGATGTTGCAGTAATTATTGATGCCAAACATTTATGCGTATCTTCAAGAGGTATTCAAGATGATACTTCTGCCACAGTTACTGCTTATTACGGGGGTTCTTTTAACAATCCCTCCAAGATAGCGGAGTTACAGAACTATTTAAAAGATTAAAAAATGGATATCTTCAAAGAAGCGTTGGATTTTGAACAAAGAAAAAGTACGTTCAAAACAAGAAATGAAAAAATTTTGGCATCAAGAGAAGTAAAACAGATCATATTAGATCTCAATGAAATTTACAAGAAAAAGAAGGATATAGAGATCATGGAAACTATGAAACGTTTGACCGAAATAAAGAGGAATATCGAAAAAAGACTGAAAGGGAGATTAACCATTTAGAAAATGAGAAAAATCGTAATTATAGGTGGTAGTAAGGGCATTGGTAGGGCTATTTTATACTCATTACAAAATGAATATGAAATAGTGAATATAAGCAGGACAAATCCCGAAATAAGCAATGCAAATTTTACGCATTATTCCTTAGATATTTTGACTGATGAGTTGCCTGATATACCAGAAGTCGATATCCTTATTTATTGCCCGGGAAGTATTAATTTAAAACCTATTTCAAGATTAAGTCTAGATGATTTTAAAGAAGATTTTGAAATTAATGTAATAGGAGCAGTCAAATCAATTAAAAAATATCTTGATCCCTTGAAGAAAGGTACAAAACCTTCTATTCTATTGTTTAGTACAGTAGCAACCAAACTAGGAATGCCTTTTCATGCAAGCGTTGCTACTTCAAAATCAGGTGTTGAAGGGTTGGTAAAGTCCTTAGCAGCAGAATTAGCTCCAAACATCAGAGTTAACGCAATTGCACCAACAGTTACAGATACTGAATTAGCTTCAAGGCTTTTGCGTAATGATAAAATGAAAGAGAATATAATTGACAGACATCCTTTAAAGAAATATTTAGACCCACAGGAAGTAGCTGATATGGCTAAATTTTTAATATCGGATAAAGCTGCTTCAGTTTCTGGACAAATTTTTGCCCTTGATTGTGGCATTGTATCTGTTAAAATTTAAATTATGAAAAAAATTAAATCAATACTGACCATGACCCTTATATTATCATCAATTTTTGTAAACGCTCAAGAGCAAACTTCACCGAAAAAATCAATTCATAGTTTGTCGATAAAGAGTATAGACGGAAAAAAAATTAATTTATCAGATTTTAAAGGCAAGAAAATATTGTTTGTTAATGTGGCTTCAGAATGCGGGTTTACCAAACAGTATAAAGACTTGCAGGCGCTACACGAAAAGTATCAGGATAAACTTGTTATCATCGGTTTTCCTTGCAATCAGTTTGGTGGGCAAGAACCAGGAACTGCAAAACAGATCCAAACATTTTGTCAATTGAATTTCGGAGTAGAATTTTTGATCACTGAAAAAATTAATGTAAAAGG
>CAZJCZ010000295.1:0-2554 GCA_964544575.1 uncultured Flavobacteriaceae bacterium | reverse complement strand
AAATTATATAGATGGAGAATTGATAAGTACTGAACAACCTGCTTTGAAAAAGGATAGAGATAAGGATCAATAAAAAAGCTTTCTTCAACTATGAAGAAAGCTTTTTTAACCAAAACTATTAACTAACCAAATAAAATAAGTTTTTAGTTTCCTAAATTCGGTAAGATTACTTTATCAATTGCATGAATTACTCCATTAACAGCTTGAACATCAACCGCAATAATATTACTCACTCTGCCATTAGCGTCGGTTAAAGTAGCACCGCCAGTAATGTTGGCAGTAATATCACCTCCAAGTGTTCCTACCGTCATATTGTCCATTAACATACTTGATCTTACATTAGCACCAGCCACAGCATGGTGATCTAAAGTTGCTTTCAATGTAGGCTCATCAATGTCAGCTAAAGCACCAACATTTAGTTCTACTAATAAATCTCCAAACGCTGTGTTAGTTGGTGCAAATACCGTAAATGGACCTTCAGTTTGTAGTGTGGTTACATAGTCAAAAGTAAGATCACTTCTTGTTAATGCTGCAACCAAAGTTCCAAATGTTGGGTCTGCCAATGCAAAATCTACTATTGTAGGTAAATCAATTACTGCATCAACAACATGTATAACTCCATTTATTGCGATGATATCTGCCGCAGCAACCATTGATGATCCATTAAGTTTAACACCGTCATCTATGTTGATGTAAAGGCTCAAGTTATTATCTGTATTGCTAAATGTAGCTGCCGTATTAACATAACCATTTGCTAAGTCTGAAGACAATGCTGTAGCTCCTACAATAACATGATTAGATAAAATTGCATTTAAGTCATTATCGTTCGGATTTGTAAATGCTCCGAAGGCTGTATTATCTGGTGCAAATACAGTGAAATCTCCTGCACTAGATAATAAATCGGTAAATGTTGTATTTCCGCCTGTTGTTAACGCTCCCACTAAACTTGAAAGATTAGGATTTGCTAAAGCATGAGTAACAATAGTTGGTAGATCGATAACGGCATCAATCACGTGTACAATACCATTAGTTGCTTCAATATCTGCTTGTAAAACACTGGCAACACCATTAAATTTAACACCGCTTGAGGTATTGTAATATAAATCTAAATGTTGATCACCAGCTCCAGTTGCAACTGTTTTAGCATATCCAGCACCTGCCGCGGTTAAATCGGTAGATTTTACTTCGCCCGAAATCACATGGTTTAATAAAATTTGTGCTAATACATCTGTAGGGACATCGCCTAAAGATGCGAATCCTTTTGCAGTTAAAAATGCTTCAAAAGCTGTGTTGGTTGGAGCTAAAACCGTAAATGGACCGGCACCAGATAATACACTTACTAGATCTCCATCGGCCGCTTGAACCGCTGCTACTAAATTACTAAGGTCTGGAGTTGCTATTGCAGTTTCTACAATATTTAAAGGGCCTGGGTTTACAATGATGGTATCATCATCGTCATCGTTACAAGAATAAGTCACTACCATCATTAATAATAGTAATGAGATTGTTTTTAATGCTGACATTTTTTTCATGATTTTAAATTTTTATAATTATTATGTTCAGCAAATATATAAAAAGGTTAAACAAAAAAAAATATTTTTGTGTATTTTTTTGAAAAAAAGGTTAAACAATGTAAGTTTTAACATTTTCTTTAACATTTTAATCTATCAGATTGTTAAAACTCGATAGAAACTTGGCATTTTGAATTTCTGCATAGCAATTCGACTTCTACCTATATATTTTCGAATTTTAAAGCTAAGTAATTTACCATGGAAGATTAAATAATATTCAAGAATTACTATTTAATTTCTAAATAATTATTAAATGGTAAAATATTAATGTTTATATAAATATTAAAAAAAATGAACAAAAAATAATTTACTAACGGTTCGCAATTTGATATTGTCAATGAATGTAAATGAATTATTTTAGTATGATATCATTGGAATTGAGTAAATCAATAAAAATGATTATAACGGTATTTTGATGTATTTACCAATAATTTCTATTAAGATATTTTGGTTAATTAATTTATTAGGTATTGCTATCTTTGCAAACCAATATTACAATTAATGAAAAGAGTTATAGTTGGTCTTTCCGGAGGAGTAGATTCTAGCGTTGCGGCATATTTATTAAAAAAGCAAGGTTATGAAGTCATTGGTTTGTTTATGAAAAACTGGCATGACGATTCAGTAACTATCTCGAATGAATGCCCTTGGTTGGAGGACAGCAATGATGCCATGCTAGTTGCTGAAAAATTAGGAATCCCTTTTCAGGTGGTTGATCTTAGTGAACAATACAAAGAAAGGATCGTTGATTATATGTTCAGAGAGTATGAATTAGGAAGGACACCGAACCCTGATGTATTATGTAATAGAGAAATAAAATTTGATGTTTTTTTAAAGATAGCATTGGAGTTAGGAGCTGACTATGTTGGGACAGGTCACTATTGTAGAAAAGGAACTTTACATAAAGAAGGTAAAGATATTTATCAATTATTAGCGGGTGCCGACTCTAATAAGGACCAATCGTATTTTTTGTGTCAGTTATCTCA
>CAZJCZ010000294.1:0-2559 GCA_964544575.1 uncultured Flavobacteriaceae bacterium | reverse complement strand
TAGGAAACACCAAAAAACAAAAACATTCCCCTTTGGCAGTTATGTATACGAAGCCCTATTTGTGCTTATAAAGGGGATACTTATTTTAGGTGTTGTTTTGGTTTCTGGTTTGCAAAACACCTTAAAAATTATTACTTATCTTGAGGGTGAGCATATTGAGGCTGTTGTGATTGGACCTATACTTATCTATGTAATAGTAATTAGTATTTTATGTTTTGCGCTCTACTTTTTCTACAAATCAAAAAACAATTCGATTAACAATAAAAGTTCCATTTTGCAGGTTGAAACCAAATCATCACTTCTTGATGGTTTTATGTCGCTAGGAATAGGTCTTGTTTTTATGGTCATTTGGTTACTTCCGGCTCAATCATCTTTCGATTTCTTAAAAAGCATTGGCGACGCTATAATTGTATTAATTATGTGCCTCGTATTTTTTACAATGCCCTTGAAAATAATTAGAGAATCGTTTATAGAACTCGGTGGAGGACTACTACAAGATACTGCAACAAAAGAAATCGCTGAAAAGACAATAATAGAGGCATTACCCCCCAATTTAAATAAACAAAGCATTTATATATCAAAATTGGGAAGCAGCTACTTTATTTTGGTTTATCTATCGTCAGACACAAATACTATTGACCTTTCTAATATTGAAGCATTAAGAAATAAAATACAACAGCATTTAATTAACTCATTAACTAATATTAAGCTTGAAATTATTGTAAGGTGAAACGAGCGCAAAAAATAGATTCTTTTAATGGACTTATATCTAATGCGGCATTAATTAGTAGAGGGCACATTGAATAAATTAGATAATTTAAACCGATGAAATCAACCCTTATTTTTTTTATCTTCTTTGCCATTATCAGTATGCATGGGCAAATTAACCATTATTGGACAAATCAGATTGGAACTAGATCAAATCTGTTAGGTGGCGCTGTTGTTGGCAATGTACGAGACAATAGTTCCATTTTTTATAACCCAGGAGGTTTAGCATTTATTGAAAATTCCTCTATATCTGTTGATGGAGATGCTGTTTATGTTGATATCATTAAGCATGAGAACGCCGCTGGGGATGGTGTCAACTTGGAGAACACTTCAATGCAACTAATTCCCGGTACATTATCTGGAACAATAAAAGATAAAAAAAGGCCTTGGTTAACCTTGAATTATGCCATTTTGAATCACGATATTTCAAAAACCACATTTAGTGCAAAAAATTCAGGTATAGACGATGTTATGTCTGAGAACGCAGGCGATGAAAACTATCTGGGCACTTATAATTTTTCTAATGAAAGTAGAGATGATTGGCTCATATTAGGAAGAGGCTATAGGGTTAGTGAGCGCATGGGTATAGGAATAAGTACCATTGTTTCTTTTGTATCGCAAACACAAAGCGAGAAGTATAATATTAGCACCTATGTTGAAGCAAATGAAGGAGAGGTAAATGAATTAGGGTATAATATTAACGAAACAGATTTAAGGTTCAATAATGTGGGATTGATGTTTAAATTTGGGTGGTCTTATGAATTCGACAAACTTAGGATTGGTGCAAATATAACAACGCCAAGAGTTAGCCTTTATACGGTTTCTCGAGGTTATCTCAATCGTAATAACCAAATATCTGTTTCACCATTCACAGAAAATCCAAAAAAGAAAGCCTTTAACATTGAAAAGGTTCCCTTGCAATATAAGTCTCCATGGTCAATTGATCTGGGTGCAAGTTACCCTATTGGCAAAAAAGGAATTGGGTATTTAACTGTTGCCTATTTTTCAAAAATAGATAAGTACAACCAGTTAAAAGGCACTATAGCACTAAATGAACCAGAAGAAGTACTAAAACCAAATGAGGACGATTTTAGTGCTGTTTTTCTAGCTCATAAATCAATAGTAAATGTTGCCGTCGGTTTTGAATACCTGCTCAATGAGCATTTTTCAATATTAACAGGTTTTAGAACCGATCTTAATTATATAGATATAGAACAATTGGATCAGGACTTTGGCTATGTACCAACTTTTAGTAATTACGACCTTTATCATGCGAGTGCTGGTGTTCATTACAAAAACAAAAAAATAACAATGAATCTTGGTCTTATCACAGGGTTTGGGTCAAGTAAAAATGACCAACAGCTTGTAGATTTAACGGACCCTAAAGATGAAAATTTATTATTAGGTGGAATAGATAATAATGTTGATTCTTCTTTTTTAAGAATAGGCGTGTTGGTTGGAGTTACCTTTTCTTTTTTAAAGTCGGAACAATAAGGACAGTAAACTAAAACTTTTTATTAGAAATAGGTCTTTGTTTGTTCTAAGCCATTGGTAAAAAAATGGATTTTTTATTAGTTAAATCGCATAAATATATAGAGAGCATAGTTTAAGTATAAAGCTGAGAAATATCATAGAAATTCAAAATTCGTACCTGCATTTTTGTAGACCTTAGTACTCACATTATAAACAAAAAATCACATTGCATTTTTTGCCATAATTAGGTTTTTAATGCATTGAAAAACAACCGTAATGAAAGAAACACTTGAAAACTTAGGGGTGCAAGAATGGCGA
>CAZJCZ010000293.1:0-2567 GCA_964544575.1 uncultured Flavobacteriaceae bacterium | reverse complement strand
GTTATTCCGTCAAAGGATATGCAAGCATTGACCACCCTATTAATAATAGTTAGTGGAGCAATACTCATTCAGGCGGTAACTTCTTTTTCATTAACTCGGTTACTGAGTGTAGAAGCCCAGCATTTAATATCTCTGTTAAGGGCCAAAGTACAAAGAAAGCTATTAACACTTCCTATAAGTTTTTTCGACAATAATAAATCTGGAGCGCTGGTTTCTAGAGTAATGACTGATGTTGAAGGGGTAAGAAATATTGTAGGAACTGGGTTAGTACAATTAATCGGAGGTAGCTTAACTTCGGTAATATCCTTAATTATTTTGATTAAGATCAATGCCACTATGACAATATTTGTTTTAGTACCTGTTGCCATTTTTGCGGTGGTAGCTCTAAAGGCCTTCGGGTATATTCGCCCAATTTTTAGAGATCGCGGAAAAATTAATGCTGAGGTTACTGGACGGTTAACAGAAACACTCAACGGTGTACGGGTCATCAAAGGATTTAATGCAGAAGAACAAGAGAATACAACTTTTGAACAAGGAGTAGAACGTTTGTTTTTGAATGTAAAGAAGAGCCTTACGGCTACTGCATTGATCACGAGTTCTTCAACATTTTTATTAGGATTGGCATCTGCAGGAATCATGGGAATGGGAGGCTATTTTATCATGGAGAATAGCATGACCTATGGCGAATTTGTGTCGTTCACATTGTTCTTAGGATTTATGATAGCACCGATAGTTCAGATGAGTAATATTGGAAGCCAACTCACTGAGGCTATGGCAGGATTAGATCGTACTCAGGAATTAATGAATATGACTGAGGAGGACGATCCGGATGTTAGGACTATTAAACTTGATAAAATTACGGGTAACATGGCCTTTGAAAATGTTTCGTTCAGTTATGAAGAAAACAAAGAGATATTACATAATATTTCATTTGATGCACCTGCTGGAAGTGTAACAGCCTTGGTAGGTTCATCGGGCTCCGGTAAGTCTACCATCGCCGGTTTAGCGGCAACATTTTTAAACCCGAAGGAAGGTAAGGTTACTTTGGACGGAATCGACTTGTCAAAAGTTAATTTAGGTAGTTTTAGAAGTAAATTAGGTGTTGTGCTCCAAGATGATTTTTTATATGAAGGGACCATTCGTGAGAATATATTATTTGCTAGATCTGATGCCACTGAAGAAGAATTATTGGAAGCGGTGAAGGGTGCTTATGTAGCTGAGTTTACAGATCGATTTGAAGAAGGGTTGGATACTGTAATTGGTGAGCGAGGAGTTAAACTATCTGGTGGTCAACGACAGCGGATCTCTATTGCAAGAGCATTATTGGCAGATCCTAAAATTATTATTTTAGATGAGGCCACTTCTAATCTAGATACTGAAAGTGAATCATATATTCAGAAGAGTTTGCAAATGCTTATGAAAGATAGAACAACTTTTGTTATAGCACATAGGCTAAGTACAATTCAAAAAGCAGATCAAATATTAGTAATAGAAGAAGGGCGTATTGTTGAACGTGGAAAACACGATGAATTGATTGCTAGGAAAGGCAGATATTTTGAGCTATATACCTATCAAAGCAGAATCTAAATAAAATAATCTTTCTATTATTTTAAAATATCTCGGGCAATAACAATTTTCTGAATTTCAGTAGTACCCTCACCAATGGTGCATAATTTAGCATCTCTATAGAATTTTTCTACTGGATAAATTTTTGTATAACCATAACCTCCATGAATTTGAACAGCATCATTCGCTACTTTAACGCAAACTTCACTGGCATACATTTTAGACATAGCACCTAGTTTGGTCATTTGCACTCCTTTATTTTTAAGAAAAGCTGCTTTATGAAGCAATAATTCAGATGCTTCAATCTCTGTAGCCATATCTGCTAATTTAAATGAAATACCTTGAAAAGAACTTATCGGTTTCCCGAACTGTACGCGCTCTTTGGAATATTTTACAGATGCTTCATAAGCACCTTTTGCTATACCTAAACTTAAAGCGCCAATGGAAATTCTTCCGCCGTCCAATACCTTTAATGCTTGCTTAAAGCCCTCACCTTCATTTCCTAACATATTGTCTTTGTGAACTCTACAATTGTTAAAGATCAATTCTGCAGTTTCACTGGCACGCATACCTAGCTTATCTTCTTTCTTTCCTGATGAAAAACCTGGTGTCCCTTTTTCTATTACGAAAGCAGATGTGCCTTTAGAATCTCCCTTCTCACCAGTTCTTACCATGACTACTGCAACGTCGCTGCTGATACCATGTGTAATAAAATTTTTTGTGCCATTGATTACATAATGATCACCATCTTTTATGGCGGTTGTATTCATGCCTCCAGCATCTGACCCAGTACTGTGTTCCGTAAGTCCCCAAGCACCAATCCATTCTGCATGGGCTAATTTGGGTAGCCACTTTTGTTTTTGTTCTTCATTTCCAAAATATAAAATATGTCCTGTACATAATGAATTATGGGCCGCAATAGATAAACCAATTGATGGATCTACTTTTGAAATTTCTTCAATAATAGCAATATATTCGTGATAACCTAAACCAGAACCGCC
>CAZJCZ010000292.1:0-2593 GCA_964544575.1 uncultured Flavobacteriaceae bacterium | reverse complement strand
CATTTCCAAATCCAAAAATCCAGATGAGTATATAGGTAATTAAACCAGCTAAAGCTGGAATAAAATAAGACCATCGAATGTATTTCCAATTTCCCCAGTTCCAATTCAGTGAAGAAATAGAACGTCCTTTTAATTTGAGTGTTATTATTGTTGCTATTGCAGGACACCACATTATTGCGCCAACATATATTCTCGATGGGTATAAATTAACTATTGCGTAATGAAATGGTGAAGTTAATATGGTTACTAAAGTCAAGAAAATAAAGATTGTTTTCCAAGCTTCTTTGTGTTTAGTTTTTGTTTTTGACATTTAATTATTTTTTAAAATGGTTTGATAGAATGCCTCTTATTGTAATCTACTATTTTTTAACCTTTTCCATACCCAAGAAAGTTCACAACTAGTTGGTCTCCAATAAAAACAACAACTATTATAACTAGGACTATTACATATTTAAGGGCCTTTTCTTTGGGTGATTTTTTTAGTGATAATTTGGTGCTAAGCAGTTTTAGAAAAATAGTCCTCATTTTTTCCTTATTGATAGCAAGTATTGTAATTAACATTAACAGATACAATGTTGCGCCTGCTAATGCACCATACTCGTCTAGAAAAAAAATATCGAATACAATTACGTTTACCATTATTGGGATTAAGACAAGAGTTCCTATTAGTTTGGTTTTATTAAAAAGCAGTAGAGCAGCTCCAATAATTTCAGCGAGACCAATGAAGAGCATATATCCATAGGAACGACCCATAAAAACCCAAGCCAATTCAAAGTCTGGTACTTGTCCGATTGGCATTAACGCTATTTCCGCAGGTATGCCTGTGGGCGTATAAAATTGTGCTCCAATAACCTTTCCTACCCCATAAGCTGTTAAGAAAAAGAATACGTAAAGACGACAAACAATTTCCAGTATTTCTTTAAAATCAAATCTCTTCATAATTAGTTTAGTTGATTACAACTCGGCTCGTGTATAGTGCCGTAGCATTCCGCAGGGTGCAATGCACGATACATAATGTTAGCTATATTTAATAAAATACATTTCTAATTCTCCTTTTCCTTGAGCTTGAATTTTTCCCCTGCTTTCGCAATTGATATCATTTTTTACAAGCTCGTAGGTTGTTTCTGATATATTTATTTTACCAGGCTCTCCTAATGATTCCATCCGACTTGCCGTATTAACTGTATCGCCAAAGAGATCATAGTTAAATTTCTTCTTGCCAACTACACCAGCCACTATTGGTCCCGAATGTATCCCAACTCTCATCCTCCATTTTATTTCATGTTTCTTATTTCTCTCCTCAAGATAGGATTGCATTTGTTGTGCAGCTTTAATACAATTAATGGCATGTTCTTTAATCTCTTCTTCAAGGCCACATGCAGCCATATATGCATCCCCAATTGTTTCAATTTTTTCAACTCCTGTCTCCTCAACAATCTCATCGAATCGTCCAAAAATATCATTGAGTTCATTGACCAAAGTGATTGCAGGTATGCTAGCTACTAACTCCGTAAAGCCTATGAAGTCAGTAAACAGAATAGTTACATTTTTGTGCCTTTTGGGCACTGTTTTACCAGTTTCTTTTAGATCTCTCGCCACACTTACCGGAAGAATATTATGCAGAAGGTCATCTGATCTTTTTTGCTCAGCCTTCAAAGACTCCTCTGATCTATCAATCAGGACAGACAAAGTCCATGCGATTGTAAAGCAAATCAGTCCAGTTATGCTGATGTTAAACATTTGCAGGAAATACGGGTCTAATACATCAAAGTGAGGATTAATTTTGGATTGAAGCGCAACCGAAGTAATCAAAGTCAAGCCCCCCAGCATACTGAAACCAATAGCTAATTTTCTCGCACTTTTGGGGAAAGTCATGTATGGAGTTATTATTATGATGTAACAAATGACCCAAACCCCTGACGAGTAACCCAACAAATAAAGGAATAAAATAATTCCAATATAGGACGTAGCAGTAAACCAAGTTGAAGCCAATACCCGCCAACCTTTGCCATTGAATATTAGAACGAATGAAAACATCAATGCTAACAATCCATTGCTTCCGTAAAGTATTGCAGAATCTGTAAGGTAAAAAGCAGTAATCATCCACATCACCATGAACAAGATGCCAAGGATAGAAGCAATATTTGTTACGCGCAAATACCTGTTCTCCGTTATAGAAAACTCCTTATTAGCACCAATATCAACTATTCTTTGGAAAATTGGAGTTTCACTTTTATCATTATTGTACATTAGGTTCTTATTAGTTTTAGCTAAATAATTAATTACTTTCAAGTTATAGCTAACGGTTGGGCTGTTATGGTTAGTACGGGATTAAATGGAACTGACCTTTCGATTAAGCACGTAGCCAAAACTTTTTATTTTGTTTTATCTTTTCATTTATTAAGCCATTGTTAGGCACTTTATGTTTATTCTTCCAAAGCCAAATGTGCAATATCGCTAGAGAGGTAAAATGCATTTTGACGACTTCCAAAACTGTTAGACAAAACAGTAGAGACCATTTTATGGTCTAAATAAATTGAAAAAAAGGCACTAGTTCCAGGTTGCGTTCCTCCGTGTTGAATAATTCTGCCAT
>CAZJCZ010000291.1:0-2596 GCA_964544575.1 uncultured Flavobacteriaceae bacterium | reverse complement strand
GATGGACAATATTTTCCAATTTACAGCGGAAAACATAGAGAAGGTGAAGCCTGGAATGATTGCATTGAATGTCATACGAACCCCAGTGATTATTCCGTTTATTCATGTTTTCAATGTCATGCAGAATCAGAAACCAATAATGATCATAGTGAAGTTAATGACTATTCATATTTGAGCAGTGAATGTTTACGATGCCACCCTGATGGTAATAATTAAGTCAATATGAAATGTAAATTTAATTTCATATTAGTATTTGTATTCCTTTGCTTTATTGTTTCTGGACAGGAGTCTAGTCAATTAATTAAGGGGCAGGTGTCATTTATTACTTCAAATAATGTTTATGTGAAGTTTGATAATACGTCAACTATTAATGTGGGAGATACATTACAAGTCTCTGGTATGAATATTGGGTGTTTGTTGGTGAAAAACAAATCTTCAAGTTCTGTAGTTTGTTCTATCATCAATAATTGTGAAATAAATAAGGGAGATGAAGTTTTACATATAATTTCAAAAAACACAGAAGAAATTTTAGAAGATAAAAGCGATAGAAACAAAGTAACTATTATAGAGGATATTGCAGTTAAAAAAGAGGGTCAAAAAAAAGAATCTCTATATAAAGAAAGAATAAAAGGACGAATTTCTGCATCCGGATACAGTACTTTATCTAATATTAGAAAAGATAGGCATCGAATCATGTCGCGTTTTTCAATATATGCAGATCATATAGCAGATTCAAAATTCTCTTTTGAATCGTATTTAAGTTATAGACAAAATATTTATGCTGAAGAAACGACCACCCCTGTTAAGAATGAATTTTTTAAAGTATATGGCTTGTCAGCCCGTTTTGATGCCCATCCAACATTGTCTTTTGTAGTTGGAAGAAAAATAAATCCTAAAATATCATCCTTAGGAGCCATAGATGGTTTACAAGTTGAAAAGTATATTGGAAAAAATTATATTGGTGCTATTGCCGGTTTTAGACCGGATATTTATGATTATAATTTTAATTCAGATCTGTTTGAATATGGTGGTTACATTGGAAGACGTTCAGACCATAAAAACTTCTTTTCTGAAACAACCTTGGGTTTCCTTGAGCAGAGAAATGCAGGAGAGATAGACCGAAGATATACTTACTTTCAACACTCGAGTACCATTTTTAAAAAATTGTATCTTTTTTCAACCCTCGAACTAGATATATATAATCGAGTTAATGGCCTAACAAGCAATGATATTAGACTTACTAATCTATTCGCCTCAGCGAGGTATCGATTTAATAGATACTTCAATGCAACTTTATCTTTTGATTCCAGAAAAAGAATTCTTTATTATGAGACATTCCAAACAGAAATTGAAAGATTACTTGACGATGATATAGCCCGACAAGGAGTTAGAATAAGGATCAATGGGAGGCCAACAGACAACGTGAATGCAGGATTTAGTTATAGCAAAAGATTTCAAAGCGATGATCAAAATAAATCAGATAATATATATTTATATTTAGGTTTATCTAAAATTCCCGGTATAGGAGGAAGGGTATCCGTGAATTATAATGTAAATTCCTCGAACTATTTACAAAGCAATGTTTTATCATTACGACATTCAAGAACATTGATAAAAAATAAATTAAACGCCGATTTTTATTATAGGTTAGTAAATTACATTTATTTAAATAGTAATACTTTTAATACAACTTTAAATCAAAATTATTATGGAGCGAACCTTTCGCTATATATTACAAGAAAATTGATGCTAAGTGTATCTGGGGAGTATTCAAATACTGACCAGGAAAATAATTATAGAATTTATACTAAACTTGTAAAACGATTTAACAGTAAAAGAAAAAAATAAATATTATGATCTTAAAACATAAATTACCAGTTATTTTTATAATGGCCATATTAATAGCCATATCATGTAAAAAAGAACCGGAGTATAAACCATTATCAACGGGCCATAAAAATGCAGGGCAAAGTTCCGGAATGTATTCTAATGAATCTAAAAACCCATCAAGTACTAATGAATCTTTAAGTAATGAATTGCATACGGTAATAGTTAAAGAAGTACTTCCAGCTACTAGATATGTGTATATAAAAGTTGAAGAAGGAAAAGAATTGTTTTGGATTGCTGTAAGAAAACAAGATGTAAAAATAGGCGAAACCTATTATTATAAAAGAGCCTTACTTAAAACCAATTTTGAAAGTAAAGAGCACAATAAATTATTCGAAAAAATCTATTTAGTAACAAATTTAGTTCAAGCAGATAATCACGGAAACGATAATGCAGTGGCAACCAAAATGAGTTCTAGTGAAGAGAAAAAAAATATCTCAGAACCAGATCAAAAAGAAACAAAAAATAATACAAAAACTGAGCAAAAAGGATCTATAACAGTTGCTGAATTGGTTGAAAATTATAAGAAATATGAAGGAAAAACTGTTCAGATTAGTGGTAAATGTGTGAAAGTAAACGCAAACATAATGGGTAGAAATTGGATACACATTAAAGACGGCAGTAAAGATGATTATGATCTTGTGATCACTTCAGACACTTTTGTTGCAGAAGGAACAATGATAACCGTAAAAGCAACGGTATCCTTAAA
>CAZJCZ010000290.1:0-2603 GCA_964544575.1 uncultured Flavobacteriaceae bacterium | reverse complement strand
GTAAACATTCGCTTTTAACTATATTCACTTTCTATTTAGAAGCATTCCTAAAATGAAGCTTATATAATGGTAGAAAAAAAGAAATTTGGAACCTTTGCGGGTGTTTTTACACCTTCTATCCTAACCATTTTAGGAGTTATAATGTATATGCGGTTGGGTTGGGTTATAGGTAATGCCGGCCTCATTGGAGCCATTGTCATTATCATCATAGCGCATGTAATTGCGGTTACTACTGGTTTAAGTGTATCATCAGTTGCCACCGATAAAAAAATTGGAGCCGGAGGTATTTATTATGTGCTTTCGCGAAGTATGGGAATTCCCATTGGAGGATCAATTGGTATTGCCTTAACGGTTGGAACCGCCTTTTCTATTGCCTTATATTTAATTGGTTTTTCTGAAAGTTTTAACGCTTATTTTGGCCTGGGTATGTCGGTTAATGACTTTCGAATAACAGGAACAATTGCCTTGATCACACTTACCGCATTAGCTTTGATAAGCACTTCAGCTGCCTTGAAAGCTCAATTTTTTATCCTTACAGCCATTATTATTTCATTGGTTGCTATCTTTTTTGGAACGTCAGAATTTACCCCAGCCACTGTACCCCTATTTTCAACCGAAGGCTCGGTTCCATTGGAAGTTGTATTTGCCGTTTTTTTTCCGGCAGTTACGGGTTTTACTGCAGGTATTGCCATGAGTGGTGATTTAAAAGATCCAAAAAGATCAATTCCTGTTGGTACTTTATTAGCTATTGGAGTCGGGCTTTTAGTTTATCTAGCACTTGCAGTTTTTATTGCATATAATGTCAATTCTGAAGTATTAAAAACGGATTATAATTTTTTAATGAAAATAGCCTTATTTGCTCCGGCTGTTGTTGCCGGAATTTGGGGTGCTACGCTTTCTTCAGCTTTGGGAGGAATTCTAGGAGGGCCAAGAATTTTACAAGCCATGTCTGTTGATAAGGTAACCCCCAAAATATTTCGTGAAGGCAAGGGAAGAAATAACGAGCCTGTAAACGCATTATTTATGATTTTTGTAATTGCTGAGGCTGGTATTTTAATTGGCGAATTAGATGTTATTGCACGTGTAGTTTCTATGTTTTACCTTACAGCTTATGGCTTTATAAATATTTCGTATTTCTTGGAAAGCTGGGCAAATCCGGATTTCCAACCAACGTTTAAAATTAAACGATGGATCGGGTTGATTGGGTTTATTGCTTGTTTTGCAGTGATGTTTAAGTTAGATACGATGGCAATGATGGGTGCTTTTCTTGTCATTGGAGGTTTATATTTTGGGTTACAACGAAAAGAAGTTCAGTTACAATCTAACGATGTTTGGAGAAGTGTCTGGGAAAACGTGGTCAATAAAGGATTAAAAAAAATTGATGCCCAAATTGATGAAGACGCTAATTGGAATCCAAATATTATCTTGTTTAGTGGTAGAAGTGAGCATCAATCATATTTGTTGGAGTTAGGAAAAACGGTATCAGGACGTACAGGGGTAGTTACCAATTTTAAATTGATTGTTGATACAAGTAATGATAAACCATTACGGAAAACTGAGCAAATTGTTAGAGATGATAACTTTAAAGAACTCGGTATATTTGGGAGGCAACTAAAAGTAGATAATATTTATACGGGCATAACAAATATTGCTTCAAATTTTGGATTTTCCGGCGTTGAACCTAATACCATCATGATGGGTTGGCCAAAAGGTCTGGAGAATTCGATCGAATATTCTAAAATGACCGAAACATTATTACATTTAGATTATAATTTATTGTATCTGGATTTTGATAGAAAAATGAAATTTGGGAACTATCAAACAGTTGATCTATGGTGGCGCGAAACCGATAGTAAGAATGCCGAGATGATGCTTAACATTGCACGTTTTATTATTGCCTCTCCAAAATGGAATAATACAAGTATTCGGGTTTTATTTGTGAATAATAACAACGTTAATATTGATTTGATCCATTCAAAAATTGCGAAGCTTGTTGAAGACTTAAGAGTGAACGTTGAAATTAAAATTATTAACAATGCTGTTGAACAAAAAGCATTTTATGATATTATTGAGGATCATTCTTCAACCACAGATCTAACTATAGTTGGTATTCCAAATTACAAAATTGAAAAACAGGCTGAATTTGTATTAAGAACGAATCACCTGTTTGAAGCCATTGGCTCTACCCTATTAGTGAAGGCCGCGAATAATTTTAATGTGCTCGATTTAGATTTTATTAAGAACGAATAGAATAGTTTTATAAAATGTAAATAATAGTGTCAAAAAGACTCCCATTAGTATACATATAATGTATTAAAGTTCTTATCTTCGGCAACTTTATTAAATCTTAAAAAATCATTACATGTTTAGCAGGTTAAAAGGGTTTTCACGCGCATTCTGGACAGCCAATATAGTTGAGTTACTAGAAAGAGGTGCTTATTACGGTGTATTTATTGTAATCACATTATATCTATCACGAATTTTAGGTTTTACAGATGTAGAAGCCGGTTTAATATCCGGTGTTTTTTCTGGAGGCTTATATTTACTACCAACCTTTACAGGTGCATTAGCCGATAAAATTGGTTTTAAATATTCCCTCTTAA